>NC_007577.1:1025522-1367363 GCF_000012645.1 Prochlorococcus marinus str. MIT 9312 | reverse complement strand
ATTTCTGCATTAGGGTTAGATTTCAAATGACCAATTTTTTCACTTCTTCTATCTGTAAAAATAATCATTGAACTATCTTTATGCCATCCTCTGAAAACAACTGTTCTTAATCTTGGCTCATTTTTTTCGCTAACTGTTGCAAGCTGTATCCATTTATTAGAGGGTGATTTACCCTCTTTTTTCCTAGAAGATTTTAAATCTTGTCTCCAACTTGGTAAGTTGTTATCAAGCATTTAATTTAGGCAAAATAAGACCACTTTTCTTTTTGTATTCTTTGAATGAATCATACTTTGAGAGCGACTTATCTTTTTTTATCATTCTTGGCAGAAAAACTATAAAGAAAAATATTGCAAGAATTACTAATGGAATGAAACTCATTGAAAGGATTACGAAGGATAGATAAATTAGTATTTCTCCTAGATAATTTGTATTCCTTATATTTTTGAAAAATCCTTCTTTAATTAGGTCTTTTTTTAATTTAAGAGAAAAATATTTTTGAGCATCACTAGCAAAGTGTAAAAACACACCAATTATATTTATAGATACAGATGCAGCTATTACGATATTCGGAACAGATTTCTGAGATGAAATAAGAATGTATGGCGCTACCCAGTAACTTCCAAGGAAAATAAAACCAGTGACTGAAGTTAAAAAATTGATTTTTTCTTTAAAATAAGGATCCGGGAATATCTTTTCTTTTAGAAGCCAAAGTAATCCATAAGTACCATGCAGAGCTAAATAAACGTAGGGAGCGATTGTAAAATTATCAAAAAAAATCATAAGACCTATAACTACAAATGCTGTGAGCCCCTTATGAAGATTAATTATTTGATTAAGTTTCATCTTTTTTAATAATCTAAAAAATGAAATTATTTTATGTGGATATAAGCTAGTTCGTCAAAGTTTTAATGGGCGATACTGGATTCGAACCAGTGGCCACTACCGTGTCGAGGTAGTGCTCTACCACTGAGCTAATCGCCCAAATTGAAGAATATTAAATCCCCCTTATAAGAAAATAGCAGGTTATGTTTCATTTTCTAAGTAATTTAACTTTCCATCTTTCTCTTTTGGTGATTTCTAAATTTAGAATTTCGATAAATCCTTTATTTTCTAGTTCTAGTTTGTCGCCAATTTTTAGATTAATAGTTGGCTTGTTAACTTTGCTTCCATTTAATTTGAGCATTCCATTTTCTATCCTTTCAATGATTTTGGTTCGTGATATCCTAAAACCTGCTGAAGCTATAGCATCTAATCTTGTTGAAGCTTCTACTGTATTAACAAGTTTTTTTGTTCTTCCAGAAGGTATTTGTAATTCATCTATACCAACTAAATTAATTTTTACTTTTACGTCTCTCAAATAAAAAATCTTTTCATTTAGATGCTCAATATCTAAATTATCAATTATTCCTTGTGCCCCCCTATCTCCAATAGTCCATATATCGCCTACTTTTACTTTATGTACCCCATTTTCAATTAAGAGGGATCTAAAATCGTCTTGTGTAGCATTATCAAATAAAAAATTGCCATTAATTTTTATCCCTTGAGCTGGAAAATTACTTTTTAGTGCATCCTCTTCAGGAATGTTATCTCCTCTAAAGCAAGCTATTCTTGATCTTTGAGAGGAAGAGAATCCTCCATAAACAAAAAATTTGAAATCATTTAAATTTTCAAAATCTTTTGAAATCTCCTCGCAAACATAAGTTGAGTTAAATCCAGTCCAATAAGTTTCCCAGTGTTTGTAAGCTAAGTTAGCAATATTTATTAATTCCTCAGTTTCTTCTTTGTAGTTTGAGTTTATTAAGATTTCTTTTAAGTCAATCATTCAGCCTTCTAAAAAAATTATATCTTTTGCTTCTGATTGCTTTATCAAAGCCCAAGGTAATTCAGTTCCAATTTGATTTTCAAGCATTACAAGCCATTTACCCTCTTTATTCAAGTTAATAATTGATCTCAATTCTTTATTTCTATTTAGATTTATACTTGCAGCAGAAAAAACGCTTCCTAAATATCCTGAACCCATTCCTAAGAGACCTCCTATTAACGTTTCACCTATGTTATTTAAACCAAGAAAGCTGAAAGTAGATAAGTTAGTCATATTAGTAAAAGCTATCCCAGCTATAAAACCAAACGGCATGAGCCATCTACTCATATCTTTTTGCCTTAGTTTCCGGTCAAGTTTAGGATTGAGGATTCTTATCTCTTCAATTAATTGAGATTTAATGAAATTATTGGCTGATTCGTTTAGCAATTTAGTTTTATCAGGGGAGATTTTCGCATTTGAGGGCGGAATTAATATAGCTTCTTGGAGCAATACTGACTTTTCTTTGAAAACATTAAATAGTTGGATACATTTTTCAAGGTCTTCAAATATCACTATACTTTTAGTCAAAGTTCATTCCTCAAATGTTTGTGTTTTATTCAAATTAATAAAATAAGATATAACTACTATAGATTAAGTTAAAGTAAAAGATTAAAGAACAACTCGTAAATGACAAAAGTTCTCATTACAGATCCAATTGATCAAACAGGAATTGATATTCTTTCACAGGTAGCGCAAGTAGATCAGCGAATAGGAATCTCAAACTCTGAATTGGCATCAATTATCAAAGAATATGATGCCCTAATGATACGATCTGGCACTCAAGTGACTGAAGAAATTATTAACTCTTCAAATAAACTGAGGATTATTGGAAGAGCAGGAGTAGGAGTTGATAATGTAGATGTTAAAGCTGCTACACAAAAAGGGGTTCTTGTTGTTAATTCGCCAGGAGGAAATACTATTGCTGCTGCTGAACACACCATAGCTATGATGTTGGCCTTATCTAGAAATATTCCAATAGCTAATAGTAGTACTTTGTTAGGTAAATGGGAGAGAAAGAAATTTGTTGGTAATGAGCTTTATAAGAAAAAGTTAGGAGTCGTAGGTTTAGGGAAAATTGGTGCTCATGTAGCTAAAGTTGCCAATGCATTAGGAATGGAAGTTTACGGATATGATCCCTTTGTTTCAACTGAAAGAGCTCAACAAATAAAAGTTAAACTATCTGAATTAGATGACCTATTCCAACAATCAGATTATGTAACTTTGCATTTACCTCGCACACCAGAGACAGAGAATTTAGTAAATATGAAGGTGCTTAAAAGTATGAAAAGTAGCGCAAAGTTAATTAATTGTGCTCGAGGAGGTTTAATTGACGAAGAAGCATTAGCAGAAGCTTTAAATCAATCCTTCATTGGAGGAGCAGCAATAGATGTCTTTTCTAAAGAACCTTTGGAATCTGATTCACCACTTCTGCAAGTTGAAAAGAATCTTATTCTTACACCTCATTTAGGAGCATCTACTCGGGAAGCACAAGAAAATGTAGCTGTTGATGTTGCCGAACAAATAAGAGATGTATTGCTTGGTTTATCGGCTAGAACTGCCGTTAATATTCCTGGTTTAAGTCCTGATATTATGGATAGCCTTAAGCCTCATTTACAGTTAGCAGAAACGATGGGACTTCTTGTAAGTCAGCTTGCAGGAGGACAGATTCAAAAATTAGAGGTAAAGCTTCAAGGTGAATTTGTTCAACATCCTTCCCAGCCATTAATAATTGCCAGTCTAAAAGGCCTTCTAAGTAAAGCTTTGGGAGATAGGATCAATTATGTGAATGCTTCTCTAGAAGCAGATTCTAGGGGCATTTCAGTCGTTGAGAGTAAAGATGAGGCAAGACCTGAATTTGCTAGTGGATCGCTTCAGTTAACTACTTATGGAGATAATGGAGACCATAGCGTAGCGGGAAGCATTTTTGCTGATGGAGAATTAAGAATTATTAGTATTGATCAATACCCAGTAAACGTATCACCAAGCAGATATATGTTGGTTACTAGGCATAGAGATATGCCTGGTATTATTGGCAAGCTGGGTTCTTTATTGGGTAGCAACAATGTAAATATTGCCTCCATGCAAGTTGGGCGCAAAATTGTTAGAGGAGAAGCTGTTATGGTTTTAAGTATTGATGATCCAATACCTAATAAGTTGCTTGACACCATTATTGAAGTAGAGGGAATTACTAGCGCTAATCCAGTTACTTTATAAAAAGTCTGACTAACTATAATGGCGAGTAAAGATTGGTATAAACTAAACTTTCAGATAGAAAGTGATTTAGAAGAAATTATTATTTGGAAATTAAATGAGCTAGGAATATTCAGTTTTTCATTTGAATATTTGATAAAAACTGAAAATAAAAAAGAAGTGAATATATGGCTTCCAATTAATGAATGGGACGAGAGTTCCAGAAGTGATTTTGAAAAAATAATTTGCAAACTTCTCAACATTAATGACTCTATTAATAAATTTTTTGACTGGAGTGTTATTAAAGAAGAGGATTGGTTAACAAGCTGGAAGAAATATTGGGCCCCTGAATTAGTAGGAAATCATTTTCTAATATTACCTTGTTGGATAAATCTAAATGAAGAATTTAATGATAAACAAATCATAAAAATTGACCCTGGAGCAGCCTTTGGTACTGGCAGTCATCCCTCGACTTATCTATGCTTAGAAAAAATGGAGAAAATTTTATTATCTGATAAAAAGGTATTAGATATTGGGAGTGGCAGCGGTATTTTGAGCATTGCTGCAAGATTATTAGGAGCTAAAGAGGTTTGTGCAATTGATAATGATTATCTAGCTATAAATTCAACTAACTCTAATTTTCAACTAAATTTCGGAAATTTAAATAACTTAAACACATATTTGGGATCTTTTAATGAGGTAATTTTAAAACATCAACTCAAAAAAATCGATTTTGTTGTATGCAATATTCTCGCTGAAGTAATAAAAGAAATGATTCCGAATATTTATAAGTGTTTGAGAAATAATGGCGAAGTCATTTTCAGTGGAATTCTGAATTCACAAAAAGATGAAATTATAAAAATATTAATTCAAAATAACTTGAAATTATTGGATGTATCATCTAGAAAAGATTGGGCTTGTATTTATGCGCAAAAAGCAAAGAATCTAACCTAAGTATAAGTTTTTCTTATTGATACTCTTTAATACATTTTATTGTGTCATTTTTTACGTCAAAATCCCCCATATCGACCTAATCAATGTTAAAAATGTATTTATATAGGTATTAACTACCAACATTTTTTTATTTAAATGGCTTCTTACAAAGTTACACTCATCAGCGAAGGTGAAGG
This sequence comes from Prochlorococcus marinus str. MIT 9312, assembly GCF_000012645.1. NCBI lineage: Bacteria > Bacillati > Cyanobacteriota > Cyanophyceae > Synechococcales > Prochlorococcaceae > Prochlorococcus > Prochlorococcus marinus. Next base: position 1,362,182 of record NC_007577.1, on the reverse strand, counting down.
ACTAAATTCAACCATCGAAGTACCTGATGATCAATATATTCTAGATGCTGCTGAAGAGCAAGGCATTGATCTACCATATTCTTGTAGAGCTGGAGCTTGTTCAACATGTGCAGGCAAGGTTACTTCAGGGAGTGTTGATCAATCAGATCAGAGCTTCTTGGATGATGATCAACTTGAAGCTGGTTTTGTCCTTACTTGTGTAGCTTATCCAACCTCTGATGTGACAATTACAACTCATGCTGAGGAAGAATTGTATTAATTATAAAAAATTAACTTTTTAAAGTTGATATTTTATTACTTCTCTGCCACCCTCTAGAAAGGTGGCTTTTTTTTTGGGAAATGAATAACTTTGAATTTTTTAAAACTGGAAGTGTTCAATCAAGTTATGGAGGTCAGTACAGTTATAGGGTTATTGGACCATGTTGCAGACTATATGATAGGGAAGAGTTACCTTGGCCCTGTTCAAGGCTTGCTTGGAGAAGTAAGGAACCTAGTTGGAGAAGAATAGGTTCTAGATTCGTAGCAGATATGGCTTCAAGAAAATGTCCTTCTTACTCAGTTCAGATTTTAGAGCCCGGTTCAAAACCTGTTGAAACAGTTATAACTCTTTTTTCAAAGAAATTTTCTTCTGATATACAAGAATGGTGGTATAGCAAAAAACCAGGCTCACAAGAGCCTGGTAATGTTTCACCATAATTAAAAATTAGTTTCTAATTAAGCTTCTGGTGTTGCAGGTATATAACCTCTTAAGCCTGAACATTCAAGACTATCTACTGTGTCCACTCCAGTTTTTGAGTTAGTACCTGTTGCTCTTTCACATAATGATTTCCTCTGAGGAAGATCAAGAGTTGCATCAGTAAAGTCTGCTCCATCTATAGTTGCCCCATCAAAAACACTTTTCATCAGCTCACCATTAGTAAGATTTGCATCAGATAAATCAGCATTATCAAAACGTACAGCATATGCAATAAGATCTTTCATGTTCGCGCTTTTGAAACTAGAATTTGCTGCAGTTGTTACGCTCATATAGGCGCCTTGTAGATTTGCCTCTCCTAAATCTTGATTAGATAAATCATATTTTACAAATTCATTATTTTGAAGATCTGCACCATGAAGATCTTCTTTCAATCCATCTACTGATGAAGGATCACTAGGATAAAGTGCATTAGTAGAAATTGGATTAAGAAGTAAACCAATAATCAATGGAAGAAAAATTAAAAGTCTTTTAAAAGACTTATGTAGTGATGAAAAAATAGAAACCATTTCGATCAACATCAAATAGAAAAACCTATGACTATTATTTCATGGGTTGGTCATTTACAACGCTCCTGCTAACGAACTGTTGCAGTTTATTTAATATCTGCCACCAGAAAATCTTTGGCTAGGTGAGTATTTGGAAAAACTTTTTGCGCCTCTTTAAGCAAATCACTTGGTGTAATTGAATTTTTACTAGTGTATCTTGGACTTAAATGAGTAATAATTAATTTTTTTGTATTAGATAATAATGCTGTTTTAGCAGCCATAATTGTTGTGGAATGTAATTTTTCATAGGCCATGCTCTCATCCTCCTGAGAAAATGTCGATTCATGTACTAGCAAATCGGCATTTTTTGATAAAGACACCGCTGATTCGCTAAAAACAGTATCCGTGCAATAAACGAAACTTTCACCCTTTCTAGGAGGTCCGCAGAATTCTTTCCCATTAACAGTCCTTCCATCTGGTAATAAGACTTCTTTACCTTGTTGCAGTTTTGAATAAATTGGTCCAGGAGCTATTTTCATAGACTCTGCTTTTTTGATATCAAATATGCCTGGCTTGTCTTTTTCGCTTACTCGATATCCATAGGCAGGTATTTTATGTTTAAGGCATGCGCAATTTACTTTGAGCTTGTTGTTTTCAAATAAAATTTTATTTTCTGATGCAAAATTTTCAACTTCCACAAAATGCAATGGAAACGACAATTTGCAAAAACTACTACTAAGTGCAGAACTTATAAAACTTCGTAATCCTAAAGGACCATAAATTTCAATACCATTACTATTGCCTGATAATCCTAGAGTAGCCAAAAGTCCAGGTAAACCATATATATGATCTCCATGCATGTGAGTAATAAATATCTTCTTGATTTGCGAAGATTTTATATTACTTTTCATTATTTGATGTTGTGTTCCTTCTCCACAATCAAAAAGCCAGACTTCTGATGACTGTGATAACTTAAGTGCTAAGGAAGAAACATTTCTTGTTAAAGAAGGTACTCCAGAACTTGTTCCTAAGAAGGTGATATTCACTTATTATGATATTTTTATTTTTATATCTGGATTAAATCTAGACTTTTAGTCAAACTTAGGCAAATTAAGAATTTGTTTTTCAAACAAAGTGATACTTAAATTAAATAAAATCTTTTGTAAATCGTGTTTGATTAGTATTTTATTTTTTTGTACTTTTCAGAGTGAAACCGTTTTTGCATCTTACGAGCCAAAAATAAGGGTTTTGATTTTAAAAAATAAGAACATAAGGATTAGATCAGATAAATCAATACCTTTAATCATAGATGGAAAAATTTTCTCAAATAAAAAAATAAAAGGTTTAACTTTGAAAAATGAGAAAAATAGAAGAATTTTGTATTTTGATAAGAATAAACAAAAAAAATATAATTTAAAAAGTAATCAAAAATTTCAACTTAGATCTTCTGATAGAAGAGGAATTTGGGTAGGTCAAAAAAGATTCTCAGGTAAAATTAATCTCTTTGTGCTGGATTCTGAAATATTGGTAGTGAATGTTTTGGGCATTGAAAAATACTTAAGCAGTGTGGTGGGATCAGAGATGCCAGCAAAATGGCCTATGGAAGCATTAAAAGCACAAGCAATTGCTTCAAGAACTTATGCTTTAAAGCAAAAGGGAAATAATTTATTTGACATAGATTCTACCCAGAGAAATCAAGTTTATAATGGTTTGGAGTCAAGAACTTACAAAACTATCAGAGCTGTTAAAAGTACAAGATCTTTGGTTTTGACATATAAAAATAAATTAATTAATGCTTTGTTTCATAGCAGCTCAGGGGGAATGACAGAAAATAGTCAAGATGTATGGAAGAATAAATATCCATATTTAACAAGTGTGAAAGATTTTGATAAAAAGAACCCAAAATTTAGATGGCAAAAAAAATTTTCAAACAAAGAATTAACAAATTTATTTCCCAAGATTGGAGGTATAAAAAATATAGAGATTCTAGATATTACTAGTACAGGCAGGGTAAAAAATGTAAAACTTTTTGGAGCTTATGGTTCTGATCAAATGTCTGGTGTAGATTTAAGAAAAAAATTAGGACTTAATAGTAATTTCGTAAGATTTAAATTTTTTGAGGAAGAACTAAATAATAAATTCCCTATGAAAAAAGGTTTAATAGTTTTAGGACAGGGATCTGGACACGGAGTAGGAATGAGTCAGTGGGGTTCTAAATATATGGCATCTAAAGGCCAAAAAGCTGAAAAAATATTAAAGCATTACTACAGGGGTGTGCAGATTAAACCTTTTAAAAAAGATTATCTATAAAAATTATTTTGCATTAAGGACTAATTTTGGGTTTATATTAGTTAGTTCTTTATTTAAGAAGCCAATCCCGAGTAGCATTTTTCTTTTATCTACTACCTTTATGGGTTTTTTATTATCAAAATTGTTACCTTCATTAAAGTAATTAATATCAAATTTAATTGCTCTTCCAGTTTGCCAAAAATTGATATCTTCTTCTTTATTTAAGATTAATGTTGAAATGTGATTAAGAGCAGAAATTGTTGGAATAATAAAATTTGACGCATTTTTTTGGTCTATTCCTTTTTTAATATCAGATATTTTTATAGAGTTTTTTTCATGAAATCCACAAGCTGAAATTCTTTTTAGCTGTAGAAGGCACCCCTCGGAATTAAGAATTTCACCTAAATCTCTTGCAATTGCCCTTATATATGTACCAGCAGAACAATTGATTTTTAGTTCTATGATTCCGTTTATTTGGTCCCATTTCATTAAAATGAGTTCGTCTATTTTTACTTCTCTGGGTGCTAATTCAAAATTTTCATTATTAAAAGATTTTTTATAAGCTCTCTCACCATTAACATGAACACTAGATACTTTTGGCGGAATTTGTTTAATTAATCCTCTGAATTTATTTAAATATTGATCTAATTTCTCATCACTGATTTTAGGCCAACATTTTTGATTAATTATTTCTCCATGAATATCATCAGTGTTAGTTCTTATCCCTAATTTAATTTGTCCAATATAAGTTTTACCCTGAGGAAGATATTGAATGAATCTTGTTGCACTCCCTATTGCAATTGGTAATGTTCCTATAACCTCTGGATCAAGAGTTCCTGTGTGTCCAACTTTTCTTGTATTTAACAACTTCCTTATTTGTTTAACACAATCATGAGAGGTGCAGCCTTTATCTTTATTAATTACTAAGAATCCATCTTTATTTTCCATTTTTAATATTAAGAATACTTTGAGAAAGATTTATTACCATCCTATGATTTTTAATATCGGAAATTAAAAGTAAGAAATTGAAAAATAATAGTTCTATATTAAAAGAGTTTTTAGATAATGCTTTCAATCTGAAATCACATTTAATGGAATTCTTATCTATTAAAGAATGTGATTTAGATGAATTTCTTGCAAATGCAAAGATGAATTTGGCAAATTTACATCCTGGAGATGCTCTAAGTGATGTTTCAGATTTTTATACTGATATTGTTGGAGATCGCCATGTTGCTGATCTTGCTGCTTGGCATATGACAAGCAAGAATTACATCGCAGATACTTTAAAACTTCAGCATAGATTTTCTAGAGATTTAGTTTTAGATTTTGGAGGAGGGATTGGAACACATGCCTTAGCTAATGCTATGTCTTCAAAAGTTGAGCATGTTTTTTTTGTAGATATTAATGAAACAAATAGACGCTTTGTTGAATACAGGGCTAAGGAATTAGGAGTCGAAAAAAAGCTTACTTTTTGCAAGACAATTGAGGATGCACAAATATCAAAATTTGATACGATAGTTTGTCTTGATGTTTTGGAACATCTTGAAGATCCATCTTCTCAAATTGAGATTTTCAATGAGTTTATGGATTGTAATTCTATTGCTTTATTCAATTGGTATTTCTATAAAGGAGAAAACGATGAATATCCATTCCATATCGACGATAGACAAATCGTTGAAAAGTTCTTTAAGACACTTCAATCAAACTTTTTAGAAGTTTTTCATCCTATTCTCATAACTACAAGAGCTTATCAGAAAATTAAATAACTACATTAACTCTTTTTCTATTCCTTAGATTTCTTTTAATGCTTTCGAAACTTACGGTTCCTTCTTTGAGTGCAAAAAGCGTGTCATCTTTTCCTTTGCCAACATTGATTCCTGGCAAAAAGGATGTACCTCTTTGGCGAATCAAAATTGATCCTGCAGTTACTTTTTCTCCACCATAGGCTTTTACTCCCAGTCTTTTAGAATTTGAATCTCGACCGTTTCTTGTAGAACCTGTTCCTTTTTTATGTGCCATTAGAAATGTTTAATTTGTAGATTTTTCAGATTTTGGTTTAGTTTCCTTTTTAACAGTTTCCTTTTTTGCAGAAGACTTAGGAGCACTTTTACCTAATGAGATTGATTTTACCATAACTCTTGTAAGTTCTTGTCTGTGACCCATCTTTCTTCTTGTCTTTTTTTTCGGACGCATCTTGTATACAAGAATTTTCTTATCTCTTTTGTGAGAAACTACTTCTAATTCAATTTTTGCATCTTTGACATAAGGTTTACCAATGGTAATCGAGTTTTTATCTTTTAAAAGTAAGATTTTTTCAAGTGTTATCTTATCTTTCTCTTTTGCATTTAACCTGTCTATGTCATAGTATCTATTAACTTCGAACCAAAATTGTTGACCAGAAGTTTCTGCTATTGCGTACAACTCATTACCATTAGTAGAATTGTTTGAAGAGTTTTTAGAATTTGTCATGTCTTAAAGACGCTATTAGGCTCAAATTTATAATTTGATTAAGCCAAATAAGCAATCATAGTAGTTTGTTTATTTTCTTATTTTGTAGTGTAATAAGTCAAGGGTTGTTTTAAATCTTTGTATATCAATTTGAGGATCAATAACAATGGCAGCAAGAAAAACATATATTTTAAAACTTTATGTTGCTGGAAATACTCCTAATTCAATGAGAGCTTTGAATACTTTAAGAGAAATATTAGAAAATGAATTTAAAGGAGTCTATGCTTTAAAGGTTATCGATGTTCTTAAACAACCACAACTTGCAGAAGAAGATAAGATTTTAGCTACACCAACCTTAGCTAAAATTTTACCTCCACCAGTAAGAAGAATAATTGGTGATCTTTCAGATAGAGAGAAAGTTTTAATCGGTTTAGATCTGCTTTTTGATGAATTAACTGAAACTGAATATAGTGGAGATAAATAACATATAGAAAAATTTTATAATTAAATATAAATCATATATTTATTTTTAATTTCGTTTCTTTAGCAAAAAACTATGAAAGATAAGAAATTTGGCAAATCAAATAAAATGCAAGTACAAAAATTGCCTACAGGTATAGAAGGCTTCGATGATGTTTGCAGAGGTGGTTTGCCTGTATCTCGAAGTACACTTATTAGTGGTACTTCAGGTACTGGCAAAACTGTTTTTTCGCTTCAATACTTGCACCATGGAATTTGCAACTTTGATGAGCCTGGTATCTTCGTTACATTTGAGGAGTCCCCTTTAGATATCATTAGAAATGCTGCAAGTTTTGGTTGGGATTTACAAGAATTAATTGATCAAAATAAACTTTTTATTTTAGATGCTTCTCCTGACCCCGATGGTCAAGATGTTGCGGGCAACTTTGACTTATCTGGTCTTATTGAAAGAATTAGTTATGCGATTAGAAAATATAAAGCTAAAAGAGTTGCAATAGATTCAATAACTGCAGTTTTTCAACAGTATGACGCCATTTACGTTGTTAGAAGAGAAATTTTTAGACTAATAGCAAGATTAAAAGAAATAGGAGTAACAACAGTTATGACTACAGAAAGGGTTGATGATTATGGACCTATTGCTAGGTATGGAGTAGAAGAATTTGTATCTGATAATGTTGTCTTATTAAGAAATGTTCTTGAGTCAGAGAAGAGAAGAAGAACTTTAGAAGTTTTGAAGTTAAGAGGAACTGTACATATGAAAGGAGAATATCCATTCACTATGGGAGCCGATGGTATAAGTGTATTCGCACTTGGAGCAATGCGATTAACACAGCGATCCTCAAATATTAGGATTAGCTCTGGAGTGAAAGATCTTGATGATATGTGTGGTGGAGGATATTTTCAAGATTCGATTATCCTTGCCACAGGAGCTACTGGTACAGGTAAGACAATGCTCGTATCAAAATTTGTGGAAGATGCGTATAACAACAATGAAAGAGCAATACTTTTTGCATATGAAGAATCCAGGGCTCAATTGCTTAGGAATGCTACTAGTTGGGGAATAGACTTTGAAAAGATGGAAAGTGATGGGTTATTAAAAATTATTTGTGCATATCCTGAATCAACTGGTTTGGAAGATCACTTACAAATAATAAAAACGCAAATTAATCAATTTAAACCCAAGAGAATGGCAATAGATTCTCTCTCAGCTTTAGCCCGAGGTGTAAGTTTGAATGCATTTAGACAGTTTGTAATTGCAGTCACTGGTTATACAAAACAAGAAGAAATAGCAGGATTTTTTACTAATACTGCAGAAGAATTCATGGGAAGTCATTCTATTACTGATTCTCACATCTCAACAATTACAGATACTATATTATTGCTCCAATATGTTGAAATAAAAGGAGAGATGGCTAGAGCATTAAATGTTTTTAAAATGCGAGGATCATGGCATGATAAACGAATAAGAGAATTTATAATCACCAATAAAGGTCCCGAAATCAAAGATTCTTTTTCTAACTTTGAACAGATATTTAGTGGTGCCCCTCATAGGGTAGTTCCTGATCAAAATGTTCAGAATATTTTTAGAGGACTAGATAATAATTAGATGAATTTACTTACTTCAGAGTTTGAAAAATTATCTGTATTGTTAATAGTTTGAGTTAATAATTCATCTTTATCTGATTGTGCCAATGCTAAATCAAACCAGAAGGTTGTTCCAATTCCTAATTCACTAGCCATTCGAATTTCTCCACCATGTTTTTCAATTATTCCTCTCACTATAGATAACCCCAAACCTGTTCCTTGCTCAGTATGAACAGCATTCTCTACTCTAAAAAAACGGTCAAAAATCTTCTCTTGATCCGTTTGAGATATCCCAGAACCTGTATCGGCAATCTCAATTCTTACTTTTGGTAATGGTGAAACTAACTCGCATTGAGGCGCTCTATCATTTTGTTTACTTGGAGGAAAAGCAGGACAGGAATCTGGCCAAGCATAAGCTCTTATCATTAGGTTGCTATTTTTGGGACTGAATTTTAATCCATTGCCCAGTAAATTATCAAAAACTTGTAAAAGTAAATCAAAATTACCAAGAATTGGAGGTATATTTTCTTCTATATCATGTGCTAATGAAACATTTTTTTCTGTAGCGTTAAGTCTGTAATTTCTGAGAGTCTGTTCTATTGCCGCTTTTATATCCATTTCTTCTAATTGAATTATTTTCCCTGACTCCAATCTTGATAAATCTAATACATCATTCACTAGTCTTGTAAGCCTATCAGTCTCTGAATTCGCAATACCCAGAAATTCGAGTTGTTCTTCGTTTGAGAGTTGGTCTTTTAAATCATGTAAGGTCTCCACGTAACTTTTTATGTTAAAAAGTGGTGTTCTTAATTCGTGCGAAACATTACTAATAAATCTGTTTTGTGCCGCATTTAGTTCTACCTCTCTTGTAAGATCTTGAATTGTTACGGCGATACCTTTTAATTCAACTTTGTTTGTATCTAAGACTGATTGTAAAACAATCCTTAAAGTTCTTGCCGGTTCTCCTAAGCTAAACCTTAAATCATCTTTCTCTTTTTCTCTATTTAGAATAGATTCTATATTTGTATGTAAGTCATTAGATAAAATTTCGGGGATCTCATTTAAAAAATATTTTCCTTCCAAGAATCTTCCTTCCCAACGGAATAATCTTTTTGCGGTTGGATTAGTAAGTACTATCTTTCCTTGGGAATCCAATAATATTGCACCATCAGCCATAGTAGCTATTAGTGATTGCTGCTTTATTTGAGCGGCTTTAAGTTCTTCAATATTTGCCTCGTCATAATTTTCTAACTGAGTAGCCATTCGGTTAAATCCATTTAAAAGTTCTCCTAAATCTCCTGTCATAGGTATAGAAATTCTTGATTTAAAGTTTCCTTTAGAAATTTCCCTGACACCCCTTACTAACTCTCTTACAGGTCTAGTGATTGTTAGTGCATTGAATACAGCTCCCAGTATTACTAAAACCCAAATAGAGATAAAAACTGCTATGGTAATTTCTCTTGTAAGTGCAGCACTCGCCAAGGCTTTTTTATTAGGTGTAACTCCTAAAGCTAAAGTTCCAAGATATTTCCCTTTCCAAAGCATTGGGACAAATACATCTGTTACTTGACCTTGAGGTGTAACATGCTGCCTAACTAAAGGAAATTGCGGTCTTTTCTTTAATTCTGATGGAAGTTTTAACCTTCTAGTGAGCTGTAATTGACTATCTGAACTTGTTGTAGTGGCACTAATCGGTATTCCAAGTTGAACAATGTCCTCAGCATCAGTAAAAAATATGTAACGTAGATTCCGACTTGATCTCCAAAACTTTTCAGCTACATTTGAGATTTCTTTTTTTTGATTATTAGCAACTAATTCTGTGACATTACCTGATAACAATAATCCAAGATCTCGAGCATATCTAGTATCATTCATTCCTGCATCTCGTTGAATACTATTTAGTGCAAAAAATGTTATTCCTGTCATTAGGAGACTTACAACGAGAGTTGCTATCGCTAACAATTTTGTTCTTAAACTAAACCCACTCCACCAAGCAATTATCCTATTAGTCCAATAGTTGTTATGAAAATCTTCATTATCACTGGTACTATTATAATCTCTACTATCTTGGTTCTTGGTATCTACCATAAGCTAATTCTCCCTAGAAAATTTTTTTCTAACTTGATGCCCTATATCATTTCTAAAGTAAATTCCCTCAAAATTTATTTCTTTAAGATTTTTATATGCTTTTTCAAAAACCATATCAAAATCTTTTTCTTGACATACAATACTTAGTACTCTTCCTCCATCAGTTAATAATTCTCCATTTTTATTTAAACAAGTACCTGAGTCAAAAATTTGACAATCACTTGAGTCAATCTTTCCTATTTTTATTGGAAATCCAGTTAAATATTCCTGTGGGTATCCTTTTGAGGTCGCTATTACGCAACCACTAACCTTATCAGGATTATCAATTTTTTCATCACCTGTTAAATTTCCCATTGAGCATTTTTCTAAAAGAAATACAAAATCTTGATCCATTAAAGGCATTATTGTTTGACATTCTGGATCTCCAAATCTGCAATTGTATTCTATAACTTTCGGCCCATATTTTGTGATCATTAATCCAAAATAAATTACGCCTTTATAATCAATATTTTTTTTATTTAGTTCATCTATTGTCGGTTCAATTATCTCTTTGATTATCCTATCAAGGTAATCTTTTGTTAAAAGTGGAGCAGGAGAATATGCTCCCATTCCACCTGTATTTGGACCTTTATCTTGCTCATTTAGGCGTTTGTGATCTTGTGCAGTTGGAAGTAATATGTATCTCTTCCCATCACATAGAGCAAAAACTGAAACTTCTGGACCCTGAATTTTTTCTTCTAGAACTACAATATCCCCAGATTTTCCAAATTTACCATTAAATATGGATTCTGCCGCTCTATAACATTCATCTTTTGACGCGGGAATAAAAACACCTTTTCCTGACGCTAGACCATCTGCTTTGACTACCAGTGGTATTGATGATGAATTGATAATTTTTGTGGCTTCTTCAAGAGAATTGACGGTCCAAAATTTTGCAGTTGGAATATTTGCGTCTCGCATAAATTCCTTTGCCCAAGATTTGCTATATTCCAATCTTGCTCCATCTTTACCAGGGCCAAATACTTTATAGTCTTTTTTGCGAAGAAAATCGGCTAATCCATTTGCTAAAGGTACTTCAGGTCCTATTACAATTAAATTTATTTTTAAAAAATCAAGTTTTTCGACTAATTTATTTTTATTGTTTATGTCAATTCTTATTCTTTCACATTTATTTATTCTTTCTGAGCCGGCGTTACCAGGGATTAAATAAACTTTTTTAACTAATTCATTTTTTTGAATAGCCCAAGCCAAAGAATTTTCTCTCCCGCCATTGCCAATTATTAAAACATTTTCTAATCTACCGTAGTCTTTAGAACTTGTTGAATTTATACTCATTAATTTGTTTTTGAAGGCTATTAGGTTTCGATGAATAATCAGTTAAAATGAAATAAACTATAAAAAGTTGATCTCTACTAAATATGTTAATTACAAATCTTAATTTTAGTAATCAAATGAGGTCGTAAATTAATGAATAATAAATATGAATTAATTTATGAAGGTAAAGCAAAAAAAGTATTTTCTCATGATGATGTAGATAAAGTATTTATTGAATTTAAAGATGATGCAACAGCTTTTAATGCGTTGAAAAAAGCAAAATTTGAAGGGAAGGGCAAACTTAATTGTCTTATAAGTTCAAGAATTTTTGAACTTCTTGACAAGAGTAATATTCCAACTCATTTTCTTGAACTTAAAAATGAAAATATAATGATTGCACAAAAAATAAAAGTAATTCCTTTGGAAATTGTCCTTAGAAATACTGCATATGGTTCTTTATGTAAACAAACGACTATTAAATCAGGTACTATACTTGCAAAACCATTAATTGATATTTATCTGAAAAATGATGAACTTAATGATCCGTTAATAACAAAAGATAGAATTGAATTAATGAATATACTAAGCTCCAAAGATTTAGATTTAATAATAAATTTAACTTTAAAAGTTAATACAATCCTGAAAAGTTTTTTTAAAAATATTCAGCTTCAACTTGTAGATTTCAAGTTGGAGTTTGGCTATAATTCTAAAAATAAAATACTTCTAGGGGATGAAATAAGTCCTGATAATTGTAGATTGTGGGATCTAAATCAGAAAAATGATACAATTGTAAGCCTAGATAAAGACAGATTTAGAAATGATTTAGGTGGTCTAATTGAAGCTTATAGTGAAATAAACCGAAGAATAAACGATTTCATTTAACTCAATTCAAAAATTAATGCTTCAGATTCCATAATCAAAAAATACTATGCAAAAACATTCTTCAAAATTTAGAAAGGTTTTCACAAATATTGCTTGTTCTCCTCTGATTTTGATATCTAATAATTCAGAACTGGCGGCAAAGTATTTGCCAAATGAAGTTGAGCAATCAGTAACAAATTTAGAAATAAACAAAATTAAAAATGGTTTATTTCAAGCAGTTGATATTAAACATGAAAAAAATTTCTTTATTGCAGAGAATAAAGAAAATATCAATCAAGAAAGTGTTCTTGTCTCAGAAATAATTATTGAAGGGTGGGAAAATCATCCTGGGGGGAGAAAACTTGAATTGGCGGCATATGATTCTATGAGTATAAAGCCAGGAAGTATTGTTGATAATCGAATTTTAAATCAAGACCTAAATTCAATATATGCTACTGGTTGGTTTTCAGGAGTTAAAATAAAGTCTCAAGATGGGCCATTGGGAGTACGACTAATTGTAAATGTAGTGCCTAATCCAATTTTGAAGAAAGTAGAACTTAAACCAGAAAATTCAGTAATCTCTAATGCATACGTAGATAGTATTTTTAATAATTTTTACGGAACAACACTTAATCTAAATGAATTTCAAAATAAGATAGAAATAATAAAAAAACGTTATGAAGATGAGGGTTATTCTTTAGTTAGAATTAATAGTCCAGATAGAATTTCTGATGACGGGGTAATAATACTAAATGTTTCTGAAGGGATAATATCTGATGTTAAGTTTAGATTCCCAGGATCTGACGGTGAATCTATTATCGATGGAAAACCTAGAAAAGGGAAAACAAAAGACTGGGTCATAAAAAGAGAGCTAAAAACGCAACCTGGAACCGTATTTAATAGAAAAATTTTAGAAGCAGATATTAAAAGACTTTATGCTACATCACTTTTCAATGATGTAAAGGTTTCTCTTGGTCCTGATAATTTAAATCCTGGTAAAGTCATAATCTTTCTAGATTTAAGTGAACAAAGAACAGGATCATTAACTGGTGGCCTTGGTTATGCTACTCGTTCAGGCATTTTTGCCACAATTGGTTTGCAGGAAACAAATGCATTAGGTAGAGCATGGTCTACTAGCATCAACCTAAATTTTGGAGAATATTCAACAACCTATAATTTTTCTCTAACTGATCCATGGATTAAGGGAGATAAACATAAAACTGCTTTTAGAACAAATGTTTTTCTGAGTAGAGATTATCCACAAGAATTTAGGAGTGAAAATAATGGAAAGTTATACGCTGTAGATGATAAAACACCATCAAATGCTGATACTTTTTCATCAATAGTTTTAGAAAAAACGGGAGGAGGATTTTCTTTCTCAAGGCCACTTAATGGTGGAGATCCATTTAAGCCTTCTAAATGGAGAGTTCTTGGAGGAATGAATTTTAAGGAAGTAAAGATGATTGATGGTAGTGGTGAAAAAAGAACTTATGCTGATAGGACGCCAAGAACAACAAGAGAAAACATAACAGATATTATCTGTATTGGATACTCTCCAAATGATGGGTCATGCCCTGGAGAAAATACATTGGTCAGTTTTATTGCAAGTACAACTAGAAATAATTTGAATAATTCTGTAAATCCAACTTCAGGAAATAAATTAAGCTTTGGTACTGAACAGTTTGTTCCAATCGGGGAAAACTCTCCAACTTTCAATAGAATGAGAGCATCGTATTCATACTTTATACCAACAAAGTTGATAAATTTTACGAAAGAATGTAGGTCTAGTAATGCTAATAGTGAAGATTGCCCACAAACTATTGGTTTTCAATTGAAGGCAGGAACCATTGTTGGTGAATTGCCTCCTTATGAAGCATTTTGTATGGGAGGAACATCATCTGTCAGAGGTTGGGCATCTTGTGATTTGGCTGTCAGTAAAAGTTTTCTTGAAGGCACAATAGAGCATAGGTTTCCTATATGGAGAATGATATCAGGAGCTTTATTTGTTGATGCAGGAAGTGATTTAGGTTCTCAAAAGGATGTTCCAGGTAAACCTGGTAAATTATTGCAGAAATCAGGTGCTGGTTATTCGCTTGGTGGGGGAGTTGGAGTGAAAACGCCTATTGGTCCATTAAGACTAGATATTGCTAGTAAGGACCTAAGTGGAGATTGGAGATATACACTTGGAGTTGGATGGAAGTTTTAAGTGTTTTCTTGGCCTACTAATTATGATTCTTGCTTCACCTTGGCTGGTGTTATCTCCAGAGAAGGAATAGGCCTTCATAGTGGAGAAAAAACAAGACTTAAAATATCTTCTTATGAAAAAGAAGGATATTATGTTTCTTTCAGAGATAAACCCAATGAGATTTTTAAGCTAACTCAAGATTTAATTGGAAGTTCGATGCTTTGTACGGCGGTTAAATTAGGAGGGAGGAATTTATATACTATTGAACATTTATTATCTTCAATGGCTGGTTGTGGGTTAAGTTATATTCATATCGAAGTTGATGGGAGAGAGATCCCGCTTTTAGATGGATCCGCAATTCAGTGGGTTAGAGCTTTTGAAGAAGTAGGCATAAAGAAGGCACCTAAACCAGATAATTTTTTTCGAGAAATTAATAAATCAATAATTTTAAATAAAGAAGGCTCAGTTATAGCAGCAACTCCCTCTGAAAAAACTACAATTATATCAACAATAAGTTTTTCTTATAAAGTAATTGGAAACCAAACTTTTGTGATTGATTTAAATCCAAAAAGTTTTGTTGAAATGATTGCTCCAGCAAGAACATTTGGTTTTAAGGATCAATTTCAGGAGTTAAGTGAACTTGGATTAATAAAAGGAGGAAGTTTAGAAAACGCTCTCGTTTGTGATGGTGATGCATGGGTTAATCCACCGTTAAGATTTAATAATGAACCAATAAGACATAAAATTTTAGACCTAATTGGGGACTTGGCTTTGGTAGGGTTACCTAAGGCACAAATTTTAGTTTATAAAGGATCACATTCTTTAAATGCTTTATTAGCCTCATCGCTAAAAAATCAACCTTATCTTTAATTGTTTTGGACAATAAATTATCCAGTGAAAATAATCAACTCTCCTCTGAGAAAATACTAGGTTTGTTACCTCATAGATATCCTTTTGCTCTTGTGGATAAAGTCATAGAGAATATTCCTGGGGAAAGAGCTGTTGCAGTGAAGAATGTAACTATAAATGAGCCCCAATTTCAAGGACACTTTCCTGAAAGACCTTTAATGCCTGGAGTTCTTATTGTTGAATCAATGGCTCAAGTTGGGGGAATAATAGTAACTCAAATGCCTGATCTTCCTAAGGGACTTTTTGTATTTGCGGGAATCAATAATGTTAAATTCAGAAAACCTGTTTTACCTGGAGATCAGTTGATAATTACTTGTGATTTATTGAGTATTAAAAGACAAAGATTTGGCAAGGTTAAAGGAGAGGCACACGTTGATGGTAATTTGGTTTGTGCTGGAGAATTAATGTTCTCATTAGTTGATTAATAATATGAAGAATAAAAATAATAAATTAAAGGCAGCATTTGGAGGCGTTAAAGTTCATCCAAATGCCTTTGTTGACTCAAGTGCAGAATTGCATGATGGAGTCATTATCTCTCAAGGAGCTATTGTCGGTCCTAATGTGTCCATTGGGAGAGGAACCGAAATAGGAGCTAATGCTGTTATTAAGGGAAGAACTCAAATTGGTAATAACAATAAAGTGTTCCCAAATGTTTTTATAGGTCTGGATCCGCAAGATCTTAAATATAAAGGGGCCTCTACGGAGGTGATTATTGGTGATAATAATACTTTTAGAGAATGCGTAACTATAAATAAGGCAACTGATGAAGGAGAAAAAACTATTATTGGTAATAATAATTTGTTAATGGCTTACACTCATATAGGCCATAATTGTGAACTTGGTAATTGGATAGTTTTATCAAATAGTGTTCAAGTTGCAGGACATGTAAAGATTGAAGATAAAGCGATTATTGGTGGCTGTTTAGGTATTCATCAATTTGTACATATTGGATATTTAGCAATGATTGGAGGAATGACGAGAGTAGATAGAGATGTACCTCCTTTTTGTTTAGCTGAAGGACATCCAGGAAGATTGAGAGGTCTAAATAGGATTGGGATTAAAAGAAGTGGTTTGATGGAAAATAAGGACTTTGATTTAAAACTTTTGCAAAACACGTGGAATTTACTTTTTAAATCTAATTATGTAATTGCTGATGCATTGGAAATGGCATTAAAAGACACATTAGATCTTTCTTCAAAACAATTATGTGATTTTTTAAAAGAATCAATATCAAAAGAAAGACGAGGCCCAATGCCTTTAATAAATGAATGAATAAAAAGATATTTATCAGTACCGGAGAAGTCTCTGGAGATTTACATGGGGGGTTATTGTCAAAAGCGTTATTTGATGAAGCGGAAAAAAAATCTTTAGATTTAGAAATTTGCGGTTTAGGTGGGGAAAGGATGAAGAAAGAAGGTGTAAAAATTCTTCAAGATACTACATCAATTAGTGCAATAGGAATTTGGGAGGCTTTACCTCTTATTATTCCCACAATAAGAATTCAAAAAAGATTTTATAAATTACTAAAAAAATATCCTCCAGATTGTTTAATTTTGATTGACTATATGGGTCCTAATATAAAAATTGGAAGAAAATTAAAAAGATCGAAGACTAAAATTCCAATTTTCTACTATATTGCTCCTCAAGAGTGGGCATGGAGGGTTGGCAATAATACTACAACTGATTTAATAAATTTTTCCGATAAAATTTTTGCAATTTTCAGACAAGAAGCAGCCTTTTATAAAAAGAGAGGTGGAAATGTCTTGTGGGTTGGACATCCAATGATCGATTTGACAAAAAAACTTCCTTTAAAGAAGAATGCCAGAACTATTCTTAACCTTCGCCCAAATCAAAACATTCTACTTTTAATGCCCGCATCAAGACCTCAAGAATTGAAATATATATTACCAACTTTTATGCGGACTGCCAGAAAATTACAAAAAAAATATCCAAGTTTAGTTGTCTATATTCCTTCCTGCAGGAAAGTTTTTGATGAAAGATTCAAAAAGGCCTTTAGAAAATATCAAGTTATTGGACAAGTAATTTCTCAAAAAGATAACGCAAAATTAAAGCCTTATATTTATTCGCTCACTAAAATAGCTATTTGCAAATCCGGGACAGTGAATATGGAATTAGCTTTATACGGAATACCACAGATTGTGGGGTACAGAGTAAGTAGGGTTACTGCATTTATTGCCAAAAAAATTCTTAATTTCAAAGTAAAATTTATTTCCCCTGTAAATTTGTTAGTTAATAAGTTAATAATCCCTGAATTTGTACAGGGAGACTTTGATGAAAAGAAAATCTTTTATAAAGCTTGCAGGATTCTGGACCTTACATCAGAAAAATCAAAAATTAAAAAAGGTTACACTCTTTTAAAAAAAGAATTAGGGGAAGAGGGCGTAGTCCAGCGAGCTGCTAAAGAGATTATTAATTCTATTATTTGAATTTTATAATAAAAAAATGAAATATTTCTTACCTCTAATAATTGCTCTTTCAATATTTATTAATCCTGTAAACGCTTTTGCAGAGGAATTGATTCTTGCAGGAGGTTGTTTTTGGTGTTTAGAACATGATTTAGAGTCATTAAAGGGGATAAATTTTGTACAAAGCGGCTATTCAGGTGGAGATTTACAAAATCCTACCTACGAAAATCATGAAGGACATCAGGAAGTGGTTTTGGTTAATTATGATTCCCAATTGGTAACTTTACCCGAGATACTTAGGCTCTATTTGAGAAATATTGATCCTCTGGACGGTAAAGGTCAATTTTGTGATCGTGGAGATTCGTATAGGCCAGTGATATTTTTTAAAGATGCAACTGAGGAAAGTGATGCAACAAATGCAATTGTTTCGGCCTCTAATGAGTTGCGAGTGCCATTAGAAAAAATAGCTGTAGAACTAAAATCAAAAGGTCAATTTTGGTTGGCTGAAGAATATCATCAGGATTTTGCTGAGAGAAATGAATTAAAATATAAGTTCTATAGATTCTCATGTGGGAGAGATCAGAGGTTGGATAAATTATGGGGGAATAACGCTAGATCAACAAATCTTTGGATTGAATGATTTTAAAATAGTTATTTATTTTTAATCCATTGAACAAGAGTTTTAACTCCAAAACCGGTTGCACCTGATGGATTAATTCCCTTATTTTTATCAGTCCAACAAGTCCCAGCAATATCAATATGAGCCCATTTAATCTCTGTATCAAAGAATTCCTCTAAAAACAAAGCAGCAGTTATTGACCCACCTGCCCTGGGACCTGTATTTTTCATATCAGCTATATGAGACTTTAAGCCTTCTTTATACGCTTTTTGTAAGGGCATTCGCCATAATTCTTCTCCAGCCTGGGCTGATGCAGCTTTTAGATCATTTGCTAGATCATCATTATTGCTCCAAAATCCAGCTACATCATTCCCTAATGCAACAACAATAGCTCCTGTTAAGGTGGCGAGATCTATTATTGAATCCGGTTTTAAATCGGATGCGTAAGTTAAAGCATCAGCTAATGTGAGTCTACCCTCTGCATCAGTGTTATTTATTTCAATTGTCTTACCATTAGATGCCTTAACTACATCTCCAGGATGTACTGCAGATCCATTTATCATGTTTTCGCAAGCTGCCACAATAAAATGTATTTCTAGTCCCTTTGGTTTTATTGCTCCAAGTGCTTTTGCCGCTCCTAACACTGCAGCGCTTCCGCCCATATCATATTTCATCATTTCAATTTGAGAGGCTCCTACTTTCAGGTTGTATCCTCCAGAATCAAAGGTTAAACCCTTCCCAACAATCGCAATCTTTTCTTTTATAGGCCCCTCTGACTTCAAAGTAAGGTGTATAAATTTAGGATCTAGATCAGAACCTTTTGCTACAGCTAAATATGCGCCCATTCCTAAATCTTCACATTCTTTTGCCTCTAAAATTTTTACTTCCAAACCATGATCTTTAGCTATTTGAGAAGCTTGCATAGACATTTCTTGGGGTGTAAGACTATTTGGAGGGGCGGCTACAAGTCTTCTGGCTAGTTCTACACCTTCACATATTTTTTCTGCCTCTTCAAAACAAATATTCTCAAAGCTTTTAAAATTCAAAAACTCTATTTCTTTAAGAACTTTTTTTTCATCTTTTTTCTTATTGAATCTATTGTCCTTATAAGCAGATAGTCTTGCTGACTCTGCTAATTGATTTATTTCTAGTTGTGAATTTATTAATTCCCAAGGTAGCAAGATACTGATTTTTTCATTTTTATCAACAGTTTTTCTAATTAGATTTCCTATGGAGTTTTCTATATCACTTTTATTGAGGTATTTCGATTTGCCAAGACCAACTATGATTAAAGTTTCTAATTTTTGATCTAAAAATTCAAAGCTTAAAGTTTCCCCTTTTTCTCCCTTGAATTTTTTTTGGGTCACTTTTTTTAGTAATAATTTTGGGTCAACAATAAATTTTATGTTTTCAAGTTGGCTTGCAATTTCTTCCTCTAAAACCCCAAAAATTAATGAAGCACCTTGCCAGTTATCTAGATTTTTTTGGAATGTGGAAAATTGCATTTGTAAAATGGATTTAATTAACTTTTAGTTGTTTGTGAAAGTAGTTGTCCACCTATCTCGAGTTTCTTTGTTAAAAGGTGGTAACCATAAATATATCAGTTGCTGTTCTAATTTACGTCTTAATTTTACTTCTTTAGGTACATCTAAGAAGAAACGAATATCTTGGTGACTTGAGAGATTGTTATGAGCAAGGGCTTCTTTATAGTTCATGAGGTAATTTTTACAGTCATGTTCTCCCTTCCATCTTTTATTTGCTGAATTTGTTTCTCCTATATAAAGGATTATTTTAGAACTCTCCATCGAGTCAATTACAAAATACATTGCTGGACCATTGTGTATATATTGATTGGTTCTCCAAAAGTTCAATGATAATGGGTGCAGGGAAAATGGATCAATTTTTCTTTCATTGGAAATTGTATTTATAGGAAGACTTGTTTGATGCAAAGTTTTATTGTGAATATCTTTTGAAATTTTGAATTGGTGATTATGGATTCTATTTCTCCATTCAGTCAGGATTTCTCCTTTGATTTTTAGATTATTTGAGTGTTGAAAATTAATTGATGTATTTACATTTGAACCAAATAATTCAAATTGCCTACTTTGGCTTGAAATATTATTTACGTTGAATTTTTCCAATAATTATGAAATATTTCTACTAAATCTAATTCTGAAAAAATATAAATCAAAGAATTATTTATAAACTAAAATTTATTAATGTTCTAATCAATTTAAAAGATTCTTGTTATGTTGTAATAGAGCCTCAATCTTGCGAAGTAAAAAAATAGAAATGGGATTTTTTGAGTCAGACATCGTTCAAGAAGAAGCTAAAAAGCTTTTTACAGATTACCAAGACCTCATGAAACTTGGTTCTGATTATGGAAAATTTGACAGAGAAGGGAAAAAAATGTTTATAAAAAAAATGGAATCTCTTATGGATCGTTATAAGGTTTTTATGAAAAGATTTGAATTGTCTGAAGATTTTCAAGCAAAAATGACAGTAGAACAATTAAAGACACAGTTAAGCCAATTTGGGATTACTCCTGATCAAATGTTCGATCAGATGAATAAAACTTTAATAAGAATGAAGGATGAACTTGATAAAACTTCTTAAATCTAACGGTTAAAGCTTCATGTCAGATAAATTAATATTGCCATCATGGCTGTCAAGAGGAATAGAAGAATACTTCCCGATTAAAGGAATAGATCAAACTTTTTCGGAGATAATTGATGATGCGAAAAAAAACAATAAAAAATTAAGGGTTAAACTCGGAATCGACCCAACTGGAACAGATATTCACCTCGGGCACAGCATATTGTTTAAGAAACTTAGGGCATTCCAAGATAATGGACATATTGCAGTTTTAATTATTGGTGATTTTACTGCTCAAATAGGCGACCCAACTGGGAAAAATAAAACAAGAGTGCAGTTATCTGAAAAACAAGTTAAAGATAATGCAAAAACATACTTAACCCAACTAGGAATGGGAAAGCCAGCTAATGAATCTATTTTAGATTTTGATTCAAAAGATAAAATAGAAATTAGATATAACAGTGAATGGTTAAAAGGATTAAATCTTAATTCGATAATTGAATTAATGGGTAGTGCAACAGTTAGTCAAATGCTAGCTAAGGAGGAATTTAATAAAAGGTATAATTCACAAGTTCCAATTGCTTTGCATGAATTCTTATATCCACTATTACAAGGTTATGATTCTGTAGTAGTTCAATCGGATATTGAGCTTGGAGGTACAGATCAGAAATTTAATATTGCAATAGGTAGAGATCTGCAAAGGCATTTTAAACAAGAACCTCAATTTGGTGTTCTGCTGCCAATTTTGACAGGTTTAGATGGAATTAAGAAGATGAGTAAATCAGAATTTAACACCGTTGGCTTGACTGAAGACTCTCTTTCAATGTATTCAAAATTAGAAAAAGTACCAGATAATATAATACCTACCTATTTTGAATTACTTACTGAATTAGATTTAAGTGTTCTTAATGATGCAAATCCTCGTGAATTGCAGAGAAGAATGGCTTTAGAGGTTACTACTTTATTTCACGGTGCCGAAGAAGCATCAAAAGCGCAATCTAATTGCGAAAAATTATTCCTTGGACATAAAGAGAAAGTTGGAGAAATTCCAGAGATTTCATTAAAAGATATTGTTTTTCCGGTTAAATTTTTTTACTTGCTAAGTTCTTTAAAATTATTCAAATCTAGCAGTGAGTCCAAAAGATCTATAAAAGGCGGCGGAGTAAAGATTGATAGCCAGAAAGTAATAAATCCCGATATAGTTTTTGACTCAAAAAAAGATTTAGAAGGTAAAATTTTACAAATTGGAAAAAAAATCATTAAGAGGTTTGAAAACTAAAAATAAATGAAAAATAGATTTAATTCAGAAGATAAAATAATATTGGCAATTGATGGACTAGATCTAAATCAAGCAAAATTACTTCTAGAAAAATGTCCTAGTATTAAGTGGGTGAAAGTTGGTTTAGAGCTTTTTGTGAGGGAAGGCCCAAGAGTTGTTGAAATATTAAAAGGTTTAAATAAAAAAATTTTTTTAGACTTAAAATTTCATGATATTCCAAATACCATGAGCGCAGCTTGTTTCCAAGTGTCAAAATTAGGGGTTGATATAATTTCTGTACATTCTTCAGCAGGTCTTAAAGCTCTTCAGGATTCAAAAAAAGCATCTTTAGAAGGAGCAAGTTTGGCCAATTTAAAACCTCCTTTTGTTGTAGGTATAACTGTCTTAACAAGTTTTTCTCTTAAAGATTTTCAAACTGATCTTGATCGGAAAAATTCAATTGAAGATAATGTATTGAGGCTTGCAAAGTTGTCTTTTGATGCAGAATTAGATGGATGTGTTTGTTCCCCTTGGGAAGTAAAAATGTTGAGATCGATTTATAAGAACAATTTTGAACTAATAACACCTGGTATTAGATTAAAGATTGATAATAAAGATGATCAAAATAGAATTATGACTCCTAATGAAGCCATAGATAATGGTGCTTCTAAATTGGTCATTGGTAGATCAATATCAAAAGCTTTAGACCCTAATAAAGCTCTGATAGAGATTTTTAAATCTATTGATTCTGATTAATTTTGGATTCTTCTCCTTTTAGCAATCTTGTTATGTTTGTTCTATGTTTCCAGATAACTAATAGTGCCACAATTAAACTTATAAAAAAGTATGAGTGCATATAATTACCTAAGTAAAAAAACATAAAAAAAGGAAGAAAAATTGCAGCTGAAATACTTGATAAAGATACAAATTTAGTTTTTGCTAATACTATTAAAAAAATTCCAAGAGATGCTAGTCCAACTTTCCAGGAAAGGGCTAAAAACATACCTAATCCAGTTGCAACAGCTTTCCCACCTTTGCCTCTAAGCCATATTGGCCATATATGTCCTGTGATAGCCGATATGCCTGCTATTACTTCTATTAATCCTTGGTCTGTGTAATGTTGAGCAATTTTTACTGCAATAAGACCTTTCCCAACATCAATAATAAAAACAATAAGTGCTGGCCATTTTCCTACATTTCTTAAGACATTTGTGGCACCTGTAGATCCAGAACCTATATTTCTTAGATCTATATTTTTAAGATATTTCCCAATTAAAAAACCTGTGGGAAGTGATCCTAAAAGATAACTTACAAAAATTATTAAAATATTCATAAGAATTAGTTTAGTTCAAGATCATCGTAAATTTCATTATCTGAGCCAGCAAATGCAATCCATAATGGGAATTGAAGTATTGGAATTTCAACAGATGTTTCTGCTGCATCAATAATAATAAATGGTAATTCTTCATTAGCTTCTAATCTATCAGCTCTTTCGATGACACCTTCAGGCCTTTCAAAAAGAACAATCCCACTATTAGGTCCAAAGTCATCTCTTGTGAGACCAAGTGAATCTTGGAGAATTCTTCTCCATTCTCCTAATCGTTCAGGCTGCGAAGCTAAAATAAGAGTCTGAAACTGATCTCCATATAATTCGCCAAGAATAGATATTAAACCCGCTGATAATAATGCATTTTTTTGTCGAGATCCTCTACTTTCAAGAGAACCTCTCCCTCCCATGTTAAAGAACCAATCATCCATAATTTCTATATCTGATGAATCAAGACTACGTCTTAATTTCCAAGGTTCAGCATAAAAATCAGGTTGTTCTGTAAAAGTTGAAAAGCAACTTTTAATAATCTTTTCATCTGGCTTAAATGTTTCTGAAAGAGCAGGAACATTCATCATATTATTTGTACTATTTTCTTGTTTTTTTTCATCTAGGGGAGATGGCTTTACGATTATTGGTTGAGAAACTAATTCTAGTTTCTCTACGTTGTGTGAAAGATTCTGCAAAGCCCCAGTTAAGTACTCTTGAAAGCCTTTAACTCTTTTAGCGATATTATCTGATTGTCCTTTAAAATTTGACTCAATATCTTTTTCTAATTCATTTTTTTTTGTTTCTAACTCTTTAATTTCTTTAAGTAAACA
This sequence comes from Prochlorococcus marinus str. MIT 9312, assembly GCF_000012645.1. Taxonomy (NCBI): domain Bacteria; kingdom Bacillati; phylum Cyanobacteriota; class Cyanophyceae; order Synechococcales; family Prochlorococcaceae; genus Prochlorococcus; species Prochlorococcus marinus. Next base: position 1,337,736 of record NC_007577.1, on the reverse strand, counting down.
ATCTTTTTTTGTAGTGAGATCGCTAAAAATCTCATTAGAAATTTCATCAAAAGATTTGTTCGTTTTGTCGCTTTTTGGAGCAATCTTTTTATTTTGCGTTGTGTTTTTCTTACTAATTTGTTTAGTTTTATCATCTGAAATTGACTTACCTATTATTAATTCCTTTTCAGGATTATTGTTTGAAATTTCTGTATTGGTCATTTAAATAATTTTGATGATTAAGCAAACAGTGAATTTTAGGAATTTTTAATTTCCAGGGAGTCAACTTTTTTTAAAAGTTCATCTTTTAATTGCTTTGGATTAAATAATATTGGTAATAAATGAGGACTAGACTTTTCCCTAAAATAAAAAATACCTGGGATACTAGGAAAAAAGAATTTCCATGATATCCAGTTCTTGAATGGAAAAGTTCTAATCTCCTTCCCTAATTGTAAAACGATAAAATCATCATTTGTTATTTTTATTCTTAAGGTAAATGACTGAAGCAATAAAAAAAAGCTAAAAGATGCACAAACTATTGTTGGCAAAGAACCAATATTCAAAAATAAAAGCATAAAACTTAAAAATATAACAATGACGGGTAACTGAAATGATGGAGATATGATAACTGAGTCTTCCTTTTTTGATTTAGTGTTAAACATAGAATCATCCAAATAATATTTGTGTTAATAATACATCCATTAAAGATACAGTAACGAGAGTCATTACAACAGCGCCTGTTGTACTTGTCCCAACTTCTTTTGGACCACCTTTAGTAGTGAGTCCATATCCACAGGCAATAATTGAAATAATTAATCCGAACACTACAGATTTTATTAACATTGAAGTTAAGTCTGTACTGGTTAAACTTACATTACCTGATCTTACAGATGTCCAGAAAACTATTGGAGGAACTTTATAAAAAATTGTGCTCCAAATTTGTCCACTCCATAAAGCTACAGATAAAAACAAAAGACACTGTATTGGAGACATTATTACCATCGATAGTAACCTTGGAACCACCAAATATTGGATTGGTTCAGTTCTTAACATTGTTATAGCATCAATTTGTTCTGTAACTTTCATAGTGCCCAGTTGAGCAGCATAAGCGGTGGCAACTTTCCCAGTCATTAAAGTAGCAGTTAGAAGAGGAGCCATTTCTCTAGCCATTCCTACTGCTAATAAACCTCCTATTTCACTTGATACCCCCATGCTTGTCAATTGTGATGCAACTTGAATATTAAAGACTGTCCCTGCTGCTATTCCTGTAATTAATACAATTAACAAACTTCCAGGCCCTGATTCCATTAGTTGTTCAAAAAGATCATTTTTGGAAATTTTACCTCTAAAGATAAAATTAATTGCTTGCCCGCCAATCATTATGCTGCTTAGAAGTCTTTTGAAAAACTTAGGGTAATACATAAATCTCTATATTAGTTCTTAATTAATTTTCGATCCCATCCCCTCATAACTAAAAGACCAATTATTACTAATACTGAGGGTATAAAACCAATACATAATCTAATCGTTAATTGTGCGGATGTACATTGTTCAATAATATTTAAACTATCTTTATCAACAAAGCATGATTGATAACCAGATAAATACAACAAAAAGCCTAATAATTGAACACTTAATGCGATGCCAATCTTCTGAATAAGTACCATCCAAGCAGTATATAATCCTGCTGGTTTTTCTGGATCTTCGTCTATTGCATCAGGAAGTAGCGACCAAGGTATAAGAAAAGCAGTTGAAGCTCCAATGCCAATAAGACAGATTATAAATATTAAAAGGATGAACAAAAGTATATTGCTTGTATTTAGAAGTAGGATATCCTCAACTTCTGAAACTTTTGATAAAGAAGGTAAAAATAAAGCTCCTGTACATGAAATAATCCACATAATCGCTCCATAGTTTAAGGCTGAAATTCTATTCAATCTATTTGATACTCTTGTCCATATTTGTAAACCTATTAAGGCGCTAATTTGGAAAGGTATCGGGATCCATTTCGCAATATCTGTTGGCACCCTAAGTACATCCTCTACATAGATTAACGCTACTGTTTGCATTAATTGTAAGGCGCACCAGAGCAAAATATAAAGCGTAATAACTTTGAGAAATTTTTTATTTCTGAAGATCCTTTTGAATTGAAGTGTTATGGCTTCTGCTTTCCCTGAAGGTCTTCTTGCTTTTTTTGCAAATGGAGCCAATCCCCAACAGGATATTAATGTTGTGGTAACTGCAATACACCCACTTATTTTACCCATTAAAAAATATTCATTATTTGCTGATCCTTCAGAACCTAAAACAAATCCAGCGATTATCAAGCCAGTTAGTCCAGCAATTATTGAGCCAGTAAATCTAGATGCGTTTAACCTTGTTCTTATGGCTGTTTTTTCAGAAATTTCAGTTGATAGGGCTGCAAAAGGAAGATTAATACTTGTATAAGCAGTCATTACGACTATAGAAATTAAGGCATAGTAAACAGTTTTGTTGAGCACTGAACCTGATGGAGTCCACCAAATTGCAGCTAAAGACAAACCAAGAGGAACAGATGCTGCCACCATCCAAGGTATTCTGGGGCCCCATCTTGATTTAGTACGATCACTTAACCATCCAATTAACGGATCATTTACTGCATCCCATATTTTTATTAACATTAATAATGAGCCTGCAATTATTACTGGTAAACCAGCAGAAATAAAGAATTTGAACAGGAAAAAACCAAATTGCGTCGCGACTAAACCCGTTCCTGCATCTCCTAGCCCATAAGAGAACATTAACCTTGTTGTTGATCTAATGATATTTCTGTTCGAGTGTGAATTTTCCAATCTTTTTACTTTGTTGATTGTTTGATAATGTATTATTGCAATGGTAATTCTATTACTTAATGCGGGCGTGGTTTAGTGGTAAAACCTCAGCCTTCCAAGCTGAAGATGCGGGTTCGATTCCCGCCGCCCGCTTTTAGAATATATTATTTTTTGCCCCAAATACTTCTTCCGAAATGATTAATAAAGAGCTTCTACTCTTTATTGAAACAGATTTTTCATTAATTGTTAAGGGTTCGAAAATCTCAGGTGCGCTGGTATCAATAACTTTTAACCAATTATATTTACATTTTGGTAAGGGGAAATCGATACTTTTTGAATATGCATTTAAACCTATCCAGACCAGAGGATTAGTTTTGCCTTTGTTTATGCTAAAGGCAACTGTGTGAGACCAACTACTCCAGTCGGGGCTATCTAACTTTGTTCCATGCCAATGATATATTGGAATATTTTTTTGGTTTTGATTGTTAGGTAAGAATGATGGATTAAAAATGTTTATTAGTTTTTTTCGAATTTTTATAACGTATTTAGAATATTCTAATAATTCCAAATCTTGTTGATCATGATCCCAATTCATCCAACCCAATAAATTATTTTGGCACCAAGAATTATTGTTGCCTCCTTGGGACCTTCCTATTTCATCACCCATTAGAATCATTGGAACACCTTTAGAGATAAGTAAACTAAGAATAAGATTTCTTTGTTGTCTTTTTCTTAAATCATTGATTAATAAGTTTTTAGTTGGTCCCTCCGTACCATGATTCCAAGAATTGTTATGGTTATCTCCATCTCTATTTTGTTCTCTATTAGCAAAATTATGTTTTCTATTGAATGTTACTAAATCTTTTAGAGTGAATCCATCATGTGAAGTAATAAAATTTATTGATTTTGGGAAAATATTATCTTCTTTATACATAGATGGAGTACCTTTTATTTTATCGCTCATATTCCAAGCTGTATCTTTATCTCCCTTCCAAAATCTTCGCAAATCATCTCTAAAATGGCCATTCCAAGTAAAAGTAGTCTTAGATGGGAAATCACCTAATTTATATAAACCACCACAATCCCATGGTTCACTTATGAATTTGATATCAATAAGTTCTGGTTCACATTCTATATCTTCAAAAATTGGAGGATTATCTAGTGGCGAAAGATTTTCTCCTCTTGATAGGGCAATTCCTAAATCAAATCTAAAACCATCAACTCCTAATTCACTCGCCCAACATTTTAATGATTCAATTATTAGTTTTCTAACTAATCCTCTGTTTGCTGCAATAGTATTACCGCACCCAGAGACGTCCTGATAATTTTTATCTTTTCCAATAAAGTAATAAAGATTTTCATCTATACCTTTCCAAGATATTACAGGTCCTTGGGAATCTCCCTCAGAGGTGTGATTGTATACAACATCTAAGATTACTTCAATGTCTGCTTTATGACATTCCTCTACTAATCTTCTAAATTCCTCTCTATTCTTTTCTGCAGACTCATTCGAAAGATATTCAAAATGCGGTGTAAACCAATTGATTGGACTATAACCCCAAAAATTTTCTAAACCATTTGGTGCATCAGTTGGATCAAAACAAAAAACTGGAAGCAATTCAATTGTTGTAATACCAAGTTCCTTGAGATACGGAATTTTTTTCAAAAATTTTTTAAAACAACTTTTATCTTTATCCGTTGACTCAGTAAAGGCTCTTATATGGAGTTCATAAATAATTGTTTCTTCCCAAGAATGTTTTGGTCTTGGATAATCTTCAAAATTAAATAATTTTCTGTCGCAAACTACGCTTTTAAGACAAGAATTAGTATTGTCATTCGTATTTAATGCATTTTCTCTTTTATAAATTCCCCATCCAGTAATACCCCTTGAACATGGATCAAGTAAAACCTTTTTTTCGTAATTATTGTTAATCCCATTATTTTTTTGATTTATTCTAAAAGCATAAATACAACCTTCATTAAGATTTTCTATTTCAGCATGCCAGTAGGGACCAGTGTTATGATTATGATCTAGTTTAAATATGTTTTTTGGGGAAATAGAGTCTTCTTTCTCAAACAACAAGATTTCTACAAATGCTGCATTTGTGGCTATTAGGGAAAAATTAACTCCTTTTGCAGTTAGAGAACTTCCTAGAGGAAATGGGTTACCTTTATTGATATGAGTCACTGTCTCTTTATCATTGCTGAATTAAATTTTGAGATAATTTATTCAAATTACTGATATTTGAATAATAGATGCAAAATCTAAAAAAAAACTAAAATTTAAGGTTTCACTAATCAACTCCATTAAATCTTGGAGAATACTAAATTTCTAACTTATTGCAATTTATCCATTAATCTGCTCAGTTATTAAAACGATTTAGAGAGAAAGTTTAAGCATGAGACAACCAGATTTCTCTTGATTTCAAAATACAAATTATGCTGTTTCATGTGATGAGAAGGAAATATATCTGAATATTAATAAAATATAATAAATAGTTCACATTCTTAACTTCATTACCATTTGACATTTTTCCTTTGATAAATGAAGTTAGATTTTTTAAGGCTAAAGCCAGTACTGCTAATGGTTTTAGCTGATTTTTAGATATGGATGCTAATTTTTATATGAGAAAAATGTGCGGTTAATAAATTAATTATTTAGCTAAAAATTTCTCTAATATTTTTATAAAGCTTTGCGCCGCCGTCATTTTCGGTTGCCGTATTCGTATTTGCTCCATATGATATGCAAGTTCGAGGTTTTTAGGCTTGATTAAAACTCTTGTCTTTTGAATCTCCGCTTTACAAACAATTCAATGAACAAAGCTGATTTAGTAAATCTTGTAGCAGCTCGTACTGAGCTCACAAAAACGGATGTTTCTTTAGTTGTTGATGCAGCTATTGAAACTATTGTTGATTCAGTAGTGGAAGGCAAAAAAGTCTCCATACTAGGATTTGGTTCTTTTGAGCCAAGAGATCGTTCTGCAAGACAGGGATTAAACCCTAAGACAGGCGAAAAAATAGCAATACCTGCTAAAAGAGTTCCTACATTCTCAGCAGGTAAACTTTTTAAGGATAGAGTTCAAGGGTAATCTTTTTTTAATCTAATTCTTCCTGAAATACTAAGGTGCTCTTTTTGGGCATCTTTTTTTTTTAATTGCAATAAAATGATTTTAGCTCAATGACCAAAACTTTTAACAAGGTATCCCAAATTTTGAGGTCTTAAGAAGTAATGAAATTTTTAACTACTTTATTCCTAAAACTTTTGTTGCTATCTAATTTTGTTATAGCAGAAACAATACCAACAAAATCCAACATTTTAAAGCAATCTAGTGAATGTATTAAAGATTCTCAAAACCAAATTTGTAGAGAATTAGTTTCTAAATTAGAAAAACTTCAATATGTAGTATTCGATCAAAATAGATTCAAGTGTCAATCAAGTTTATTGGGGTTGCAGTCTGAACTTATTGAAGCTTATTTTTTAAAAAGTTTGTCCAAGAAAAGAATTTCATTTATGATTCCATATGTGATTAAAAATTGTTAATTATTAAAATAATTTCTTTTTTTGGAATATTATAAAAATGCTATTTAAGTTTTAATGTCAAAAGGTTTCTCTGATAATGAAGTTAAGAATGATACTGAAATAAAAGATGTAAAAAAAGAAAATAAATTCTTACCTTCTTTTATTAAAGACAAAAAAATTACTTATACTTTGCCAAGTAAAAAACAACAAAATATTCTTGCATCAATAGTACTTGGCTTGAATGGAATTTTATTACTCATAGTTATCTTGTATCTAAATAATCAAAAATTCCATGACTTTGTTTTAAATATTGGACGTTGACTATATTTTTAGATCGAAAATTTTTTTTAGATGATATATTTAAATTTTAGAAAATTTTATGAAGGTCGTTAATTTAGTTTTTCAAATATTTTTTTTGTTAGCACTTTTTTTATTATTTATATATTATTTAACAGGTATTGACTCTGCTTTTGAGGCAGATCAGTATTGTCATTCAGATCTCTCAAGTTACGATAAATTATCCGGTAATTATGAGTGTGATCATGATACTGAAACACATCAGTGGATACTTTACGAGTCAAATGAAAACAAAGAACCAGCTAAAATTATTAAGAAATTTAGGTATAAATTTTTATAATTCAAATTTCTTATAAAAAAACTTTGCACATATTATGGATATTATCCCTGTAATTGTGAAGGTAAGATACTGATATATGCTTCCTTCTAAGTAAATTTTATTTTTATAAAGAGGATAATCTATGAAAGAACCTAATGTTCCCCATATTATTACCCATACAGATATGTATAAGAATACTTTTATTGGATTAGATTTTTTTTCTTCCATTTTTAATTGATGCCAAAAATTGAAGAAGTCACAGGTCTGCCGCTAAAAACCAACTCGGTTAATATTAGCATTAAGAATCCGATCATTGCTGCTCTACCATTCACAAGCTCAGCGCTACTATTAAATCCAAAAACATTCTTGACTTCATCACCCTGATTATCTACCCATTTTGAATATTCATTATCAGTTGATGATTTATTAGTAAAATCATCATTTTGATTTTCCATTGGAGAGTCTTTTTCTTGCATAGAGTCTTTTTTATTTATATTAATAATTTTTAAACTAATTTATTATTAAATTAAACTCGAAAGCATAAAAAAATTAAGATAAAAATTATTATCCATAAAAATTGTAATCTCAAAATTAGTTGACAAATTAATTTAATTTTCTCTCCAGTACAATTATCTCCAGTCGCATTGATTATTGGCTTTTCAATAATTTCATTTTTATATTTACTTTTTCCTCCCAATTTAATACCCGAAATATAAGCAAATATAGCTTCTGAAATCCCAGCATTAGGCGAATCATATTTTTTACCATCAAGATAACTTTTTATTATTATTGGTACATACTCATTAACTTTGGAACCAACTAAAGGTAATGTGATTAAAACTAATCTTGAAGGAACAAACGTAAAGATATCTTCGATTTTTGCACTGAAAAAACCTAAATATCTAAAGTAATCATATTTGTAACCTAACATTGAATCTAAAGTACTTATTGCTTTATAAGAAAAACCAAGTGACAAAGGCCCTGGTAGAAAAAATGAAAACTTCATAAAAATAATTCCAATAAAAATCCAAAATAATGGTCCAAATATTCCATCAACAGAATTTTCGGTAAGACTTTCGGTACTTGATCTCAAAAGATGTTCTATAGAAGATGAACTTACATCCCTACTTACTATTCTTTGAACCTTCACTTTGATTAGTCTATTATTTTGATCATTAATTTCCTTGCCTTCTATTAGCTCTGCAATCTCTTTTACACTTGAAATAAGTCCATTAGTAGCAATACAACTTGAAAGTCCCAAAAAAATTAAAAGCCCACTAAAAAAATTATTTCTTGATTGCACATAACTTAGTTCTATTAATTTCCCTAAACTGAAACTCAAACCAATAGTAGATATAGCGACAATGAAACCACCCCATAACAATATCTTTTTATTTTCTCCAAAATTATTTATGAGGTAATCAGATATTTTTTTTATGTAGAAGCCAATGATTTGAACAGGGTGGATAAGAAATCTTGGGTCGCCGATTAATAAATCAAAACCAATAGATCCAAGAAAAATAAAAAATAAATTTATTTCAGCCAACTGAACATAGAGCGAAGACCTTTACCGACTTTCTCAATTTCATGTTTTGAGTTCTCTTCTCTTAATTTTGTCATTAAGGGTTTATTTTTATCGCATTCTTCGACAAAGTTTTTAGCAAAAGTCCCATCTTGAATATCTTTTAGAATTTTTTGCATTTCTTTCTTTGTATCACTATTGATAAGTCTTTTGCCACTTACATAATCTCCATATTCTGCAGTATTTGAAATGGAATCTCTCATTTGAGATAATCCTCCTTTCACCATTAGATCAACAATAAGTTTAACTTCATGTAAGCATTCAAAGTAAGCAAGTTCTGGCTGATATCCTGCTTCTACTAGCGTTTCGAAGCCTGATTTGACTAGTTCTGATAAGCCTCCGCATAAAACCGCTTGTTCGCCAAATAAATCAGTTTCTGTTTCTTCTTTAAAGTTTGTTTCAAGAATCCCAGCTCTCGTTCCGCCAATCCCTTTAGCGTAAGCCATCGCTAATGATCTTGCATTTCCAGAAGAATCCTGCTCTACTGCGAACAATGCAGGAACTCCTTGACCATTCTGATACTCCCAACGAACAGTGTGTCCAGGTCCTTTTGGGGCAATCATTACAACATCCACAAAACTAGGAGGTTTGATAAGTCCAAATCTAATATTAAAGCCATGAGCAAAACTTAATATCTTTCCTTCTTTTAAATTTGGTTCTATTTCTTTAAGGTAAACATCTTTCTGAAACTCATCTGGAAGGAGAATCATAATCCAGTCTGCTTTTTCGCAAGCTTCAGAAACACTAAAAACTTTTAGACCATCGCTAACTGCTTTACCTTCAGACTTACTTCCTTTATATAATCCTACAATTACATCCATACCGCTATCTTTAAGGTTTAAGGCATGTGCGTGACCTTGTGAACCATATCCAATTATTGCTATTGTTTTCTTATTTAAAAGACTTAGATCAGCATCTGTGTCGTAAAAGAGTTGGGTCATTAGTTGTAGCTTCTTTGCATTTGATAATTAATATTTTAGACATTAAACGTGTAAATAAACCAATAAATTATTAATTTAAAAATTAAAATTAAAATATTAATTTAGAAAATTTAAGACTGATTTGCTTCGCTTGGATGTGTGATTACTCTATCAATCAGGCCATAGTTTTTTGCCTCTTCTGCACTTAGAAAATAATCTCTATCAGTATCCTTTTCAATTTTCTCAAATGATTGACCTGTCATATCCGCCATAGACATGTTTAACATATCTTTAATTCTTAAAATTTCCTTAGCCTCTATTTCAATATCACTTGCTTGGCGTTGGGATGTTCCTCCAAGGGGTTGATGAATCATTATTCTGCTGTGGGGCAAAGCAACTCTTTTACCTTTTGTTCCAGCGGCCAATAGGAACGCACCCATGGAGGCTGCGAGGCCTACGCATATTGTTACTACATCGCTTTTTACGTATTTGATAGTGTCGTATATAGCCAAGCCAGCAGTTACTGATCCTCCTGGGCTATTTATATATAGATAGATAGGTTTGGAATTGTCATCAGAATCAAGGTAAAGCATTTGAGCAACAAGGCTATTTGCTATACCATCATTTACTTCTTGTCCAAGAAAAAGAATTCTTTCAACACCTAGTCTTGTATATATGTCAACCCATCTTTCGTATTGACTTCCTGGAAGTCTGTAAGGCACACTTGGAGTTCCTATTGGCATGATTTTAAAGTAGTTGTTTGTGAGAGTTAAATTTTATTTGGTAAATCTTTCTGACTTGTGAGTATTCTATCGATAACTCCATAATCTAAGGCTTCCTGAGGATTGAGATAACTCATCCTGTCTGAGTCTTTAGATAGTTCTTCGATAGTCTTCCCAGTATTACGAGATAAAATCTCCAGCATTGATTTTTTATTTTTCAATACTTCCTCAGCTCTTATTTGGATATCAGTTGCTTGACCTCTTGCTCCGCTTATAGGCTGATGTAAAACAATAGAGGCATGTGGCAGAGCGGCTCTTTGCCCTTTTGTACCAGATGAGAGGATAACTGCTGCAGTCCCCATTGCTTGTCCGATACAGATTGTATGTACTGGAGGCTTAATGTAGCTTATCGTATCGCATATAGCGAAAGCTTCTGTTTCGAAACCAACTGCGTCGCCTGTGTACCAACTTGTCCCGGTTGAATTTATATAGAAATAGATAGGTTTTTCTGGATCCTCAAATTCTAGATATAGAAGTTGAGCAATGATTAGCTCTGTAACATCCATTCCTAGTTGTCTTTTGGCATCATCATCAGAAAATAATGGCAAACCAAGATAGACGATTCTCTCTTTCAGTAAAAGAGAGGGTAGATCAGGGGGCGGGGTCCTCATAACAGTGTTTTCACCGTAATAAGGAGCAGATACAGTCATTTGTATCACAAAATTAAGATTGATTTGATTCTAGCTATATTTAGCCCTGTGTCGCTGGTGATTTAAAAGATTTGTTTGACTCAGGATTATTTATTAGTTTTCCAAAGACCATTCTTCCAGTGGGAGTTTGTAATGCTCCTGTGATGACAATGTCTAATCTGCTTCCCACAAAATTCTTAGCCTCATCAATAACAACCATTGTTCCGTCATCTAAATATCCAATACCTTGCATTTTTTCTTTGCCTTCTCTCACGATTTTTATATTTAGTGATTCTCCTGGCTGTACTTCTGGCCTTAAAGCAATAACCAAATCACTCAAATTCATAACTTTTAATTCTTTAACTTCAGCAATCTGAGAGAGGTTATAATCAGCCGTAATTAAAGTCCCTGTCATATCCTCAGTAATTTTCAAGAGTTTTTCATCTACCCCATTACCTTCATACTTTGTTGGGTTTATTACGAGTCTTCTCCCATATAAATCCCTTAATTCTTTCAATAATTTAAGACCTCTTCTGCCTTTTGACCTTTTTTCGTTACTGCTTGAATCAGCTAGAGTTTGTAATTCATCAATTACACTTTGAGCAACAATTATTTGACCTTCCAATAAGCCGCAACTTAATAGGCCATTGATTCTGCCATCGATAATTACACTGGTATCTAGAATTTTTGGACTTGCAGCAGGAAGTATTCCTTCATTCACTAGATATGCATCAGTATTATTTGGATTGAATATTCTCAATAATGTCCTTCCATGGGTATCGGCTAACTTATAACCAAGCACACCAAAGAAAATGTTGCTTAATATAGCTGCTAAGGGTTTTGCAAAAAAAACTTCTCTTGGGAAGGGAATTAATAGTATTGGAGCAAGTAAGAGATTCGCAACAAGTAATCCTAAAATTAATCCAACTGACCTACTTATTAATAAGTCCGTAGGCATTGTTCTTATTTGATCAAGAAACGTTTTTCTAAGTTGAAGGAATACAAAACCAGCTGCTAATCCTATAAAAAGACCTATTATCGCTAAAACAATTCTAAAACCCTCTACATTAGATACCTGTTTGAGTATGTCTACGGGCAATAAATCAACCCCAAGCCATCCTGAAGCAGCGCCAGACAATACAAATAAAATTAATACTAAGATATCTGTCATATCTATAATCTACTAGGATTTATTAATTGAGTAAATAAGGATTTTATTTTTTTCGATCCTTAATACTTTTTTTTGGAGCTTAAAAATGTATTTAGATTATGAATAAGTTTCCAAGAAGTGCTTATGTGCACATTCCTTTTTGCCATAGAAGGTGCTTTTACTGTGATTTTGCAGTTATTCCACTAGGAAATAAAGTTGAAACTTTACATGGTTATGGAAGTAAAACTGTTAAAGAATATTTGCACTATTTATCCAAAGAAATATTGTCAATTAAGCATAAATCACCTCTTTCGACAATTTATGTTGGTGGCGGCACACCATCAATCTTGGATCCCCAACAAATTAAAGAGTTAATTGATCTTTTTAAAGAAAATTATGGAGTTGACTATGGTGCTGAAATTACTATGGAGGTTGATCCAGCTAGTTTTAATGAAGATGATCTTTATGGATTCATAAATGCTGGGATAAGTAGATTTAGTCTCGGAGTGCAAAGTTTTAATAATCAGATCCTTCAAAATTCTGGCAGGAGGCATTTGAGAGAAGATGCTGAAAAATCTTGTTTATGGTTGAAGAGAGTATTTGATAATGGGCTAATAAAAAGCTGGAGCTTAGATTTAATTCAAAACTTGCCACTAAGTGGATTTAAAGAATGGCAAGATGACTTAAATAAAGCAATAACGTTTTTACCACCTCATATTTCCATTTACGATTTAAATATTGAAAATGGAACTGTTTTTAAAAAATTAGTTAATTTAGGAAAATTAGAAGTTCCAAGTGATGAAGAGGCTTTTAGAAATAGTGAAGTAACACATGTAATTTTAAAAAACTCAGGGTACTCAAGATATGAAATCTCAAACTATTGTCTTCCGAGGCATCAATCGAGACATAATAGAGTTTATTGGAGTGGTTCAGGCTGGTGGAGTTTTGGTCAAGGTTCCACTAGTTCACCTTGGGGGGAAAAGTTAACTAGACCAAGAGTTAGTAAAGAATATAAAGAATGGGTAATTAGGCAATACGAACTTAATTTAGATTCATCCCTCACTAATAAGGATTTTGTCTATAAAGAACTTGATGAGAAAATAATGTTGGGAATGAGACTTAAAGAGGGTATAGATATCTATGAGGTGTTTAAAGAACAAAACTGGGAAAATAAAAAATTTGAAAGTAACTTGAGTAAATTACTTGAAGAATGGGAAAGATTTCTTGAAAGTGGACTATTAGTTAGAAAGGGGAATAGATTCTTTTTAAGTGAACCTAAAGGGATGGAGCTAAGCAATCAAATTCTTATTTCCATGTTTAAGTGGTGGGATGAGATTAATTAAGACTAATCATACCCTCTTTGTCATAGCTAAAACCATTGCCATCACTAGTTCTAAGAGAATTCTAGATAATAAAATAAATTCCTTCGAAAACTTCTTTGACAAAAGGTGAAGCAAATTTAAAAAATATAAAATGATTGACAGTCGATCTAAAATAATGGGAAATAGAGAAATTAGTTGATGGATTACACAAAGGAACAAATTGAATTTATAGAAAAAAGAAACCAGAATTTAGACCTAAACCAGTTCCAAGTCTTGATGCTGTAATAGTCGAGTTCCTGAAGAGATATGAAGTAGATATAGACTCAGCTTCTTTGAAAGAAATAAATGTTGGCACTGCATTGAAAGGAGGAATAATCGGTATGGCAAAGAAAAAAACTCAAGTTGAAGAATGGACAAAATGGAAAAAATGGGCGTTAGATCATAAAGACTTTGAAGACTTTAGAGCAATTAGGATAGATGAACCTAAAGCTTTTAATTTGAGGGTTTTGGAGAAATCAAAAGATCCAGAAGTCCAAAAAGAGTTAGAGCCATTAATGGAAGAATTTACAAAAAAAAATAAAGCATCAAATAGAAAAAGTCTCGTCTTTATAGCATTAGTGGTTGCTGTTTTAGGTATTATAAATATCTGGATATATATAGAAGATAATAATAAGGGCTGGAATAAACAAAATATAGAGCAATATAAATAAATTTAGTTATTAAATGAAAGTCTTGTTAGATTCTTAATATCCTTATAAACTACTGCAAATACTGCTTTCTCAGCGAATCTCTACTTATGACAAAATGTAGGTGATTAGTTAAGTCTTTCAGAGTCTACCCATTCTTTTAATTTATCCTTAAATAAATGCTTCCCTTGAATTATCGGTTGGCAAAATGGTGGTTGATCATCATTAAGGCCTAATAAATCTGCAGTAACTCTTACTTGCCCATCGCAAAAATTACCTGCACCGATGCCTATTGTGGGAATTGTTAAGTTATTTTGTATTTCTTTAGCAAGCAACTCAGGCATATGTTCAAGAACTATTGAAAAACACCCTAATTTTTCAAGAATAGAAGCATCTTTCTTTATTTTTTCTTGGCTTTCTAAGCTTTCTCCTTGTTTCTTTAATCCTAGATTTAAGTAGCTTTGTGGTGTAAGACCTATATGACCCATAACAGGGATTCCCATTCTTATTAATCTAGAAATAACTTTTTGTATTTCTGGTTCAGCCCCTTCTACTTTTACAGCTTTTGCATAAGTGCTTTGAATTATTTTTCCTGCATACTCAACAGCTTTATCCTCTCCACATTGGTAAGTCAGAAAAGGCATATCGGTAACTAACAAAGGTTGTTCTTCAATTTTCTTTTTGAACCCCCTTGAAACAGCATTAGTATGATAAATTATATTTTCTAAAGTTAATGGCAATGTAGATTTGTATCCTAAACAGACCATTGCTAAGGAATCTCCTACTAAGACTAGATCAACATTAGCTTGTTCTGCAATAGATCCTGATATAGAGTCCCATGCAGTAAGTGCAATAATTTTTTGAGATTGTTCTTTATATTTAACGAGGTCTGAAGGTAACATAATAAATTTATGTATCTTTTTTAATCAAGAATTGCTAATATGTTTTTGACTCGGCCTTTCGCGGTTTTAACGCCTAAACCTGGTCAGGACCGGAAGGTAGCAGCCACAAGGGATGCTTGAGGCAGGCGAGATAACCGAGTCACTCTATTTTACCTATTAATCTATATCTTTCTTATTTTGCCTTAATCTCAAAAACTCAGGAATACTTGCTCCTGAATCTTTATTGTCGGACATATTATATAAGGGTTGATTTGATAATCTGTTTTTAATTCTTTGTTGTTTTAAAGGTTGATTTGTTTCAAATCCGGTAGCAATTACAGTAACTTGTATTTCTCCTTCCATTGCCTCATCAACAACTGCACCAACAATAATATTTGCCTCTTGATCAACAACATCATAGATAATTTCAGATGCGGAGGTCATATCTTCTAAAGTCATGTCTTTGCCACCGGTAATATTTATAATGCAGCCTTTAGCTCCATCAATTCTAGCTGCTTCTAATAAAGGACTATTCATAGCGGCCTGTGCTGCCTCTAGTGCTCTTGATCTTCCTGAACCGATACCTATTCCGAGAAGAGCGGTTCCTGCTTCTGTCATAACCGATCTTACATCTGCGAAATCAACATTAACTAGTCCTGGGCAAGTAATTATGTCACTGATGCCTTTGACGCCCATCCGTAAAACATCATCAGCATTCCTAAATGCTTCTTGAAGGGGAGCTCCTGCTATAACATCTTTTAAACGGTCATTTGGAATGACTATAAGAGTATCTACGTTTTCAGCTAGTCTTGCGATTCCCTCTTCTGCTTGACGCATTCTTCTTTTCCCTTCAAAAGAAAATGGTTTGGTTACTATCCCTACTGTTAAAGCACCACTTTGTTTAGCTACTTCTGCAACTACGGGAGCTGCTCCTGTACCAGTTCCCCCACCCATTCCAGCGGCGATAAAAACTAGATCTGATCCCTCTAAAGTTTGTTGAAGCTCATCTTTAGATTCTTCTGCAGCTTTTTGGCCAATACTTGGATTCCCACCTGCACCTAAACCCCTGGTAAGGTTTTGTCCCAGTTGAACTCTACGCTCAGCAGAAGACTGTATTAGTGCTTGCGCGTCGGTATTGAGTACTCGAAAAGATACACCCTCTAAATCACTACTTATCATTCTATTGACTGCGTTACTTCCACCACCTCCAACACCAATAACTTCTATTTTGGCGTTTTGGCTTGGAAGGATTTCTCTCGATTGATCAAAGTTTGGATTGTTACCGAAGCTCATCTCTTAATAGGAATCTAATACTAGTATTGGGTGCATTATGAACTTACTGAGCTCATATGTAGGAATTTGTTGAGGAAAATCCTTAAAATATTTATTTTTCAAATATTCTGTTTTGAATGCTAAACCCTCATTAACACTACAATAATTAAAAAAAATTATTCAAAATTAGTTTTCAAATATTAGGGTTTGAACACTTTTATTTTTGGTTTATTTGGATCAGTAAGATCAATATTATCTATTTCTTCAGAAAAATTATTTTTCTTAAATTCATTTTTTAAGTTATTGATTATTTGTAATTGATAGTTGATTAAATTTGGTTTAAATCCTAAGAATATTGTTTTTAAATCTTTTTCCTCAACAGTTAGAAACCCATTGGGTGAAAAAATTATTTTAATCACTTCAAATTCATAATTTTCTTGAGCAATTAAAATTTCAGATAATATTTTTTTAAATTTTTCTTTCCAACCAAAAACTTGTATGGTTAATTTGTTCAAATTTTTTTTGTCTGCATTTTGTTTATCGATAAAAATCCCATCTTTATCAATAAAGCCTAATATCTTTTCTTCATTATTTAATATCCTTTCAGCGTAAGCTACTGGAGTTCTTGTTTTAACATGAACTTTCAAACCAAAAGGAACTATTTGTCTACTTACTGAAACGTTCTTGAGTGATAAATTTTGTTTTAAGTCTTTTTCTAATAGATTAGTTTTAATAAAAATTAAACGTATTGGGAACGTAAAAGATGAATTACTTACCACATCATTCTCTGAGAATAATGTACTGCCAGAAATTCTAATGTCGTCTACATTAACCTTCTTAAATTTTTTTAGGCTCAAAAAACTTGTTGAAAATAAAAATAAAATTAAAAATAAAAAGCTTCTAGTGTTTATTTTTTTTAGGTTTTTCACAAATCACATCTAGCTTTTTCCATCAATTGGTCCATCCATTTTCTTGCCTGCTCTGCATCTGAAAATGGTACATCCATTTCTTTCCCATCACCTACTAGTCTCAACCTACACTTTCCTTGAGATTCAATTGTTAGAGGAGCTTCTCCAGAAGTTAGTGCCATTAATTCAACTAATTCAAGTTTCTTGATTGTGAAACAATCTTTTTCTTCAAATTTACCAGCTTCAAACGCGCTCCATCTTAATTTCCCATCTTTTAAAAATGCTGCACCTGAACTATCTAACTTACAAAGTTCAGACCCATTTGCCCAGCTCCTAAAAAGATTTTGCCTTCTTCTCTCTAACCATCCAAGTGCAGTTAATAAAACGAAGATTAAAAGTAATGGTAACCAAAGAAGTCCATGCAACATTTGATTTGAATTATAAATCTAGAGATATATCTACTAGTTTAGCCACAAGTTGTTCAATATTTAAACCCGAAGCTTCCCAGAGCATTGGAAACATACTTTTTTTTGTAAAACCAGGAATTGTATTTATTTCATTTAAAAAAATTTTATTTGAAGATTTTTCTAAAAAGAAATCTACCCTTGCAAAACCAAAAATATTTAGTGTTCTACAACTTTGAATAGCAATTTCTTTAATTTGTTTAGTGATTTTAGAATCTATTTTGGCTGGGATAGTTATCTTATTATTTGAGTTATATTTTGAATCATAATCATACCAATCACTTCCGTATTCTACCTCTCCAATCTCAGAGGTTAAGAGTTCTGAATTCCCAATTATTCCGCATTCAATCTCTCTTGTCTCTAAACCTTCTTCTACTAAAATTCTTGCATCTATTTCCCAAGCCTTTTCTAAAGCTTTTAATAATGCTGATTTATTTATTACTTTAGAAATGCCAAGGGATGAACCAGAGTTAGATGGTTTAACAAAAACAGGAAAATTTAATTTTTTTATTATCTCAATAATTAACTTATTTTTTACTTCTAGATTATTCAAATCTTCGTTTTGAATAACTAAATAATTAACTTGTGGAATTTTTAGATTTGAGAAAATTGTCTTCATCAATATTTTATCCATACCAAGAGCAGAGCCAAGAATCCCACATCCGACTAAAGGTTTATTTGTGAATTTTAGTAATCCATGAATTGATCCATCTTCGCCATTAAATCCATGAAGAAGTGGAAACCAAATATCAATATTTTGAAATTCAATTCCGTCAAGGAAGTTAATTTTTTTTTGATTAAAAAGCTCTTGTTTTTTTGTTTTTTTGTGTTCAATTTCACCAATCAGGATCTTAACTGAGATATCATTATCAATCCAATCTCCATATTTATTTATGTAAAAGGCTTTAACATTAAAGCGTTGTTTATTAATTTCTGAATTAAAGGCATTAAAAACTGTCTTAGCAGAGGATATTGATACATCATGCTCATTGGAATATCCACCAAATATTAATCCAATACATTTTTTCTTTTCCTCGATCATTTAGAAAAAATTTTTAGCAAAGTTCACCTGTTAAAGAAAAAGGTCTTGCTTCATTAATTCTGACATCTATCTCATCTCCAAGTGAAAAATTAAATTGAATGTTTTTGGGAATCTTTACGAAAGTTAATCTATTTGTCCTGGTTCTACCCATAATTTGCGAGGAATTTTTTGGATTTAAACCCTCAATTAAAACGCTTTCAATATTATTAATGTATCTTTGATTTCTGTTCCTAGCAGTTTTCTCTACCAAAGCATTAATTTCCTGTAATCTAGTTTTTTTTACTTCTTCCGAAAGTTGATTAGACCAAACTGCTGCAGGCGTATTTGGCCTTGGGGAGTATGCTGCTGTATTTACTTGATCAAAGCCAATATCTGATATAAGTTTCAATGTATCTTGATATTGTTGTTCGGTTTCTCCTGGGAAAGCAACTATAGCGTCAGCTGTAATTGAAGCATCTGGCATTAATGATCTTATATTATCAATTATATTTTTATACTTTTTAATATTATATCCTCTGGACATCTGCTTTAAGATTTCATCATTTCCACTTTGGAAGGGAATATGGAAATGTTCACAGACTTTATCAAGTTCATAACAAGCTTGAATCAATCTTTTTGAAAAATATCTTGGATGACTAGTAGCAAACCTAATCCTACTAATCCCATTAATATCATGAATGTAATATAAAAGATCAGTTAAAGTATTTTCTTTTCTCCCCTCTTTTGTAGTTCCAGGAAGATCTCTTCCATAAGCATCAATATTCTGCCCCAAAAGAGTAATTTCTTTAAAATTATCATCAGCTAATTTTTGTATCTCACTTTTTATAGCATTGGGATATCTTGATTGCTCTTTCCCTCTGACAGAGGGAACTACACAATATGAACATCTTTCATTACACCCATAAATGATATTAACCCAACCACAAATAGAGCTTTCTCTTCTCGCATTTGTTATGTCTTCAGAAATGAAGGTTTCCTCCGTGGCAGCAACTTGATTACCTAAATCAACTTTCCCTAGAAGGTTCTCAAGGTTATTGACGTGTTGAGGACCCATCACTAGATCAAGTTCTGGCACTCTCCTAAGTAAGGACTCTCCTTCTTGCTGAGCAAGGCAACCTGCGACAACAAGTTTTAAACTAGGTATTTTGTGCTTTCTTTTTGCTTGTCTTCCTAGGAAACTATAAACTTTGTGTTCCGCATTATCTCTTATAGTGCAAGTATTGTAGAGGACCAAATCGGCATTTAGTTCATCATCTGCTCTGGTATATCCCATTTTCTCTAACGTTCCAGCCATTCTTTCAGAATCGGCCTTGTTCATTTGGCATCCAAATGTGGTTATCCAATAACTTCTAGTAGTTGAATCCTTTTGAAATTCTTTTTCTTCTTTTTTTGTTTTTGTTAGCACTTTGCTAGGAACTTTTTATGATTCTTTAATTCAAAATTACAAGTTAAATAATTTTGTTGCAATTTTTTGAGGGCGAGCGAGGGGATTCGAACCCCCGAATAGCGGCGCCACAAGCCGCTGCCTTAACCACTTGGCGACGCCCGCCGCACATTTATAAATTTAACAACTCAAGGGTAATTTTTCATAGTTATTTTATCTTTTAGCGAAATTTGAATTATTTTCTTAAGCATTAAAGTTTTCTTATGTTCTAAAATAAAAGAAAATTAAAAGATTTGAGTAATTCCGGCACAGCTGAGGTTCTTATTCCCAGAAGCCTTTTTTTAATAGAAGATTTTGATGGCCTCAATATTGATGTAGAGGATTTATGTTCAGTTTCGATTACTTGGGAAAATGGATTTGTTTCTGAGTTAAAGTCCTTAAAAATTAAAGATAAAAAACCAAAAAATATTTTACTCCCAAGATTTGTTGAGACGCATTCGCATTTTGATAAATCTTTTACATGGGAAGATTTTCCTAATTTAGAATCAAACTATAGTGGTGCATTATCAGTAAATCTTGAAGAACATAGAACTAGAAATACAGATAAGGTTATTGAGAGAGTTGAGAAATCATTAAAACTTGCCATAAAAAATGGATACCGAGCTATTAGAAGTCATATTGATACATACAAAAGTCAGTCGATTGATATTTGGATTGAACTTTTTAAATTACAAAAAAAATTTTCATCTGAATTGAAATTACAATTCGTTGCTCTAGCTCCATTGGAATTCTGGGATACTTCTAATGGAGAAGAATTAGCAAAAATATTTTCCTCTCGTGGAGGCATTTTAGGGGGTGTTATTGTCCCCCCTTTTAATAAAAAAGATACAAGCAAATTTCTCGCAAAGATGCTTCTTCTTGCGAGTAAATATAAATTAGAAATTGATTTGCATATAGATGAATCAACTATTGAGCCTGGAGCAGGAATAAAAGTTTTATTAGAGACAATGGAAAATTTAAATATTAATAGTATTCCCATTACTTGTAGTCATCTAAGTAGTCTTATTTCACTAAGTCATAGTGAGATTACATATTTAGGAGAAAAAATGGCTGAGAAAAATATTAAGGTTATTGCTCTGCCTCTGACAAATTTTTGGCTTCTCAATCGAAATAATAAAACTACCTCCTTAAAAAGACCAGTTGCGCCAATAAAGCAATTACAAAAATCTCACGTGGATGTTTCTATAGGTAGTGATAACGTTCAAGATCCTTGGTACCCATTTGGTAATTTTGACCCTTTTTATATGTTGTCATGCTCGATACCTATGCTTCAACTAAATCCTTGGGAGAGAATGACTCTTTCTTCTATTTTTTTAGCTCCAAGTAGATTATTAAATTTAAAATGGGATGGTTTAATTAAAGTGGGGTGCCCTGCTGATTTCGTGATTTTAGAAGCACAAAGATGGGCAGATGTTTTTTCGAGCACTTTAAAAAGAAAAGTATTTATAAAAGGCGATTTACATTGCTGATCGACTAATTTATATACAAAACATAAAAAATTTATTTAATGACATCAAATAATCTTAAATTTATAGACAAATTTAGGGAAGTTAAAAACTTAGAGATTATTGAAAGCCAATCCGAAGTAAAAAGACTTTCAAAAGATTTTTATAACTACTCTCCAATCCTTACTGAAAAATTAGATGGATGTATTGCTGATTTTGTGGTGAGACCTAGTGATCATAATGCGGTGAAGAAAGTAGCAGAAATTTGTTGGAAATTTTCTATCCCTCTTACTTTAAGGGGGGCAGGTACAGGTAATTATGGACAAGCGGTCCCTTTGTTTAAAGGAGTTGTAATGCAGATGAGTCAGTTTAATAAGTTAGAAGAATTTGATCCTGAGACAGGTTTTGTGAAAGTACAGTCTGGCTGTGTAATGGGAGATTTGAATAAACAATTAGAGAAATATGGGAGGGAATTAAGGTTGCTTCCTAGTACTTGGAAAACCGCTACAATTGGAGGCTTTATTGCAGGTGGATCAGGAGGTATTGGGTCGATTAGGTGGGGATTTTTAAGAGATCCTGGAAATCTTATAGGTTTAGAGGCCGTGACGATGAATGAGAAACCTGTTTTATTAAAATTTGATGCTGAAGAATCCGAACCTTTAAATCATGCTTATGGGACTAATGGAATTATTACTTCTTTATTACTTGCTACTGATATCAAACGTAAGTGGTATTCAATAGTTATCGATTGCATTGAATTTGAACAAACAATAGAAATATTAAAAACTCTTACTAGCGCCGCAGTTGATATGAAACTGGGAGCAATCCTTGAAGAAGAAATTGTATATCAAATGCCAAGATGGTTTAAAAGTGAATCTAGAAGTCACAAGATATTAATACAATCTACGCTTGGAGGAATAAAAACGATAGAACTGATTTGCAAGAAATTCAAAGTTAAATCTACCCTCCTTGGGGAAGAAGAAAAACTCGTTAATGGAATTTCTGAAGTCGTATGGAATCATACAACTCTTCATATGAGGTCTAGGGATAAAAATTGGACATATTTACAGATGCTTTTGCCACTGAATAAAGAACTAGAATTAATTAATTTTTTGAAAACAAAATGGGGTAAAAAAGTTCTTTGGCATTTAGAAGCAGTTTCTCAGCAAGGATCACCACGATTAGCTGCATTGCCAGTATTAAAGTGGAATGGTGTAGAAGAATTAAATGAAATAATAGAAGATTGTAAGAAACTTGGTGCTTTTATTTTTAATCCCCACGTTTTAACTGTCGAGGGCGGAGGCCTAGGAGTGGTGGACTCTGATCAAGTAAAAGCGAAATTAAAATTTGATCCTAAAGGGCTATTAAATCCAGGGAAATTAGAGGGTTGGAAAATAAAGGAACAATTTAATATTTAACATTTCTGTTTATTGGCAAATTTAATAAATTCAGCCACTAAAAAAATAGAACCTGTTAAAACAGGAAGATTAAGGGGCCATTTTTGAAGGGCAAATAAATATTCAATGGCAAATTCAAATTTCTCAAACTCAATTATGTTTTGAAAATCAATTTCTTTAATCTGAGAAAGTTCTTTTAATTGCCAACTAGGTTGGTTTGGAACTGGAACAAGTAATAAGTGATCATTTTTCTTTAGAAGTGTTTTTAATATTGCGTGCACATCTTTTTGTCTTTGGACACCTAAAATCCAATAAATTCCTTCTTCTTCATGCTTCCAATTGCTTCGCTCATTAGAAAGTGCTTTTGCAGCAGGATAATTATGCGCACAATCTACAAGAATTTTTTTGTTTAAGTAAGTTATTATTTCTAACCTTCCTTGCCAAGTTGTTTTTTTAAGACCTTCAGATATATATTTTTCTTTAATACTAAATCCCAACTTATTAAGAGCTTCAATTACTCCAATGGCGACTGAAGCATTTTGCTTTTGGAAAATTCCTTTTAATCCAAGCTCATAGCTGTTTGAAGTTGAATCTTTCCAGATGATTTCTGCTCCAACCTCTTCAACTTTTTTGGTTATTAAATTTTCAACTTGACTGTTTTGGTTGCAGGAAATAACAATTGAGTTTTTTTCAATAACTGCTAATTTTTCTTTGGCAATTTTTTCAATCGTATCTCCAAGAAATTCTTTATGGTCTAAGCCAATGTTTCCAATAGCAATGATTGGTCTTAATTTATGGGCTGTTGTCGCGTCTAATCGTCCTCCTAAGCCAGCTTCAAGAATTATTAATTCAACTTTTTCATTGTCAAAAAAATTTAGTGCGCAGCAAATAATTTTTTCAAAAGGAGTTAATTCATATGTTGAAAAATTTTTTTCTATTAATCTATAGATTATTTCAAAATCAGTTTTGTTAATATTTTTTTTATTAACTCTAATCCTCTCACATATATCAAAAAGATGAGGAGATGTAGTTACCCCAAAATTCATTTTAGCTTCAAAAAGTATACTTTCTAGATATGCCGCGATTGATCCTTTCCCATTAGTTCCAATAATTTGTATTGCTGGGATATTCTTGCAAGGATTACCAAGTTTCTGAAGTGCTTTTTTAATTCTAGATAAACCTAACTTGATATTATCCCTTTCATATTTGGGTGATAATAATTTAAAATTTTTTAAATTTGCATTTTTCAAAATTTAAAGTGCTATAACTCCTCAAAAATTGAATTCAGCTTATCTAAAAGAATATTAATTTCTCTTCGAGATATAATTAATGGTGGGACAATCCTAACAACGTTCCCTCCTGCTGGAACTACTAGTAATCCTTTGTCAAAAGCTTTTAATGTAATTTCTTTAGCATCAGCATAATCATTATTGATAACAAGACCTTGTATTAAACCTAAACCTCTTTTCCCCCTAATAATATTTGGAAATTTTTTTGACAATTCTTCAAATCCAGCGCTTAATTGGTCCCCTCTTAGATAAACATTATTTATAAGATTTCTTCTCTTTATTTCTTCTAATACAGTTAAGGCAGCCTTACATGCGAATGGGTTCCCTCCAAAAGTGCTGGCATGATCTCCTGGTGAAAAAATGTTAGCTTTTTCTTTTACCAATAATGCTCCAATTGCATGACCTCCTCCTAATCCTTTAGCGAGGGTGAATCCATCAGGTTCAATTCCTAAATTCTCATAACCCCACATTTTTCCAGTTCGACCTACCCCACTTTGGACCTCATCAAAAATTAGAAGAGAACCATATTTATCACATATTTCTCTTAGGCTTTTAAAAAATATTTTACTTCCAGGAATTACGCCACCTTCTCCTTGTATTGGTTCAACTAAAACGCCAGAAATTTTTTGATCTTTATTTTCACACTCTTCAAATAATTTTTTTACTGAATCAAAATTGTTAAATTTAAAAAATTTGAACCCTTTAATCATTGGTTCGAAACCTTCTTGGTATTTTGGCTGACCGGTAGCACTCAAGGCTGCCAGCGTTCTGCCATGAAAGCTGGATTCTGCTGAGAGAATAATTGATTCTTTACCTTTATTTGTGGTGTTCCCATATTTTTTAATTAATTTAATTGCTGATTCATTTGCTTCCGCACCACTGTTGCAGAAAAAGACGCTTTCAGCACAACTAATATTCGTTAGAGTTTTGCTTAATTGTTCTTGTTCTTCAATGTTATAGAGATTTGAAATGTGTTGAATCTTTTTTAGTTGAGTTGATAGTCTTCGTCTTAAAACTCTATCGCTATGACCAAGACTACAAGTTGCTATACCAGCGACTGCATCAAGATACTTTTTACCTTTTTTGTCCCATAGCCAACAACCTTTACCTTTTTTGAAAGATATATCGAATCGACTATAAGTATTCATCAAAGTGGGAGCGGTCGGACTTGAACCGACATACCCGAAGGTGCCGCATTTTGAGTGCGGTGCGTCTACCAATTCCACCACGCTCCCAAGGCTTTTGAAAAATAATGAACTTTTTTATTATAACAAAATTCATTTTATTGACTATGCGTTTGGTGGTTAAGGAAGAGCGATTAAGATAACGTTTGCCATTAGTTAAATTTTTTTAATAAAAACATAGCGTAATATTTATTGGATTTGCTGACAAGAAATAAGACAAAAAATAAAGTTTTGAGGCATTTATGGCACAGTTTTGCGCTTAATTCCCTATAAAAGCACTTTTTGCAGGAAATAGCTTCATAATTAGTAATATTGTGTTATATTTAGGAAAAAATCTAATGTCTAAAACCCAAGCTAAAAAGTTATCCTTAAAATTTGTCCCTTATCTTTTCGTTGCAATAACTATTTTGACGGCATTTGGATCTAATAGTGGAACCTGGGCATGAATGATTTTAAGTTTAGTGGTTTAAATAAAAATTGGTCTAATCGCTTTTTAGTTTTGTTATTTTTATTTTTAGGTTGTATTTCACTAATCAATATTGCTTACGTTTGAATTAATTTACTTAGTATTTAAAATTTCTTTGTTTCTGACTAAGCTGCTCTAAGATTTGAAATGTCTTCAGATTTAGGTTCAATTTTAAATTCATTCTCCTCAAAAGTACTTTTATTAAACTCCCTAGTTATTTTAATACCTAATTTTTTTAGTTTTAATTCAAAATTTTCATAACCTCTATCTAAATGTTCTAAACCATAGATATTACTAGTACCTTCTGCGATGATTCCAGCAATTATTAATGCGGCTGATGACCTTAAATCTGAGCCTATTAGATCCATCCCATTAAGTGTTTTAACACCTTTAATGTAAGCTACGTTTTCATTTAGTTTTATACGGGCACCCATTTTATTAAGTAAATGAATATGATTCATTCTGTTTTCGAAAATCGTTTCAGTGATCTTTGATTCACCATTTGCTATTGTCATTAGTGCTGTAAATGGTGCTTGCAAATCAGTAGGAAATCCTGGAAAAGGAGCTGTTTCAATATCTACTCCTTTAATCTCCTTACTCTTGATTGAAATCGAATTACCTTTAATAGTAATTTTACTCCCACTTTCTTGAAGCTTATTAGTAACAGCTTCAAGATGATGAGGGATCACAGGAGAAATTGTTATTGAAGAGGAAGTTGCAGCAGCAGCTATTAGAAAAGTTCCAGCTTCTATTCGGTCTGGAATTACTTTATGAGTACAACCACCTAGCTTATTAACACCATCAATAATTATTGTTTCTTTACCGGAGTCGTAAATCTTTGCCCCCATTTTATTAAGCATATGGCATAAATCCTGAATTTCAGGCTCTCTTGCAGCATTCTCAATAGTAGTTCTTCCTTCCGCTAAAGATGCAGCCATTATTAAAGTTTCAGTTGCTCCTACGCTTGGACACTTCAATTTAATATGAGTACCATGAAGTTTATTTTTGTTTCCCCTTATCTTTGCCTTGACAATTCCCTCTTCAATAATAATGTCTGCGCCTAATGCGATGAGTCCATTAATGTGCTCGTCTATTGGCCTTGATCCAATATTGCATCCACCTGGTAAGGGTACTTGAGCTTCTCCAAATTTAGTTAATAGTGCACCTATGCAAAAGAAACTAGCTCTTAATCCATTAACTAGTTCATATGGAAGTTCTTTAATGGAAATATTTGTTGGATCTATCTCTAATTGGTCATTTTTATCAATTAAATTAACTCCTAAATTTTTTAGGATATTTCCCATTTTCTCAATATCAGTAAGATAAGGAATATTTTCAAGTATTATTTTTTCATTAGTTAGCAATGATGATGCCAATAAAACTAAGGCCGAATTCTTCGCGCCATTTATCTTAACTATTCCATTTAACTTGCCTTGGCCAAGAATCTTTAAATTTTGCGATTTAAGATATGCCTTCTTTTTGCTTCCGCAAATCATTAAGACTTAATTTATTAGGTTTATCATGACAAACTAATAATATTAAGTCCACCCTATGTAACGTCATGAATATTAAACAAAAGTGAAAATTTACTTTTTAATTTCTTAAGAAATAAAAATTTAATAAATAATTGATCAAAATATTAATGTAATTAAAATGTAGTTGATAACAAATTATTTAAATTACTCATAGAAAATACTTTTTTAAAAATAACTAGTAAAAACAATAATCTAGTTAAAAGATTTAGGTCCTTTAAAAGAGGGTTCTCTAGAAAAGAACAAGATTTTTTTTGCATAGAGGGTACTCATCTCATTGAAGAATTGTTGAAGTCTGGAAAAACTCCCTCCAAAATTTTAGTTACCGAAAAATGGCTAAGAAAGAATGAAAATCTAAGCAAAAAGCTTCAACCGTCATTAATAAATATTGTCTCAGAGGAAGTCTTAGCATCTGCGATTTCAACGATTAATCCAGATGGGATAGCAGCTTTGGTAGAGATTTCATCAATACCTAATTATCAATTTAATATTAAAGATGATTTTGTTCTTGTTCTCGAAAGGATTCAAGATCCTGGGAATATGGGTAGTCTTTTCAGAACTGCTCTAGCTGCTGGCGTTGATGCAATTCTTTTAGCTGGAGGTGCCCATCCATTAAGCCAAAAGGTATTAAGGGCATCTTCTGGCGCAGTTTTTCATCTGCCATTTTTAAGATTTGATGGAACTGAAGAAGAAATATTAAATTCTTTATGCAAGTCTTTGTATGAATTATCAAATGTAGGATTTAAGATTTTTACTACTAGTAGCCATAATAAAAGTTCAAAAAAATCTTCAAAACCCTACTGGGAAATTGATTGGACTAAGTCTACTGCCTTGATTTTGGGTAATGAGGGTCAAGGTATTCATAAAAAAATTCAAGAAGCTTTTAATGAAACAATTACAATTCCGCATAGTGAGCTTGTAGAATCATTAAATGTGGCTTGCGTTGCAGTTCCATTATTACTAGAACGAAAAAGAGTCGCATACACCTCTAATACGTAGATAAAAAGTGACTGATTCAAGTTTTGATTTTGATTTAATCGTAATAGGAGCAGGATATGGAGGTTTTGATGCCGCTAAACATGCTGCTGGTAAGGGACTGAAAGTCGCAATAGTAGAATCTTCTGACATGGGAGGCACTTGTGTTAACAAGGGGTGTGTCCCCTCTAAAGCTCTTTTGGCTGCAAGTGGAAAAGTCAGAGAAATTGCTGATTATGAACATTTAGCAAAATTTGGTATTCATGCTTCCCCAGTAAGGTTTGAAAGATCAAAAATTGCAGATCATGCAAATAATTTAGTTTTAAATGTTAGAGAAAATTTAACAAAAACTCTCAAAAGGAGTGGAGTTGAAATTATTTTGGGCATTGGCAGAATTGAAGGAAATCAAAAAGTAGGTGTAAGAGATAAAAACGGAATTGATAAAATCTTCACATGTAAGAATATTGTTATAGCAACTGGTTCTTCTCCTTTTGTTCCTCGTGGAATAACTTTGGATAATAGGACTGTATTTACTAGTGATGATGCTGTTAAACTTGAGTGGCTTCCAAGATGGATAGCTATTATTGGAAGCGGATATATAGGATTGGAATTTGCTGATGTTTATACTGCGCTAGGTTGTGAAGTTACCATGATTGAGGCTTTGGAAAATATTATGCCAACATTTGATCCAGACATTACAAAAATTGCTAAGAAGAATCTTATTCAAGCTAGAGATATAGACACAAAATCAAATGTCTTTGCTACAAAAATAACACCTGGATGTCCTGTGAAAATAGAACTGACAGATGCAAAATCTAAAGAAGTTGTAGAAACTTTAGAAGTTGATGCCGTATTAGTTGCAACTGGCAGAAGTCCTAATAGTAATAACTTAAATCTTGAGTCGGCTGGGATAGAAACAGTAAAAGGTTTCATTCCTATAGATGATCAAATGAGGGTTAAGAATGGTGATGAAATAATACCTAACATTTGGGCTGTTGGAGATGTAACAGGCAAACTAATGCTTGCCCATACAGCTGCAGCGCAAGGTACTATTGCTGTTGATAATATTTGCGGTGGTAACGTCGAAATTAACTATAAAAGTATCCCTGCAGCAACCTTTACTCATCCTGAAATAAGTTCAGTTGGTCTCTCTGAAGCAGAAGCTAAAGAGATATCTGCAAAAGAAAATTTTACTTTGGGAGTTGTCAAAAGTTTCTTTAAGGCTAATTCAAAAGCATTGGCTGAATTGGAGAGTGATGGATTGCTAAAGTTGATTTTCAATAAAGATAATGGGAAAGTATTAGGTGCTCATATTTTTGGGTTACATGCAGCTGATTTAATTCAAGAAATTTCGAACGCTATTTCAAGGAACCAAGATGTAATTGAATTATCTACAGAAGTTCATACTCATCCCACTCTTAGTGAAGTGGTTGAGGTCGCATAT
Organism: Prochlorococcus marinus str. MIT 9312; assembly: GCF_000012645.1. Classification (NCBI taxonomy): domain Bacteria; kingdom Bacillati; phylum Cyanobacteriota; class Cyanophyceae; order Synechococcales; family Prochlorococcaceae; genus Prochlorococcus; species Prochlorococcus marinus. The sequence goes on along the minus strand of NC_007577.1, from coordinate 1,307,997 downwards.
AAACAAGCGGCTTCTCAAATAAAATAATCCCTATAATTAATGGAGATAAGACGCAGGCCACCAAATCCAACAGTAAGGGTAGAAAATTTAGAATATGCCGTGCCTCATAGAGAAGCACAAGCAAAAAATATTCTAGAAGAAATTGTATGGCACAAGGATATTGAAATTAAGAATTTTAAAAAAATAGTTTCTTTAGAAGATCTCATCAAAAAGATTGAAAACCTTCCAGATCCCAAAGATTTTTATAAAAATATCTTGGAGTCAAAAATAAAACCAGGATTAATTGCTGAAATAAAAAAAGCTAGTCCGAGTAAAGGAGTTATTAGAAAAGATTTTAACCCTGAAGACATAGCAATTTGTTATGAAGAATTAGGAGCATCATGTATCTCAGTACTTACCGATAAAAGGTTTTTTCAAGGTAGTTATGAAATACTCGAAACTGTAAGGAAATCAACTAATCTCCCTCTACTCTGCAAAGATTTTATTATTTCTGCTTATCAGATTTATAAAGCAAGGGTATCTGGTGCTGATGCAATATTATTAATCGCTGCGATTTTAAGTGATGACGATTTAATTTATCTAAAGAAAATAGCTGATAATTTAAAGATGAGCGTTCTTGTTGAAGTCCATAACGATAATGAATTAGAAAGGATACTAAAGTTAAAATCTTTTAATTTGATTGGAATAAATAATAGGGACTTAAAGACTTTTAAAACGGATTTAAAAACATCGATAGAATTGATGCATATATATGCAGATATATTTTTAAAACAAAATATTCTTCCCATTAGTGAATCTGGAATTAATTGTGCCCAAGACTTAGAATCGCTTAGATCTATTGGGATCAAGGGAGTATTAATTGGTGAAACTTTTATGAGAGAAAGTGATATTGAAAAATCTTTCAAGAAATTATTTAATTCAATTTAATTTTGACTTCAAATCGTGCTATAAAATTAATTAAACAGAGTTGTACTGAATATATATGCAGACTGTAATTTTAACAGGTATAGTTGCAGGATTTGTGCATGTTGTTAGTGGCGCTGATCATCTAATTGCAATGGCACCAGCAGCGATTAATGATCCCCGAAAAGCTCTTAAAAATAGTTTCTCATGGGGCTTAGGACATTCTTCAGGAGTCCTCTTGTTAGCTTTTATAGCGATTTTTATTAAGGATATTACGCCATTAAACAAATTTTCCAATTTTGCTGAATTCCTAGTTGGAATTTCTCTCCTAATTGTTGGAGTATTTGCTATAAAAAATTCTTTTCAATTAAGTATCCATTCTCATTCCCATAAGCATGAGAATGGAATTGCCCATCGTCACTTTCACTTTCATGTTAAGGAACAAAAAAATAATAATAAGCACTCACATGCTTTGACAGGTTTAGGCTTGCTACACGGTATAGCTGGAGGTTCGCATTTTCTTGCAGTTCTTCCTGCTTTAGCACTACCTTTAACAAGTGCTTGCTTATATTTGATTTCATATTTGATTGGTTCACTAACAAGTATGAATCTTTTTACTTGTTTAATATCTTTTACCACCTTTAAAGCAAGTCAAAAATTTATTAAAAGATTAAAAGCTATAGCAGGAGGGCTTTCCTTTTCTTTGGGATTATTTTGGATTCAAAGAAGTGCTTCTGTTTTTTTGAATTAAAAAATTTTTTAGTTTAGGAATAATTAATTTAGAGGTGACAATCCCAATTATTTTTTCGTTATTGATTAATCCAAATTTATTACTATCTTCGCTAAATTCAATATTGTCGCCAAGAACCTCAATATTATTTTGATTCACTGAATTTATCCTTTTAATTAGGTTTTTATTTTTAAGTGGATGATTAAAAATAACTATTTGTCGATTTTTTAGTATTGATTTATTCTTTTTATATTTTTTAAAAAATACGATATCTCCTTCTTTTAGGGAGGGCAACATAGAGTCACCAGCTATTATCGCGGTTTTTCTTAAACCTATGAAAAATAAAATAAAATCAAAAAAACTTTTGAAAATAATTCTGATTAACTAGCTTTTACAAAAGCGTCTGATCTTCCTTTTGAAGCCCAGAAAATATTATGAATCTTTTCTACATAACTCATGAGTTCTTCAGCTTGAGCTAAATCAATATTAACTTTGCATGCACTGCATAATTTGGCCGCCTTCCAAATAGTTTCATGTAAGTCCGGATAAGTTTCTAAATGAACTGGTTTAAAGTAATCTGTCCACAAAATTAGAATTTCTTTCTTTGTTTCTTTTGCTTGCTCTTCTTTAACTGCAACATATCTAGAAAATGTATTACTGTATGTAGCCCATTCTGCTGAATCAGTACTAGAAGGAACTTCTAGTGCAATAAGTTTTTTTGTCATTGATAAAACTGCTTCAGCAGCAACTCTCGTAGATGCTGGATCATAAACACCACAAGGACCATCACAGTGAGCATGGACTGTCATTGGGGATTTTTTATCTAGAAAAGAATTGATGAATTTACTTAACATTTCAAATATTTGGTGTTGTATATATATTACTTGGCGATTAACTAAATTGAAAAGTCTTAAATACTTTTCTTACTTAATTTAATTGACTTTTAATAATTCAACTTCAAATATCAAAGTTGCATTGGCGGGTATAACATTTCCTGCCCCTCTTGATCCATATCCAAGTTCCGGAGGTATTGTTAATTTTCTTTTGCCTCCAACTTTCATGCCTACGACACCTTCGTCCCAACCTTTTATTACTCGTCCAGCACCTAAGGGAAAGCTGAATGGAGCTCTACCGATACTGGTATCAAATTTTGTCCCGTCTTCTAAAGTTCCTGTATAATTTACTGTAACTGTTTGCCCAGCACTAGCTTCATCTCCTTCTCCATTTACGATATCCGAAATAATTAGACCACTTTCTGTAGTCCTTGAATTGCTTTCTGATTGTGTTTCTTCTGCCATAGCGAAAAGTATAGGATTTGGATCTGATGGGTCTAGCTCAAATAAATTATTATTTGAAACATTTGATGATTTTGCAACAGGTGTTTTTTGAATTAACTGAGTTTCTGATTCGGCAGCATTAACAACTTGTGGTGAATTAAATTGACTGAAAAGAGTTAATGAAACACAAAAAACAAAAACCGCAAAACTAATAAAGACTTCTTTCACTTAAATTTTGAAAGTTACTAAAACTAATCTTACAGAATAAAGGTACAATAAATGCGTGATTATAAATTTAATTTCGTAATTTTAGATTGTTAATCCAGACTCAAATTAAAAGTTTAAGACAATATTTTTACCCTTGTTTAGGTGGGATTTTAGGAGGAATTTCAGTCTCAACTCACTTTTGGCTGATTTTTATGCCGATATCTTTATTTATTTTATGGGAGGGAAGTGAAAGAAAAATAGCAAATTTTTGGTGGGGTTTTTTCTTTGTTTTGATAAGTCATTCATGGTTATATGATCTTCATCCATTAACATGGCTCGGGTTTTCATGGTTTGCAAGTTTAATAATTGCGATTTCAATATTATTATTTTGTGCTTTTTGGGGTGGGTTATTAGTTTATTTATGGGGGCTGTTAGTTGAAATGATTCTCTGGAGAGAGGATGTTTTTAAAATGAAAATTATGCCTTTAACCATAAAAGTATTTTTTTTATCTTTGACTTGGGGGATTGGTGAATTGATACTTTCTCAAACACCTTTTTTCTGGATAGGTTTAGGAGAGAGTCTTATCCCAGGAGATATTTATCTTGCTGTTTTGGCAAGATGGATTGGTGCAAGTGGTTTATGCGTATTACAAATATTGATTGGGTTTTGGATTTTTTTAAGTCACGGTAGATGGAGAAGAAAACTTCATTTTAAAAAAATATTTATTTTTGGACTTTTGATAATTGTTTTCTTACATTTATTTGGGGCCCTAACAAATCCAATAAAAAGAAATTCTGAATTTCCTGTGGCTATTTGGCAAACAAATATCCCAACTAGAGAAAAATTAAAAATAGATGATGAGTTTATTAAAGAAAAACAATCTATAGCTCAAGAATATGCTTTAGCCAATCAAGCAAAACTACTTGTTGCTCCTGAAGGAACTCTATCTAATAATTTTTATTTTTCTAAAGGCATTAAGGTTAATACTTTGGTAGGAGGTTTCAGAAATTTAGATAATGAGTTGAGAAGTTCTTTACTCGGATTTCAAATTGGAGATAAATCTTTTACCTCTTTCATAGATAAAAATAGACTTGTTCCATTAGGTGAAAAAATACCTAGATTTCTAAATAGTTTTTCAAGAGGATTATCTGCAGTAGGAGGAATTCAACCAGGCTCTGATTCAAGATTTTTCGATCCTAAATTTACACCCCCATTAGCAGTAGCTATCTGTTACGAAATTAGTGATGGAGTGAAAATAAGAAAGGCTATTAATAGCGGTGCAAAACTAATAATTACTGTAGCAAATTTAGATCCCTATCCAATTAAGCTGTATAATCAATTCCTTTCTTTGGCTAGGTTAAGAAGTATTGAAAATAAGAAAAATAATTTACTCGTATCAAACACAGGCCCTTCGGGTTTGGTTCAGGATGATGGAAAAATAATTCAAATGCTAGATTTAAATGTTGAGCAAAATGAAATAGTGTTCCCTAATTTTTCATCCGAAAAGACTTTCTATACAAAATTTGGAGATAACCCTATTTTAATTTTGTTTATATTTTTTATGGGATTAAATATCTTTTGGAAAATTAATTAATTAATTAATTAATTAATCCACCACCTAATAAAATTTCCCCTTTATAAAAAACTGCAGCTTGTCCGGGCGTTACCGAACTTTGACTTTCTTCAAAAATTAATTTAAATGTATTCGCTGGATTATCTGAATTTTTCATAGGTATTAAAGTTCCTTTTACTGGATGACTTCTATATCTGATTTGTGCTTCTACTTCTATCTCTTGCTTAGGTTCTTCTATTGAAACCCAGTTAACCTTACTAATTATTGCTTCTCTATTAAATAGATCACTTTTATCTGCCACATAAACAATGTTTTTTACCCTGTCTAAACTTTTTACATATAATGGTTCAGGCCAAGCAATGCCCAAACCTTTTCTTTGGCCTATTGTAAAGTGATGAATACCATTGTGAGTGCCTAGGACTTTCCCATTTACATGTATTATTTCTCCTTCTTTGGGTTCAATGTGTTTGTCGATAAATCTCTGCATTGATCCATAATGCTCAACTAAACATAAATCTTGACTTTCTGGTTTTTGAGCGGTTCTAAGGCCTAATCTCAGGGCTTCCTTTCTAGTTTCTTCTTTTTTCATTTCACCAAGAGGAAATACTAATCTGCTTAGTACTTCTTGTGAAAGAGAATAAAGAAAATAACTTTGGTCTTTGTTCTCGTCAGTACCTCTGAGCAGAAGGAAGTCCTTAAATACAAAGCTCTTGTAATCAAGTGTTTCAGCATAAGATGATTTTTTTATCCTTGCGTAATGTCCTGTCGCAATATGAGTAAAGTCTTTTTTGTTTATTGCGTAATTAAGCATCTCTTCAAACTTCACATTCTTATTGCACATCGAACATGGAAGTGGAGTGAATCCTTTCTCGTAGCCTTCAGTAGTTTTTTTAATTACCTCTCTTTCGAAAATTTCTCTTGAATCTATTATTTTATGATTAATTCCTAAATCTTCACAAAGGCCAGCAGCATCTACTAATCCTTCAGAACAACAGGAGCCTTGTCCTTTCATTAGCCAAAGAGTTAGTCCCTCAACATCCCAGCCACTTTCTACAAGAAGAGCAGCTGAAAGGGAACTATCTACGCCACCAGAAAGACCTACAATAATATTTTTCTTCTTTTTAGTTTTATTATTATTAGAAAAATTGTTCTCTAATTTTTTATCCTTTTGTGTCTTTAACATGGAAATTTAAATTTTTGAACAGTACTTCAATTGCTTTGTACTAATTATGAACGAAATTATATGGCCAACAATTGACTCAAAACATTTAATTGTTGATTCAAAGCAAATGTTGATACTAGAGAAAGAAATGTTTTCTGATGGGATGCCCCAAGCAGCATTGATGGAAAAAGCTGGTATCCAAATTAGTAGATGGCTTTTAAAAAGGAAACCTCTTCTAAAGAATGGAATAACTGTTTTAATAGGTCCTGGGCATAATGGCGGGGATGGTGCCGTAATAGCTAGAGAGCTTTTTTTGCAAGGATATTTAGTTAAGGTATGGTGTCCATTCCCAATAAAAAAAACATTAACAATTGACCACGTTAATTATCTTACATCTATTGGTGTCACAAAATTAGAAGAGGCCCCCGATGCGAATGGGAAAGAACTCTGGATTGATGCTGTTTTTGGTAACAATCAAACAAGAAAAGTTGATATTAAATTAATTAAATTATTTAATCAGAAATTTCATAACAAATATGGCAAGGTAATAAGTATTGATATTCCTACAGGATTATGTCCTGATAAAGGAGAGCCTGTTTTTGATGATGCAGTAAAGGCAGATTATACTTTAGCTGTAGGTCTTAATAAAATTGGGTTAACGCTAGATTCTGCTCTACCTTTTATTGGAGAATTGAACCATATTGATGTTGGGGTACCTATTAGTAAATTGTCCAATGTTGAAAAAAAGATTTTTAAGGTTACTTACAAAGATTTAAAAAATATTGATTTACCTTTTCTACCAAAAAATTCCAACAAATATAAAAGAGGAAGAACATTATTAATCGCCGGGAGTGAAAAATATCCTGGCGCTGCATACTTAGCATTAAAAGGGGCCATATCAAGTGGAGCAGGTTTTATCTCTGCTGTCCTGCCAGATTTGGTTGCTGAATCTATTTGGCAAGTTGCTCCAGAAATAGTTTTAAAAGGAACTATGCAATCTAATCAAAATGGAAATGCATCTTTATTAAGTGCATTAAAGAATATTGATTTAAGTGCATTTGATTCATTAGCTGTAGGTCCAGGGATAGGAATTGATAGTGATGATTGGGAAAAATCAAAAGACTATCTTTTGAGTTTTGAAGGATTATTGATCTTGGATGCAGATGCACTCAATAGAATCTCGGAATCTAAATTAGGATCAAAATTTTTTTTAGGGAGGAAATTCAAAACATGGATTACACCTCATAGCAAAGAGTTTTCAAGGTTATTCCCTAATATCAAAGGTGAGACTAATGTTGAAATAGCTCTTAATGCAGCAAAAGAATTTAATATAAGTGTTTTGTTAAAGGGAGCTAATAGCACAGTCGCTGACAATAAAAAAGCATGGCAACTTTTTGGAACCGATTCTCAGACAGCCAGAGCAGGATTGGGTGATCTTTTATCTGGATTTGTGGCGGGCAGTTCTGCGATTGATTTAACCTTTAGTAGAAATATAACAACCGAATTTTTTGCTAAATATGTACTTTTGCATTCATTTGCTGCATCAAAGTGTAAAAAGGGATCAAATGCATCTGCAATTGGTGATGAATTATCTAAACTAATGAGAAATAGGAAAACGAGACAAATATCTTGAAAGAAACAATTTAAGAGAGTTATTTTTAGTTTTAAACACATAAATAAACAAATATTACATGAAATCTGAAGCGCGCATTAAATATTCCGCTATTTTCAAAAAAATGTAGGAAAGTTTTAATACCTTGATTTAGGTCATAAAATGGTTTCAACATTAGGAGTTCCAGCAGAACCACCAAAGAGAAGAGGTAATGATCCGATAAGCTGGTATTTGCAAAATATCGGTAGGGTTCCTTTGTTAACTCCTGCTGAAGAGATTGAATTGGGCAATCAAGTTCAGAAAATGATGATTCTCACCGAGGATGGTCAATTAAATGAAAAAATTAAAGAATTTACAACGCAGCAAAAAAGAATAATAAAAATTGGTAGAAGAGCTAAAGAGAGAATGATGAAAGCTAATTTAAGATTAGTTGTCAGTGTCGCAAAAAAATATCAGGGCAAAGGACTCGAACTTCTTGATTTAGTTCAAGAAGGATCTCTTGGTTTGGAGAGGGCTGTTGAAAAATTTGATCCTACAAGAGGATATAAGTTTTCTACTTACGCTTTTTGGTGGATCCGACAAAGTATGACAAGAGCAATTGCTTGTCAATCAAGAACAATCCGTTTACCAGTTCATTTAAGCGAAAGATTAGCCGCTATACGAAAAGTTAGTAGGGAATTAGCTCACAAACTTGGTGCGATGCCAAGCAGAATTGAAATTGCAGAAGCAATGGATATTGATGTTGAAGAATTAGATTCTGTCTTAAGACAAGCTTTATCAACAAGTAGTTTAGATGCTCCAGTTAATGGTGATGATGGCAGGAGCTTTTTAGGTGATTTAATAGCAGATAGTAATACTGAAGAGCCTTTAGATAAAGTTGAACAGAAAATGCATCAAGAACAACTTGGGAAGTGGTTAAGCCATCTAAGCGAGCAAGAGCAACATGTTCTTAAATTAAGGTTTGGGCTAGATGGGAATGAAAGACATACTCTTGCTGAAATAGGAAGATTATTAGAAGTTTCTAGGGAAAGAGTTAGACAAGTTGAACTAAAGGCATTAAGAAAATTAAGAAATTTAACCAGAAAATTACCCAGTGGGATTTAATCTAATCTTCAGCCCAAATATATTTAGTTAATTCTTGTGAAGGAGGTTCAGGTGCTTCTAAAGCATTTTTAACTGACTCAGATATTTCGGTATCAATTTTCTTCTCAATAATTTTTAATTCTTCTTCCGTTGCAAATTTACCATTAATAATTTCGTGGGCTAATTTCTTAATGGGATCTCTTTTACTCCAAAACTCTTTCTCTCTTTCAGACCTTAATTCATCTGGATCTGCAAGAGAATGTCCTCTGTATCTATAAGTCAAGCATTCTAAAAGTGTGGGCCCTTCTCCCGCTCTAGCACGCTCAATTGCTCTTTGTGCCGCTCCTCTCACTGCTAATACATCCATCCCATCAACTTCCTCGCCATGCATTCCAAAAGCAGAGGCTTTTCTCCAGATTTCAGGATTGCTAGTGGCTCTATCGTGAGCCATACCAATAGCCCATTTATTATTCTCAACAACAAAAATTATGGGTAATTTCCATAATTGGGCCATATTTAAACATTCAAAAAACTGCCCATTATTGCAAGTCCCATCTCCAAAGAATGCTGCAGTTACAGAATCACTACTATTATTGCCAGCAACTTCCTTTTTGTATTTACTTGAAAAGGCTGCACCTAAAGCTACTGGAATTCCTTCTCCAATAAATGCATATCCTCCTAGTAAGTGATGCTCTTTTGAAAATAAGTGCATGGACCCCCCTCGGCCTTTGCTACAACCTGTAGCTTTACCAAAAAGTTCACTCATTACTTCAAAGGAGGGAACACCAGCGCTTAGTGCATGAACATGATCGCGGTAAGTGCTACAAAACCAATCATGTTTCTTTCTCATAGCACCAATTACTCCCGTGCTTATAGCCTCTTGCCCGTTATATAAATGAACGAAACCAAACATTTTCCCCCTGTAATACATTTCTGCACACTTATCTTCGAATCTTCGACCAAGCGTCATGTCTTCATAAAGAAATAATCCGGTTTCTCGATCTAATTTGGCTTTTTTTATGTCTTGAAGATTTGAGATTCTCTCTACATGTGTTTCCAAGAAAAATACCTTAATGAAGTTTTGATTTGTTAACATTCTAAGCTGTGAAGGGCGATTTTCATTATTTTTTTTTAAAAGTCTATAAGACCTTATGAAAAAAATTTTTAACTTGATAAAATTTGTCTAAGAATTTTCAATAGGATAATTGTTTGGAACTCCCTTTAGACCATTTTCGTTTAATTGGCGTAAGCCCCTCTGCAACCTCTGAGGAAATATTAAGGGCGTTTCAATTACGGCTGGACAAAACGCCTGATGAAGGTTTTACTTACGAAGTTTTAACCCAAAGATCGGAGTTGCTTCGCCTAACTGCTGATTTACTTACAGATCCAGAAAGTAGGAGAGAGTACGAAAATTTGTTATTAAATGGGGCATCTGGACTGGAGTTTTCCTCAAATAGAGAAGTGGCAGGATTAATACTTCTTTGGGAATCGGGTTCCCCAAAAGAAGCGTTTAAAATCACAAGAAAAGCATTACAGCCGCCACAAACTCCAGCTTTAGGAAGTAGTAGAGAAGCTGATTTAACTTTATTGGCTGCTTTAACAGCTAGAGATTCTGCAATTCAAGAACAACAGCTTAGATCCTATTCAAACGCTGCAGACTTTTTACATGAGGGTATACAACTTCTTCAAAGAATGGGAAAGCTTGGAGAAAGAAGGAAAGAACTTGAAGAAGACTTGGTTGCTCTGCTTCCTTACAGGATCCTAGATCTACTTAGTAGGGATTTAAATGAACAGGAGTCTCATAAAAAAGGCTTAACTATGTTGGAAAATTTAATAATTAAAAGAGGTGGCTTGGAAGGTAATAATAAATCTGAATATGGAGATTATCTAAATCAGCAAGAATTTGAAGCCTTTTTTCAACAAATAAAGCCGTATTTGACAGTTCAAGAACAGATTGATTTGTTTCTTGAATTACAAAAAAAAGGATCATTAGAAGCAGGATTTTTAGCTTTTCTATCCTTGTCAGCAATTGGTTTCTCAAGAAGAAAGCCGGAAAAATTATTTGAAGCCAGGAGAATCTTGAAGAAACTGAATTTATCAGGTCTTGATTCAATGCCTCTTATTGGTTGTCTAGACTTGCTTTTGGCAGATATTGATCAGGCATCTGCAAGGTTCTCTAGCAGTTCTGATGAGAAATTACGGGATTGGCTTAATAATTATCCAGGAAATAAGTTAGAAGCGATATGTGTTTTTTGTAAAAATTGGTTAGAGAATGATGTTTTAGTTGGCTATAGAGATATTGACTCAAAAGAGGTGGATTTAGATTCTTGGTTTGAAGATAGGGAAATTCAAGAATTTATTGAGAAATTAGAAAAGAAATCAAATAAAACTACAATCAAATCAAATCTTCAGAATCAACAGATTGAAAAAGAATCTTATACAAAAATTACTGATGCTTTTGATAGTAATATAGCCAATGCTGATGAAAGGAGATTACCTTGGCCAGGTGGGATAAAACAAGAATATGAAAAACTTGACTTAGAAGAAAATAAATTTAATGAGGAAATATTTAAAAATAAACCAATAGAGTTTTATAGGTACTTAATTGAAAAAATTGCTGAATTAAAGTTTAGTTTTGGGGAATTTTTGAAAAATCAAGAGTTTAATAATAATTCACCTTACTTAATTTATCTATATGCGTTTTTGATATTATTTGCATTTGGTATTGGGATTGGATTTTTAAGAAATAATTTTAAAAATTCAATTCAAGATAAAACTGTTACGGATAAACCTTTAATAGCTGTAGATAAAAATGAAAAGGTTATAGATAAAGTAATTATTAAAGAAATCAAAAAAGACTCTCTAAATGAATTGAAGCCTATTATTAAAAACCCCAATGCCAAGAATTCCTTTCAGGTTAAAGAAGTCAATCAAGCCTCGCCTTCTTTAGAAGATATAAGAAATTTAATTAATGTTTGGCTTATAAGTAAAAGTAATTACTTAGCTGGAAAGAGTGAAATTAATCTCTCCAAGATTGTTAGTAATGGTTTGATTGACAGAACAATTGAAGAAAGAAAAAATGATATAAAGAAAGGAATATACAAAGAAATTAATTCCCAAATAATTAAGATAGATTTGGAATCACAAACTTCTTCGAGGATAGTTGTTTTAGTTGAATTAAATTACTTAGAAAGAATAATAAAGAGTTCTGGAGAGTTTGTTAATGAAACATCGTTGACTCCTCTAAAAGTCAAATATATTTTGGGTTTTTCTAATAAATCATGGAAGTTGGTTGATTTTGTAAGCGGCCTGTAAATATAAACTTCTAGATCATCTATAATAATTAAAATTACTTTTTAATAATGTTTGATGAACTCTCATCACGCTTTGAAGACGCAGTAAAAGGTTTAAGAGGCGAGGCAAAAATTAGTGAAAACAATATAAATGATGCCTTGAAGGAAGTTAAACGAGCATTATTAGATGCCGATGTTAGTTTATCTGTAGTAAAAGAGTTTATATCAGATGTAAAAGATAAAGCTATTGGAGAAGAAGTGGTTAGGGGTGTAAACCCAGGTCAAAAATTTATAGAAGTTGTTAATAAAGAATTGATTAATATTATGGGGAATGAAAATTCTCCATTAAATGAAAATCAAAGTAGTCCTACTGTAATTTTAATGGCTGGACTTCAGGGAGCTGGTAAAACAACTGCGACAGGAAAATTGGGCCTTTATCTGAAGGAAAAAGATAAAAAAGTTCTTTTGGTGGCTGCAGATATTTATCGACCAGCAGCTGTAGAGCAACTTAAAACATTGGGCAGTCAATATGATTTAGAAGTTTTTTCGGCGAAAGAAAAAAATAGCAAACCAGAGGAAATAACAAAGGATGCATTGAATTATGCGAATGAAAATAATTTTAACTCGATCATTATTGACACTGCAGGAAGATTGCAAATAGATGATTCAATGATGAGTGAAATGGTTCGGATAAAAGAAGTTTCTAATCCTGATGAGGTTTTGCTTGTTGTTGATTCTATGATTGGGCAAGAAGCTGCTGACTTGACAAAGTCATTTCATGAAAAAGTAGGTATTTCAGGAGCGATATTAACAAAGTTGGATGGAGACTCAAGAGGAGGCGCAGCTTTATCAATAAGAAAAATAAGTGGTAAACCAATTAAATTTATTGGTGTAGGCGAAAAAATAGAGGCACTGCAACCATTCCATCCAGAAAGAATGGCCAGCAGAATTTTAGGAATGGGCGATGTATTGACATTAGTAGAAAAAGCCCAAAAAGAAGTTGAGCTTGCTGATGCTGAAGTAATGCAAAAGAAACTCCAAGAAGCAACTTTTGATTTTAATGATTTTGTTAAGCAAATGAGATTAATTAAAAGGATGGGTTCACTTGGTGGATTGATAAAGTTAATACCTGGAATGAATAAAATAGACGATGGGATGATAAAAGATGGTGAATATCAACTTAAGAAAATAGAATCTATGATCTCCTCTATGACTCTTGAGGAGAAACAAAAACCTGAGGTTCTTGCTGCTCAACCTTCAAGAAGACAAAGGATCGCTCAGGGTAGTGGATATGAAGCAAAAGATGTAGATAAAGTATTGGCTGATTTTCAAAGAATGAGAGGTTTCATGAAACAAATGTCGAATGGAGGAATGCCAGGAATGGGAGGAATGCCAGGAATGGGAGGAATGCCAGGAATGGGAGGAATGCCAGGAATGGGAGGAATGCCAGGAATGGGAGGAATGTCAGGAATGAGTAGTAACAAACCGATGAAAAAACAAAAAAATAATAAAAAGAAAAAAGGGTTTGCTGATTTATAGTTTCTAAATTCTTACCTTTAAATGATATTATTATTAAAAACGTATTAATTTAAGATGATTAAGTTGCGCCTTAAGCGCTTTGGAAAGAAAAAAGAAGCAAGTTTCAGAATTGTTGCATGCAATAGTACTTCCAGAAGAGATGGTAGACCTCTACAAGAGCTAGGTTTTTATAATCCAAGAACTAAGGAAACTAGGCTTAATACGGAAGCTTTGAGGATAAGACTTACTCAGGGTGCGCAGCCAACTGATGTCGTGAGGAATTTGTTAGAAAAGGGAGGGTTATTAGAAAAAAAAGAAAGACCCTCAATTGCAATAGGTAAAGCAAAGTTAGAGAAGGAAAAAGTAGCTAAAGCTAAGATCAAAAACGAAGAAAATGATAGTAGTAAAGCTGAAAGCGATAGTAATGAAGCTGAAAGCTAGTGGTTTGATAAATTTTTATTCTTATACAACAACTAAATGAAGGAAGTTTCCAAAACTGGTCACTTCACAATTGATTTGCCAAGCTCTGATGCTGCTACAGCATTATCTGGGCCTGGAAATTCTTTCTTGAAAAAGTTTGAGTCTCTAACAGGAGTTTCTTTAACTATAAGAGGCTTACAACTTGAGATGAATGGAGTTATATCTAAGATTGAGAGGGCATCAGCATTAGTAGAGCTGACAAGACCAATTTGGGAACAAGGGCTAGAAGTCCCAGAGGTAGATCTTAAAGCCGCTTTAAGTTCTTTAAATATGGGAGAGTCCTCTTCACATGCTGAACTTGGGAAAAAAGTTCTTGCGCGTTCCAAGGAGGGAAGATATTTAAGACCAAGAACTATAAGACAAAAAGAATATGTTGAATCAATTGAAACCTTTGATCTTACGTTCGCAATTGGTCCAGCTGGAACTGGTAAGACATTTTTGGCAACTGTTTGCGCAGCAAGACTATTGAACGAGAAAAAAATAGAAAAAATTGTTTTAACAAGACCAGCCGTAGAAGCTGGTGAAAGTTTGGGATTTCTTCCTGGAGATTTGCAACAAAAAGTAGATCCATATTTAAGACCCCTATTTGATTCTTTGCATAGTATTTTCGGACTTGATAGAACAAATTCGTTAATAGATAAAGGAATTATTGAAGTTGCTCCTTTAGCATTTATGAGAGGCAGAACCTTGGATAACTCTTTGGTAATTTTAGATGAAGCACAAAATACAACTTGCTCTCAAATGAGAATGTTTTTAACCAGATTAGGTGAGAGATCAAAAATGGTTGTAAACGGAGATATTACTCAAATTGATTTAAAAAGAGATCAGGAAAGTGGCCTCATCGAAGCATCAAGAATTTTCTCTGAGACTGAAGGTATAAAATTTTGTTACTTAACTGTTGAAGATGTAGTTCGTCATCCTTTAGTTCAGAAAATTATTGAGGCTTATCAATAACTTTGTATCTCTGGTGATCCGTACCCTAGAATTTTAAAAATCAAGTAGAATAGAATTATATTTAAAAAAAAAATGCCAGCAAGTAGTAATTTTAATCAAGCTATTCGTGAAGCACAAACTAGTTCAATTGTTGGACCTAATGTTGTTCAAAAAGCTCTACCATATGTTGGTGGAGGTATGGTTCTAACTTCTTTAGGCGTTTTAGCAGGTGTTTCACTCATAGCAACAAATCCTGGACTTTTCCAGCCTCTCTCAATAGTTGCTTTAATTGCAGAATTGATTTTGTTTTTTATAGCAACAAGCGCTGCGAATAATGCAAATAACGCAAAGGCCTTGCCTTTACTTACAGGCTTTAGTTTACTAACCGGATTCACCTTAAGCGGAATAGTTGCTTTAGCAATAGGAACAATAGGTATCGGTTCAGTTGGGACTGCAGCATTAGCTACGGGTATAACTTTTGTGATTGCCTCATACACTGGCCAAAGAATGAGCGATAGTGTTGGTCAAGCATTAAGTGGAGTTGTTGGCCTCGGTCTAATAGGTCTGCTCATAGCAATGTTTTTCCAATTAATTGGAGGATTCTTTGCTCCAAGTGTTTTTGGAGGCTCAGGACTTGAATTGATAATTGCAGGATTTGGAACTGTCTTATTTGTTGCAATGTCTTTTGTAGATTTCTATACAATGCCAAGAAGATATAATGATGATCAATACCTGGCAGGGGCTTTAGGTATGTATCTAACTTATATAAACCTTTTCGTCTTTATATTGAGATTAATGATTGCACTTCAAGGCGGAGGAAGAAGAGACTAAACCAAATATTTAAATATTTATCTAAAAGCGTAGATTATTTTCTACGCTTTTTTATTGGGCAATATCAAGAATTTGTTTTTTTATAAATTCCTTTTGCTTTGAATCATATTTTGTTGAATTATCAAAACTATTTCCCATATTATCTAGGTCCTTAATTAAATGATTAATAGTCTTTGTAACTAATTTTGTATCGAGCATTCTCAAAATACCCTTACACCTATCGGAAATATTTTCTGATGTTATCTCATATTCATGATTATTTTCTCTTCGATGAACAATAATTTGAGCAGAACTCATTATTAAATTTTTTACTACTATTTTTACTACTTCATCTCCACCTTCGTTAAGTTTGAAAACCAATGAAAAAGGAAGTTTATCTAACAAAAAACAATCTTTATCTGATAAAGCGTACGCAAAAAATCCCCTAAGTCCATTCTTTGTTTTAATTAGCTCTGCTATCCTATCTGCTAAAACTTCTTCGCTGAGCAAATCTTCTCCCCACTCTCTACACCATAGTGCTGATATATTTATTGCCTGATTAAACGAAGCTTTTTTTAAATTTATGGTTTTTTTTTTCATTTTTGATCAGAATTTTATTATTGATACACTAAAAGTCTTTGGCCAATTATAGATCTGGATTTGTAACTTTACTAGGAAGGCCAAACGTAGGTAAATCTACTTTAATAAATAAGTTGATTGGAGAAAAAATAACAATTACTTCTCCAATAGCGCAAACTACTAGAAATAAATTAAAAGGAATACTTACTACAAAAAATGGGCAAATAATTTTTGTAGATACACCAGGTGTTCATAAACCTCATCATCGCCTTGGAGAAATATTAGTAAAAAATGCAAAATCAGCAATTAATGGGGTTGATATGGTTATTGTTGTTGTTGATTCAAGTGAAGAGCCTGGTAGAGGTGATGAATATATAATGAACTTTTTAGTCGCAAATCAAACTGAATTTATTGTTGCATTAAATAAGTGGGATTTGGTAAATGAAGAATTCAGGAAGTTACGATTAGATCAATATAGAAAATTTTTTGGAATTAATAGAAATTTTCAAATTTTAAGTGCCTCTCAAGGAGAAGGATGTTCTGAATTAGTCAATATGCTACTTACTTTTCTTCCAGAGGGACCAAAACTTTATGATGAAGATATGATATGCGACCAACCATTAGATAATTTATTATCTGATTTAGTAAGAGAGCAGGTATTAATAAATACAAGAGAAGAAGTACCTCATAGTGTTGCAGTAAGAATTGAGAAGATAGAGGAAATGAAAAGAAAAAATGGCAAAAGTTTTACGGCTATTTTGGCCACTATTATTGTTGAAAGATCAACACAAAAAGGAATTCTAATTGGAAAGAAAGGCTCAATGTTAAAAATTATTGGTCAGTCAGCAAGATCAAATATGTCAAAATTAATTAATGGCCCAGTTTACTTGGAGTTGTTTGTGAAAGTTGTTCCAAATTGGAGAAAAAAAGAATCAAGGCTACTTGAGTTTGGTTATGAGGAAGATTTCTAGATGAATAGTTTTAATATTGATGTAATTACATTATTACCTAAAGCTTTTGAATTAATTAAGAATTTAGGTGTTATAACAAGAGCTCTAGATAAGAATTTGATTAATGTTAATTTACATGATTTAAGAGAATATGGAGAAGGTTCTTACAGACAAGTAGACGATAAGCCTTATGGCGGAGGAGCAGGAATGGTCTTAAAACCTGGCCCTATTTTTAAAGCGCATGAATCAATTAATAAATTTCCTAAAAGTAAAACTTTATTGATGACCCCACAGGGTAAAGTCTTAAAGCAAAAGGATTTTGTGAGATGGTCAACTTTGGATCAAATAATAATTATTTGTGGTCAATATGAAGGTTTTGATGAAAGGGTTAGATGCTTAGCTGATGAGGAGATATCTATAGGAGATTATGTACTTTCTGGAGGAGAAATTCCTGCGTTGTCAATAATTAACGGTTTGACCAGATTATTGCCAGGAACACTTGGGGATCCAGATTCTTTGGTTAATGAGAGTCATAACTCACCTTTATTAGAGCACCCACAGTATACTAGACCTCAAATTTTTAGGGATATGAAAGTTCCAGATGTTCTCATTAATGGTAATCATAAAGAAATTGAACTTTGGAGAGAAGAGCGGATGTTAAAAAGAACAATTAAAAGAAGAAAAGATCTAATTAAAAATGAATTTTGTGATTTGCCAATCGATGAATATGATGGAGATGATTGGCTCTGGGATTTATAGGAAAGTTACTTCAGATATTATTTAAAAAAGATGATAAATTAAATAATTCTTCTCTAAATATCTCTAAAGATTAATTTTCTATTTTTCTAGATTAATAGTAAAATAATTAAAAAAAATATCAATTTTGCTACTCCAAAACAATTTTAAGAATATAGGTTTAAGGGTTATCTCTTTTAAGAGTAAATCGACTTTAGGGTTTTTTATATATTTTTTATTCTCAGTTTTTATATTTGATGCATCTAAAGCAGAAATTAATTTTCCAAAAACAAAAAATAATCAAATAGAAATTGAGTACTTAGATTCAAGAAATGAATTAGAGGATTATATTATTGATACTGGCGATTCAATTTATTTAGAATTCTATCCTGCTAAAGAATTAAATGGAATTTTTCCTGTTAGTAAAGAGGGAGAATTATATTTACCTAGGCTAAATGAAACTTTTGTAAGAGGATTGACTACTTCCGAGTTGAAAAAATTATTAGAAAAAAGATACTCTGAATTTCTTATTGAGCCAGATATAAAAGTAAGAATCGCAGTTTTCAAGAGTATTAGAGTATTAGTTAAAGGTGAGTTAAGAAATCCCGGTTTTTATAAATTCCCTTCTTATCGCTCATCTTCATTTATAAAGATCGATAAAAATAATAATTCTGATCTTGATTTATTGATAGACAATAATGAGCAATTGAGAATAGGTCAAATTTCACAATTAAATAATCAATCTTCTAATAATATAATGGTTAAAAGACCTAGTAAAAATCTTTTTTCCATTTCTGATGTTATTAGAAATGCTGGTGGTATAACATCCTTAACTGATTTATCTCGAATTGAAATTATTAGAGATGTACCTCTTGGAAAAGGTGGAGGGAAAAAGAGAGCAATTGTTGATTTTAATGCCTTTGTAAACAAATCTGATCCTACAAACGATATACGTATATTTGATGGAGATACTTTGTTTTTCCCTAAGTTAAGTAAGAAGGATATAGATCAAATACCGAAATCCATTTTATCGGGTATTTCTCCAAGGTTTATTAGCGTAAGTCTTTTTGGTAGAGTCGAAAGTCCTGGAGTTGTAAAAGTTCCACTTGAAGCTGCATTATCAGATGCGATTGATCTTACTGGACCAATCAAACCTCTCTCTGGAAAAATTGTTCTTATAAGGTACGAGCAAGATGGGACAGTAATAAAGAAAAATATTTCATATTCAGCAAGTGCTAAAAGAGGCTCTAAAAGGAATCCTTTTTTAAAAGAAAATGATTTAATAGCTGTTAAAAATAGTATTTTAGGAAAAACAACCGCTTTTCTTAAAGAAGTTACAGCTCCATTTGTGGGTATTTATTCAACTAAACAGACAATTGAAGGTTTCACAGATTAAGAAATAGGTTATCTTTATAATTATGATATTTATTATTATCTTTATAAATTTTCTTTTTGTTGGAAAACATTGAGCTAATAGTAATTATGTATTAATTATTTCTGTGAAAAATTTATTAGAAATTAAAGAATAATCACAGAGTTTATTTCGATTACAAAACCGGATAAAATGAACGATTTCACTCCAAAATTTAGAATTGGTAATGGATATGATATTCATAGATTAGTAACAGGAAGAAAACTTATTATAGGTGGAGTTAATTTAAAACATCCGGATAATTTGGGGTTAGATGGTCATAGTGATGCAGATGTGTTAACTCATTCAATAATGGATGCATTATTAGGAGCATTGTCTCTAGGAGACATAGGAAAATATTTTCCTCCTTCAGATGACAAATGGAAAGATGTAGATAGTCTAATTTTGTTATCGAAGGTTATTGATTTAGTTAGAAAGCAAGGTTGGGAAATAAATAATATTGATAGCGTTCTTGTTGCTGAAAGACCAAAAATTAAACCATTTGTTGAAATAATGAAAAAAAATCTCTCTAATACTCTAAAAATAGATAATAGTTTTATTGGAATAAAAGCAACTACGAATGAAAAGTTAGGACCAGAAGGTAGAGAAGAAGGAATAAGTTGTCACTCTGTAGTTTTACTCGAGAAAAAAGAATGAAAATAAATTCTAATTTTAAAAAGAGAATAAAAAGCTTTTTTTTCTTATTTTTCTCTTTATTTGTTTTTCTTAATCAAATTAATACTCATATTACTGAAGCAATCGCAATGGATAACTATAAACAAGAACTTGTCGTAGAAGAATTAAGACTTAAAGTTCCTGCTCAATATAAAGAAGTATGGTTAAAGACTGAAAAAAAAATTTGGGAGCCTTGGTTATCTTCTCAAGATGGTTTTTTGGGGAGACAATTATTTTGGGATAAAGAAAAAGAAGAGGCTTTAATATTGGTAAATTGGAAAAGTAAAAAATTATGGAAAAGCATACCAATGTCAGAAGTAAATGTAGTGCAAGAAAAATTTGAAGATAATGTTAAGACTGATTTAAATGTAAGTGAAAACCCTTTTGAATTGATTTACGAGGGAGAGTTAAATAAGCAAGTATGAATTTAGATATTAGGTTTGATTTTCAAAGAAGGGAAAGGCTTGGACTCATTGAAGCAATTTGGGGACAAGATAAGAGTATCGATCAATTAAAGAGATTATCTGAAAATGTATTAAGTAAAAATGAGGTTGTTTTCATTACTAGGATTAATAGTGAAAAAGCTATTGATCTTTTAGATTTTTATGATGATGCACGATTCTATGAAGAAGCAAAATGCCTGATAATTGGCAAAAATCTAAATAAACTTAATACAAATAAAAAAGTTGCCATAATTTCAGGCGGTTCTAGTGATTTGCCTGTAACACTTGAAGCTCAATTAGCGCTTGAAATCTATGGAGTTAATTGTCAATCTTTTATAGATGTTGGAGTGGCAGGACTTCATCGATTAATTAGTCAGTTAGAAGAAATCAATAAATACGATGTATTAATAGTTTGTGCTGGGATGGAAGGAGCTTTAGCAACTGTGGTGGGAGGATTGTTGGCGCAACCAATAATCGCAGTACCAGTCTCAGTCGGATACGGCGTTAGCAAGAATGGAGAAACTGCTTTAAATAGTATGTTGTCAAGTTGTTCTCCAGGCGTTGCAGTTATGAATATAGATAATGGTTACGGAGCAGCAATGGCAGCTCTAAGGATTATTAAAAGTATTTCGTAAATACTTACTTTTTTTCGATTTCTAATAGGTTTTCTATCCATAAATTGAGTTGTTTTGAAAGCATCCCTTCTTCTCTCATTTTGATTGCCTTAATCACGACCTCTGTGTTTACCCACTCTGGGAATCTTTTAGGCATTTATTTTTATATTCAGTATCTATAATTTGGTACATATTCTTGCAAAAACAAGATCTAAGTAACAAATTTAATCCTTTATGCTTGCTTTTGTCCCTAACCTAGACAATTCAGATGAAGTATGTTCACTTTCTACATTTTTTAATCTTTCTATCAACTCAGATAAATCTTTATGGGCCAACTCCCCATTTTGCTCCCACTTTAAGGACCTTGAATTATTATCGATTTTTTCTTTCATTTTTTTATTTAAGTATTAAGAATATAAAACGAAAAAAGAAAAAAATTGGTTATTGTTTCAAGCCTAAACTTAAAAAATTATGAAGATTTTTAATATACATAGATTTTATCTTTTAACCGCCGCCCACTATTGAAACGATTTCTAAATTATCTCCATCTTTAAGTTTTACTTTTCCCCATTTTATTGAATTAATAATTAAATTATTTAATTCAACAACAATTGTGTTGGGTTTATATCCCATGGAACTTAGCACTATAGATAGTAGAGCATTTTCTTGATCAAGTTCAATATTTTTTTCCTCTCCATTTACCTTAATTTTCATTAGACAAATCTTTTAAGATCATAATAGCGTCTTCTTTCGGATCTTCAGAATTCATTATTTGCGAAACTAAGGCAACTTTTTTAAAACCATGGCTTTTTAAAAATGAAATATTATTTGTCGTAACACCTCCGATAGCAAACCAAGGAATATTTAAATCTTTTGTTAATGTTTTGATCTTTTCAATACCTAAAGGTTTTTTGTTTTTTTTCGTTGAAGTTTCAAATACCGGTCCTATTCCTATGTAATCACAACCTTCTTTAAGAGCGTTAGAAATATCATTTTCATTATTTGCGCTTATGCCAATTATTTTTGAATACCCTAATAATTTTCTTGCAGTTTTTAAGTCTAAATCTTCTTGTCCGAGATGAACACCATCTGCATTTGATGCAATAGCTATATCAACCCTATCGTTAATGATGAATAATGAATTATATTTTTCACATAAATTCTTAATCTGAATCGCTTCTTCAAGATTATCTTTATCAGTTCCTGTTTTAAATCTATATTGAATAATTTTTACCCCTGCAATTAAGATATCTTCTATTATTCTTAATAAGTTTTTCTTTTGATCTGTTATTACATATAAATGAGTTTTGTATAATATTTCATCCGACTTTTTACGTTTGCTTAAATTTAACAAGTCAATCTCTAGATTATAAATTTCATATCTAATTTCTGAAGCGATTTTTGAAAGTTCATGATTATGGAGTCTTGAGAATTCTTCTATCACTCTTAAAGCTTCTTGCACTCTGCCTGCATTGGAACTTATTATTTGCTTAGGAGCTTTTCTTTTGAGTTGCTCTTGATGAGTCAACCCTTTACATTTGTCCTCATTGTAATTCCTGGATTGTTTATAAATTTCTAAATGATTTTTACCTAGAATTTGTCTAAAATTTTTTATCTTAGTTACAAAATTATTCTCCCCTAACCCAAATCTTGACCAATCTTCAAGAACTCTTAAGCCTTCTCGAGCTCTATCAAGATTTGCATCAATAATTTGAAAAATTCTTAAATCTTCAGGTTCTTTTGGGCTTGAATTCTGCATTAGAAACTTATTTTTTATGGTTTTTAAAAACCTTAAGGGCATAATCTCTATCTTCTTTAATTTGATTAGAGAGTTGATCTACATTTTGGAACTGGATTTGAGATCTCAGCTTTTCAACTGGTTCTACAGATAAATTCAAACCATAAAGATTCATATTTTTGTTAATGAGATGAACTTCAACTGCAGATGGCAATAATGGATTTATTGTTGGTTGAGAACCAAGATTCATAACAGATGGAATTTTCTGATTAGAATTTTCTATAATTGTCCACGCTGCGTAGACTCCTTCTCCTGGTAAAAACTTTCTACCATCTATTTCAAGATTTGCGGTGGGCCATCCTATTCTTTTCCCAATACCTTTACCTCTCACAACATTTCCATTAAAACTATAAGGCCTATTAAGAATTTTGTAGGCATTTTTCAGGTCACCGTTCAGTAATAAATCTCTTATTCTGCTGCTACTAATTCTACCTTCATTGTCTTCTAAAATTGGAGTTATTTTTAGTTTTATATCCATATTTTTAATCGTATTTTTTATGGTATTTACATCTCCACTTCTTCTATAACCAAACTTAAAATTAGCACCTACAAAAATATTTTTTGCTTGTAATTGATTTATCAAAATATCTCTTACAAAACTTTCAGCACTTAAATTAGATAGTTTCTTATCAAAAGGGATTAGAACTAATTGTTCAATCCCGAGATCTTCAAGAATAGGAAGTTTTTCTTCGGGGAGATCAAGCCTAAGGCGTGTCTCTTTGTATAAAATTTCTCTAGGATGAGGCCAGAAGCTCGCAATTGTTGGGGTATATTGATTTTCTTCAATAACGCTCTCGATTAATTTTCTGTGACCAGCATGTAGGCCATCAAAACTTCCAATTGCTATTGAAGTAGGATTCTTAACTTCAGATGGTGATATTAAAGAGATCAAAAGATTACGTGCAATTTTATGATTTTGATGGCAAATTTGAATAGATTATAGTTTATTCAAACAAATGAATGTCTGACAAAATTGATTTTCAGTCGCTCTCATTTGGAATGCGGCGTATTGGATGGATACGCTTTTGGGTTCAATCCATTTTAGGTGTTGTTGTTGCGGCTGTTTTGCTTTTTTCAAATGTTGTAAATAATAGCGAAGGACAGCTTGGATTAACGCCTGGACTATCACTAACAACAATTTCTTTAATTTTACTACTTTTTAGTCTTTGGCAAGGTTGGTTAATAGTTAGAACTGGTAGAGCAATTGCAAGCAACGCAAGACCCTCAAGAGGACAAACAAGTAAATTAATAAAAAGAGGCTTGGTAGTTGATTTACTAGGGACTTTGTTTGGGTTAGTTGGATATCAAGCACTTATGGGTGCGCTATTTATACAAGCATCATCTCAAACAACAGGGCAATTGATAACTGCAACATCTGATATCCCAATCACTGGGCTTGAGATTTTATCGGTGCTCAGTAATACACAAGTTATTGCTGCTCACTTTTTTGGACTTTGCTTTTCTTTATGGCTTTTAAGAAGGATTTACAAATGAATTATTTATCTTAGGCAATAACTCCAAACCACCTCTCCAAAATAAATCTGGTTCAACGGGTGTAAGCGATATTTTATTTTCTTGTATTTGAGATACATCACTGGGCCAATTTTTTGGACCGTAACCTTTTGATTTAAGATCTAAAACTACCTCACCTGCTAACCAATAATAATCATCACCCCTTGGGTCTTCCCGTTTAGAAAATTGATTTTTATATTTTCTGATTGATAATCTTGTCCAGGATAATTCTTTTATTTTATTTTTCTCGCAGGGAGGAATATTCAAATTTAGTAGAAGTGAAGGTGGCCAACTATCCTTAATTGCTTGTTCTGCAATATTTATTGCCATTTCTCCAGCAAATTCAAAATTCTTCCATTTAAAACTCGCAACACTTATTGCCATGGAGGGAACATTTTCTAAAGTTCCCTCCATGGCTGCTGCAACAGTGCCTGAACAAAAAATATCTGTCCCTAAATTTGGCCCGTGATTTATTCCAGATAGAACTAGATCAGGTTTATTATCCAAGAGCTCAGATAATGCTAATTTGACGCAATCAGCAGGCGTGCCCGAACATCCCCAAGCTTTGATCCCTCTCTCAAATAATTCGTCTGCCCTTTCCACTCTTAGTGGAGATTGCAAAGTAAGACCATGACCAGTAGCTGATCTTTCTTGGTCAGGACATACTACTGTTACCTTATGACCTCTCTTCTGTGCTGATTTGGCTAAAGCTCTTAATCCCTCTGCAAAAACACCATCATCATTACTAATTAATATATTTAACGATTCCATTATTCAATACATTTTATTTATGGACGATATTTAAGTAAGATGAAAGCAATACCTACTTTTACTATATCAGTGCGTCAAATTGAATCATTAAGTCAAATTGAGGAAAAACTAAATAATCTTTCTCTAACAGCAAAAAATAATATAGATAATGCTTCTACTCATGAAGAACTGGATAAATTAAGAGTTTCCTTACTAGGAAAAAAAGGTGATTTGTCAATAATTCTGAAAATAATGGGTCAATTATCTGCTGCCGAAAGACCAATTGTTGGCCAAAAAGCAAATTTTATAAAGATAAATTTGCAAGATTTACTTAATAAAAGAAAAAATCAATTAAATAATGAAGCCTTAGATCAGCAGATCAAAAATGAAAAAATTGATGTAACTATTCCTTCAATTGGAACACCTCCTGGAAGCAAGCATCCCTTAATTTCAACTCAAGATGAGATCATAGATATTTTTTGTGGTTTAGGTTATACCGTTGAAAGTGGTCCTGAAATAGAAAGTGATTTTTATAATTTTGAGTCTCTAAATATACCCAAAAATCATCCTGCAAGAGATATGCAAGATACTTTCTATTTAGATGAAAATCGACTTTTGAGGACCCATACTTCTCCCGTTCAGATAAGGTACTTAGAAAAAAATCCTCCTCCAGTAAGAATTATTGCTCCTGGGAGAGTTTATAGGAGAGATGCTGTAGATGCTACCCACTCTCCAGTATTTAATCAGGTTGAGGTTTTATGCATAGATCAAGATATAAATTTTAGCCACCTAAGAGGGACAGTTCTTACTTTTTTAAAGACTTTTTTTGGAGATATTCCTGTAAGATTTAGAGCTAGTTATTTCCCATTCACTGAACCCTCGGCCGAAGTGGACGTTCAATGGAAAGGTAAATGGTTAGAAGTAATGGGCTGCGGAATGGTAGATCCCAAGGTTTTGGAGAAATTAGGAATAGATTCTGAAAAATGGACTGGATTTGCAGCTGGATTAGGCGTTGAAAGATTTTGTATGGTAAGACATCAGATTGACGATATTAGAAAATTTTATACAAATGATCTTAGATTCTTAGAACAGTTTTAATAGAATTTAAGTTATAAATTATGATTGTCCAGCAAATTAGTTTAAAATAGTTGTAGTTTTAGTTTTTTGATTGGTACTTAAAGCAGGACTAATAGTTAATGATGGGAAAGAACTAGCCGTTCAAACCGCAAGTTCTGTTCAGGAAAAATTGGAAAAATCCAATTATGAGGTCATAAGGGTTAGTAGCTCTGGTGGAATGGTTGGATTTGCCAATCCTGATCAACATGTTCGTCCATTGGGATATACCAATTGTGTTCCCGAGGGGTTTGATTCCTCAATGGAATTTGCAATTGTTCTTGGCGGAGATGGAACTGTGCTTTCTGCTGCAAGGCAAACGGCACCTGCAAAAATTCCAATCCTTACAATAAATACTGGTCATTTAGGATTTCTTGCGGAAGCTTATTTATCCAACCTAAATGAAGCTATAGATAAAATTATTACTGGGAATTGGGATATTGAAGAAAGAACTTGTTTTATCGTTAGTGTAATGAGGAATGATCAGAGGAGGTGGGAGTCTCTCTGCCTTAATGAGATGGCCCTTCATAGAGAACCTCTTACAAGTATGTGTCATTTTGAGATCTCTATAGGAAGACATGCCCCTGTGGATATTTCGGCTGATGGTGTAATCTTATCTACTCCAACTGGATCTACTGCATATTCTCTTAGTGCTGGAGGACCAGTTATTACTCCTGATTGTCCAGTTGTTCAATTAACTCCAATTGCGCCGCATTCATTGGCATCAAGGGCACTAGTTTTTAATGATTCAGAGCCAGTAACTGTTTTCCCTGCAACTCCTGAAAGATTAGTAATGGTTGTGGATGGAAATGCTGGTTGTTACGTTTGGCCTGAAGATAGAGTTTTGATAAGAAAAAGTAAACACTCAGTTAAGTTTATTAGACTTGAAGATCATGAATTTTTTCAAGTATTAAGAAATAAACTAGGTTGGGGATTACCCCATGTGGCTAAACCAAACAAATAAAAATTATCTTAATTTATTTTTTCCCTTTTAATAAAAATACAGGATTATTTGGTTCTAATCTCATTCCTTCTGCGATACTTAAACTTTTGTAAGTCTGTATTAAATTTAAATTTGTATTAAAATTTTTATTTTCTAATTCCTCTTTTAATTCTTCTATAGTTTGAATATCTATTATTGGGATTAAGATAATATCTCCACTACTCATATCTTGGCCCAGTTTATTAATGATTTGAAGTTTAGTCTTTTTATCGCATCCTCCAATTACTAATCTATTAGGTTTTTCAAAAGAAATAAAATTTATCTTGTTGAAGGTATTATTTATGTCTTCCTCAAAAATAGATTTTGGTTTAACTCCCAGCCTTTTTGAGTTTTCTAATATTAAGCCTTTTGAGCCAATTCTTTTATCGATACAAAATAAATCTAAATTAGGCCTTAGTTTTAATGCCTCTAAACCAATTGATCCACAACCTGCTCCTATATCCCAAATTACACCTTTTTTTGGGAGTTCTAAATCAGCTAAGATTTGAATACGAACCTCCCTTTTAGTTAATAAATTTGGTCTGTCTTCAAAAGTTTTAAAAATAATGTCACTGATTCCGAAAAGAGGTAAATCATTATTCGAAAAAATTTTCCTTGCTTTTGTTAGAACAGCAATGTTCAAACTCGAGATATCGGAGGGCAATGACTCTTTAAGATTTAATTTTCTTATATTTTCATTGTCGAAACCTATTTCTTCACAAAGCCAAAAATCATAAAAGTCAATCAGATTTAATTCTGATAAGTTTTTTTGGATAATTTCTAAACTTTTGTTGTTTGAATCTGTAATAATAGCCAAACTTGAAGGCTTGGTTTTAAGTGCCTCAACTAACTTAGTGGAATCTCTCCCATGAATACTTACATTAATAGTATCCTGCCAAGGAATTTTTAACTTACTAAATGCTAATTGAATACAAGTATTTGAAGGGTAGAAATTTAATTCATCTTTTGAAAAATTTTCTAGGAGTATTCTTCCAATTCCAAACCAAAGAGGATCGCCTCTTGAAATTAAAATAACATCATTTTTTTGAGACCGAAGCCAGTTAATGAGTTCGTTATTACTTTTGCTTGCATAAAATAATTTTTTTTGTTTTAAATCGTTTTCGCTCCATGATTTAATTTTTTCAAGATATGAATTAGGCACTGCAATATTTACTGTCTCATTAAATAGATTTTGTAATTTAAAAGGTAAATCTTCAAATTTAAAAGAATTAATCCCTACAATATAAATTTTTCTATTTATTTCAGTCATGAATATCTAAGGAAAAGAATCTAATCTATTTGAATGTTTTAGTGAATTATCCTATTATTGATCGAGTTACAATAATAAATCAATTGTCTGAAAGGAGAAAGAGATTACATGATTTATTATTAACCTTAATTAATAAGGATAGTGAATTTGAGTGTCTTGAAGAAGATTCTAGCGAATTAACATCTAGCTATTCTGAAAAAGACTCTTTGAATTTATCTCGAGTTATAGAAAAAAATCGTAAAATAATTAAAAGATATCAAGCTATAGTTAGAACAGCTGTAACTTTAGATGCTCTTATGGATTCTGAAAATGAGGAAAATTACAAAATCAAATAATAATATTTTTTTAAAAGGGATATTAATATTGATGATATTTCTGTCTTTTATTTTTAACCCATTAAAAGTTTATGCAGAAATTGCAGAAACGGAAATTAATGGTGAACTGATAAATGCGAGTAGTGAGTTTTTAAGGGATTTGGACTTTGAAACTTGGCAGTTAGTAGCTTATAAATCTCCTCTTTTTGAAGACAAATTAATTCTAAGGGTTATAGGATATCCTGGAACTTTAAGGATCGACCACCCCACTGTATTAAGGGTTGAATCTGGAAGAAAAAGCTGGTTAATGAATGACAAAACATTACTTAACTTAGAATTAGCAAATGATGTTAGACAAGCAGCTGCAGAATTTGATCTTGATGAGCTTATTCAAAATATTGATAAAAATAGACCATTGAGATTATCTTTATCAGGTGTTTTTTCAGAGTTACCTGTTCCTCCTTTTTTGGTTAAAGAATGGAGATCACTAAGTTGATTATTGATTCACGAGATGTCTGAAAAAAATGTAAGCCATATAAAATGGATGAAGAGAGCTATTTTTTTAGCTTCATTAGGTAAAGGTAAAACTAGCCCAAATCCTTTGGTGGGAGCAGTAATACTAGATAAAAATGGAAATCTTATTTCTGAAGGTTTTCATTACAAGGCTGGGGAACCTCATGCTGAGGTAATGGCTTTTAATAATTTAAAAAAAGAGGTTAAAGATGGTTATATGTATGTGAATCTCGAACCTTGCTGCCACCATGGTAAAACACCTCCATGTGTTGATAAAGTGATATCGTCTGGGATTAAAAAAATATATATCTCTATTCAAGATCCTGATAAAAGAGTATCTGGTAAAGGTATTAAATTGCTCAAACAAGCTGGAATTAAAGTTCACTTAGGATTATGTAAAAAAGAATCTTTAGAATTAAATAAGGCTTTTATTTACAGGACCATAACTGAGAAATCATTTGGAGTTCTTAAATGGGCAATGAGTATTGATGGACGGATAGGTTTAAAAAATGGTAAAAGTAAATGGATTACTAATAAAGATTCAAGATCATTAGTGCATTCTTTTAGAACTGAATTTGATGCAATAATTATTGGTGGAAACACATTAAGACAGGATAATCCACTATTGACTACTAGAGGTTTGAAAAATCCTGAACCATTGCGAGTTGTTTTCACAAAAACCTTAGATTTACCTCCAAAATCTAATCTTTGGGATTGTGATGAGGCAAAAACTTTAGTTATTTATGATTCTTCAACGGCCAATGAAAAATTTCTTACCAACATTCCACAATGTGTGGAAGTTGAAAAGGTATCATCAGATAATCCAGAGTTAATTTCAAAATTATTAGCTAAAAGAGGATGTAACAAAGTTTTGTGGGAATGTGGCCCAAAATTGGCGACTTCGGCTGTTAAGTCAGATTGCATTAATGAAATAATATCTTTTATTGCACCAAAAATTTTAGGAGGCCAAACTAATATGAACCCCCTTGGAGATTTTCAATTTGAAGAAATGCATGAGATTATAAAATTAAGTGATTCTCAGGTTAGTTTGATTGGTAATGATATATGCGTAAAGAGTGAATTAAAAATTTAGTTTTCACTATTAAACTCAATGGGTCAAAGTACCGTACGGTTCTTACCCAAAAAAAATAATACAGATACAGAAACTTTTCGTTTAGTTTATAATAAGTTCAAATTTGCCCACAATCATGCCAATAAGACAAGACGATAATCAACCTAATAGAAGATTTGGAATTGTAAATATCATTTTGATAGGAGTTGGAGCATTACTTTTGTTTAGTAGCCTTTTCCCTAGTCAAAATATGCAGATACCGAGAGTTCCCTACTCCTTATTTATAGATCAGGTTAATGATGGGGAAGTTAAAAGAGCGTACATAACACAGGAGCAAATCAGGTATGAACTTAATGGTGCTGAAGAAGGTGCACCTTCAGTTTTAGCAACCACCCCAATTTTTGATATGGATCTTCCACAAAGGTTGGAGAGTAAAGGGGTTGAATTCGCTGCTGCTCCTCCAAAGAAACCTAATTTCTTTTCAACTATCTTGAGCTGGGTTGTTCCGCCTTTAATTTTTATTCTTGTTCTGCAATTCTTTGCTAGAAGAAGTATGGGAGGCGGAGGTGCTCAAGGAGCTCTAAGTTTTACTAAAAGTAAAGCTAAAGTATATGTACCCGATGATGAATCAAAAGTAACTTTTGCAGATGTGGCAGGGGTTGACGAAGCTAAGGACGAATTAACGGAAATCGTTGATTTCTTAAAAAAACCTGAGAGATATACAGATATTGGTGCCCGAATTCCAAAGGGAGTTCTTCTTGTAGGCCCTCCAGGAACAGGAAAAACTCTTCTTTCAAAAGCTGTTGCTGGAGAAGCAGAAGTTCCATTCTTCATTATTTCTGGCTCTGAATTTGTTGAGCTTTTTGTAGGTGCAGGTGCAGCAAGAGTCAGGGATTTATTTGAGCAAGCTAAGAAAAAAGCCCCTTGCATTATTTTTATTGACGAATTAGATGCTATTGGTAAAAGTCGTTCAGGATCAATGGGAGTAGTTGGTGGTAATGATGAGAGAGAACAAACTTTAAATCAGCTTCTTACCGAAATGGATGGATTTGCCTCTGCTGATAAGCCTGTTATAGTACTTGCTGCTACTAACCAGCCCGAAGTGCTTGACGCGGCCCTTCTAAGACCAGGAAGATTTGATAGACAGGTTTTAGTTGATAGACCAGATTTATCCGGCAGAAAAACTATATTAGAGATCTACACAAAAAAAGTTAAACTTTCAGATTCAATAGATTTAGATTCTATAGCTCAAGCTACAAGTGGGTTTGCCGGTGCAGACCTGGCAAATATGGTTAATGAAGCAGCTCTTCTAGCAGCTAGAGCAAAGAGGAAAAGTGTTGAACAACAAGACTTAAGTGAGGCTATTGAAAGAGTAGTTGCTGGTCTTGAGAAGAAAAGTAGAGTTCTCCAAGATGATGAGAAGAAAGTTGTTGCTTATCACGAAGTAGGCCATGCAATTGTTGGTCATTTAATGCCAGGAGGTTCAAAAGTTGCAAAAATTTCAATAGTGCCAAGAGGAATGAGCGCACTTGGATATACTCTTCAATTGCCTACTGAGGAGAGATTTCTTAATTCAAAAGAAGAATTAAAAGGTCAGATAGCAACACTCTTAGGCGGCCGGTCTGCAGAAGAGGTGGTTTTCGGAAAAATTACTACAGGTGCTTCTAATGATCTTCAAAGGGCTACAGATATAGCAGAACAAATGGTAGGCACATTTGGCATGAGCGATATTCTTGGTCCACTTGCTTATGATAAACAAGGTGGTGGGCAATTCTTGGGTAATGGTAATAATCCAAGAAGGTCAGTTAGTGATGCTACAGCTCAAGCGATAGATAAAGAAGTAAGAGATCTAGTAGATGATGCTCACGAAACTGCATTGAACATTTTAAGGAATAATTTACCATTACTTGAATCAATTTCACAAAAAATTCTTGAAGAAGAAGTTATTGAGGGTGAGGAGTTGAAAAATCTGCTTTCAGAATCTAAGTTACCTGCATAGTAGAATCTAGATCTCACTAGAATTATTCATGGTAAAACCAAATAAGCTTGCTAATAATAATTATCTATCAAGCTTTGATATGACAACTGATGAGTTTATTAATATTTTAGACCTTGCAAAAAATTTTAAAAATAAAAAGATAAATATTGATCCTAACAATAAAGTTTTAGGATTAATATTTGATAAGTCATCAACACGAACAAGAGTTAGTTTTCAAGTCGCGATGTCACGACTTGGTGGAACCACTATCGACCTAAATCCGATTACATCCCAAATAGGAAGAGGAGAGCCCATTAAAGATACTGCTAGAGTTCTAAGTAGATATTGCGATGTTATTGCAATTAGAACTTTTAATCATTCAGATCTAGAAGAATATGCAAAATGGTCTACGATACCAGTAATTAATGCTCTTACAGATTTAGAACATCCCTGCCAAGCTCTAGCAGATTTTTTGACAATTCAAGAGGAGTTTATCGATTTTAGAAATGTAGTTTTGACATTTATAGGTGATGGTAATAACGTCGCAAACTCCCTTATTCTATGTGGAGCATTACTAGGAGTAGAAGTTAGAATTGCATGCCCAAGAGGTTATGAACCAAATGTCTCGGTTATTAACAAAGCACTTGAAATTTACAAAAATAAGAATTTGTTGAAAATCATTCATGATCCTTATGATGCTGTATTAGGGGCAAATGTTCTTTATACAGATGTTTGGTCATCTATGGGAGAGGAAAATCAAAAAGAAGATAAAGATAAAGATTTTAAAGGATTTACTATTAATAGCAGTTTAGTAAGAAAGGCAAATAAAGATGCAATTATTCTCCATTGTCTGCCAGCATATAGGGGTAAAGAAATTTCAGCAGAAGTTTTTGAGAGTAAAATTAGTAGAATTTTTAAGCAGGCAGAAAATAGGTTGCATGTCCAGCAAGCTCTTTTGGCAGGATTGTTAAGTTAAATAGTTGCAATAATTCCTTTTAAGAGGTACAAATGTATTAGTTTGCATTTGCTTTAGAGATGATTCCTTCTGAAAAGACTCTTACTGAGCCACAAAATGAGCTTTTTGAATGGATAAGGGATTATATGAATGAATTTCAACATAGTCCATCTATAAGACAAATGATGCAGGCTATGGGATTAAAATCTCCAGCACCTATTCAAAGTCGTCTTAAGCATCTTCAGGATAAAGGTTTTATTAAATGGCAAGAAGGTAAAGCGAGGACTTTGCAAATTGTCGAGGATGTTTTCAGACAAGGGATCCCAATACTTGGATCTATTGCAGCTGGAGGATTGATTGAAACTTTTAATGATTTTCAAGAAGAGTTAGATATATCTTCAGTAATTAAAAAAAAGGGATTATTTGCTTTAATTGTAAATGGTGATTCCATGAAAGATGCTTTCATCGCTGATGGAGATACAGTTTTGTTAGAACCGATAGAAAGCACAGGAAGCATTAAAAATGGAACTATAGTGAGTGCATACATACCAGGGAGTGGAGCAACTTTAAAATATTTTTATAAAAAAGGTAATAAAGTTTCATTAGAGGCTGCAAATCCTAATTATTCTCCAATTGTTTTGGAGAATGAGCAGATTTCTATACAAGGTAGATTATGTGCTGTTTGGAGAAAAACATAAGTATTTCTGTTGCTATTAATTAATTTCTGTAATTACTTCATAGTAGTATATATTCCTACAAAAGAAGAAGTTAGATCAGTAAAAGTTAACTAGCAAAGTTTAATTTATTTCTGCTAAAGACTATTTAAACTCCATCTTATAAATAAGGATTTAGGTAAACCCGAATTCTTATCGAGAATTTATAATTAAAAATTCATTTCTCCAATTTTTCATCAATATTAATTCTTAAATATCTCACTGGAACCTTATAGCTTTCTTTCTTCCAAAATTAATATTATAAGAAAAAGTACTGG
The DNA here is from genome assembly GCF_000012645.1 of Prochlorococcus marinus str. MIT 9312. NCBI lineage: Bacteria > Bacillati > Cyanobacteriota > Cyanophyceae > Synechococcales > Prochlorococcaceae > Prochlorococcus > Prochlorococcus marinus. Next base: position 1,273,760 of record NC_007577.1, on the reverse strand, counting down.
ATTTATGAACTGTTATTTACCAGCAGAATCTACCCAGCCATAAATAAATGCTTGAAAAATTTTTGGATTAAATAGATTTTATTTCTATACCAATTTGTTTAAGAAATAGTCCTATGTCCTTCTTACAAGAATATTATTTCTAGCTCCTAGAACCTAATAAAATTAGGTCTTTTTTTAATATTCTGAATCAGGATTTTTAACTTGGAACTCAAAATTTTAAACTTAAAATTCTTTAGATAAAATTAAAAAAATAAATTAGAAATTAATTTTTCCAGGTAAATATTTTTAATTTTATTAATTTCTTACTATTGAATTTTTGTTAAATAGATACAACTTTACTCGCTATCGATAATTAAAAATCCAAAAACAGATAATTTGTTTAGAGTTATTTTATTTCTAATTTTGATCACATCTTTTTTAAATATATTTTTAAGAGATGTAATGAAAATTATTAAATCATCTTTATCAATTTCTTGTAAGCTTTCCCTCAAAGTAAATTTATCTTGATCATTAGTTTGGATGTAATTCTCGATTTTGTTTAAGCTAATATTTTCAATATCTCCTAGGGGTACTAGGGAGATCTTTTTGATATTAGTTTTTGAGATAATGCCTTTATTCAGAAATTTAAAGAAATTCGATAAATTTGATTCTTCTTTAGTATTAAAATTATCAATAAAAGGAATTCTAAGGACGCTTTGTAACTCTTCATTTCTTTTCAATAAACCTATTTGTTGATATCTAAAAAGTACATAAAATAAGCTTATTGCAAAACCTGCCGCAGTCCATAAAATGGCAATACGTCTTTTCTGTGGAGCAACTGGGTTTTCAGAGACCAATGGTTGAGTAATTAGTTTCCAAGGGACAGTTTTTTCTCTCAAGAAAAACTGCATATTTCGCAAAGTGTCTTCAAAGTTAATCAGTATTCTTTGATTTTTAATTGCTTCAGAAACTAATTTTTTATGTTCAATAAGAATTTCTTTTGAAGAATTCTGTGCGTTGATTCGATTGATAGCCGCTTCTTTTTGTGATTTCAAAAAAGTCTTTAATTCATCATTAAAAATTTTTGATAAAGTAAGAATTTCCTTTTTAATATCTTTTATAACAACATCTTGATCTTTATAAACTTTTGAATACATTATTAGTTGCATCTCTTTTTCCGAAATAATTGTTTTTATTCTTTTTATTTTTTCACTACTAATAAGATTTGCTTCTGAAAATGCAATCAAGGCTGAGGAATCTTCTAAATTTTTGAGAGTATCTAATTTGACTTCTATATTTTTTATCAGAACCCCATCATTTTGATCAATTATATTGGGATTTATTTCTGAAAATAAATTAGTTGATAGTCCTTTCTCAAAAGAAAAATTTAAAGCCTTCTCAAAGGATTTTTTGTATTTTTCTTTATAAATATCAATCTGATCATCTAAATAACTAATCTTTGTATTTATAGTTTCTATTTTTTTGTTTGGAGAATATTGTTGATATATTTTTGAAATTTTTGTTAGTACAGGAATAATTAAATCTTTATCATTATCTTTATATGAAATATCAAGTATATTCGTATTATTTTTGAACTTTACTTCTAAATAATCTTTTTTCCATTCTTCAAATTTGTTAACCTTGTAGTCAGATATATTTTTTTCTGACATTACGTATTCAAAAATAGGAAGCAATATATAAGGACTTTTTAAGATCTCAAGTTCTGTATTAATATTATTTCTCGATGAATTATTGAAAAGTTTATTAATTGGATTGTTTTTAGGTAACGCTAAATTCATTGATGAGTTAATGTCTGAACCAGAAAGAACAATTTGGAATTGCCCTTGCCATAATTTTTTTTGAAGTAATGCAAATGAACAACCCAATAAGAAAGAGGTTAAAGTAATTCCTGCTATTGTTTTCTTCTTTTCAATAAATATGTTAAAGAGGTTTTTCAGATCAATTTCTTCTTCTGACTGATCAATTTGAGATTCCCAAATATTATTAAAATTATTTTCTATTTCACGTTGCATTATGTTTTTGAACTTTTAAAAAATAAAGAATATTAGAATATTTTATCATTATAATTGTATAACTTATAAAGAATTTTTTGATTAGAGTAATGCAATAAATGTAAAAAAAATATCATTCAAGTAACTTTATACCTATATTTTTATTTCTTAAATCATTCTTGATAAATTTTACAATATCTTTTTTCAGGATTTTTGTAGGTTTTTTTTCAATAGATATTTTTCTATTTGTAATTTTACAAATTATATTATAGTTTCTTGATTTGTTTAAATCTTTAAAATCAGATCTCTGATGGGCACCTCTACTTTCCTCTCTATGAATAGTACTAATTAGTGTTAGTTTGCTAACTAAAATAGAAAACTTTATGTTGAACAAATCTACTAGAAAATCAGGTTTGTTTTTTGTCTTTTTTATACTAGATTTTTTAAATTTTTCTCCCATCTCATCTATTTTATTTAACCCAAATTCTAAGCCCTTTTTATTCTTTATAACTCCACAATATTGCCACATTATGTCTTTTAAATTATTTAAAAATAATTTTGGATTTTTCATTTCTTTAAACATTAATTGATTAATATTATGATCAATTTTATTGATGATATTTGTAGGTATTTCATTTGTGAAATTTACTGTTGATGAATATTCTGAGGCAGACTTTCCTGCTTTTTTACCAAAAACTAGAATTTCTGCTAAGGAGTTGCCACCTAATCTATTAGCTCCGTGAAGTCCTCCAGCTACTTCTCCTGCTGCAAAAAGTCCACTTATTGATGTTGAATGCTTAATTGCGCAAACTTTAATGCCCCCCATAGAATAATGAGCTGTAGGCGCAACTTCCATTGGCTCTTTTGAAATATCAATATTTTGATAATCTTTGAACTGTTTAAATATATTTGGTAGTTTTTCAAGTATTTTATCTTTTTCTATATGACTGATATCTAGATATACGCCACCTCTAGGAGTACCCCTACCGTCTTTTATTTCAGTGTAATTTGCTATTGCAACTTTATCTCTTGTGGATAACTCTAACCTCTCTTTATCATAAGACTCCATAAATCTTTGCCCTTTATTATTGTAAAGTTTTCCACCCTCTCCCCTAACTGCTTCAGTAACTAGATTCCCAGAAATCTCTTCAGGAAAGATCATCCCAGTTGGATGAAATTGAACCATTTCCATATCAATTAGTTCGCATCCTGCATTTATTGCTAGAGCAAGACCATCTCCATTATTTTCATCTTTTCGCGATGAGTTCCTTTTCCAAATCCCAGTATGACCACCTGTGCATATAATGATGGCTTTGGATAGGATTATTTTTTTCTCTCCAGATTTAATATCAAAAGACATTGCACCTATACATCGATCTTCATAGATTATGAGTTCTGTTATGTAAGTAGTATCTATTATGGGTATTGCCATAGAATCAGCTTTATTTAATAATGCATTAAGGATAGATTTGCCTGTATAATCACCTGAGTAACAGGTTCTCCGATAAGTATGAGCGCCAAAAAATCTCTGATCTAATTTACCATTTTTTAATCTTTTAAAGTTTGCTCCCCATTCATCTATTTCTTTAACTCTTTTTGGTGATTCATTTACCATTATCTCAATAATATCAGGATCCCCTATTCCATAGCCCTCAAGATATGTATCTGCAAAATGTTGCTCTTTAGAATCATTAGGATCTAAATTACCAAAAACTGCATTTATGCCTCCTGCAGCTAAAGCAGTATGAGCATCGAATTTACTTCTTTTCCCAACAACTAAAACTTCTTTACCTAATGATTTTGCCTCTATAGCAGCTCTTAAACCAGCACCACCTGCCCCAATAACAAGTATCTCATATCTCTCTTGAACAATACTTTTCATAAGTAATAATTTTTTGTGATAAATAAAATTCTTATTTTAGAGAATTTGTTTTTATAAAAAAAAATGATTATTCTATTAAATCATTTTTATTTATAAGTGTTTTATGTTTTCATTAATCAATTTCATTATATGAAATTATTATTTGAAAATTCAAAAGAAACAAAATCATTCTAAATGCAAAGCATTTTAATAGTAGGAATTGTGGTATTGATTAGTAAAAGTTTTTTATCTTTCAGAAAGTTCCTGAAAAAAAAAATTATTTATCAAAAATTTAAAAATAAAGCAAAATTAACTAATGAAAAAATAGAAAAATATCTCAAAACTAACAATATAAAATTTAAAAAATATAAATCAAAATATATTTATTTCTAAAAATATATAACCATACAATTTAAATGTATTTGTGCTTTTTGTTCCCAATAGTAAATATTATTTTTAATTTTTGGAGAAAAGAATCGTTGGATTGAATATATTTATATGGAAAAAAATGCTCAAGATCGCATCTGCTTTTTGTATCCATTAACAAAGATTTCGCTAATATTGATTTTTCTTTTGAAGCCTTCAGATTTTTGAGGCATTTATTAACTGGCATTAATAAATAATTATCATAACTATTTAAATCATCAATTTTCTTAATTAAAGAATTAGCGATTCTATTTCCCGAGGCAATACAGTAGTTGCCAAATGCAAGTGATTCAAGTGCTATGGTCCCATTACATGTAAAAATCGGCATACCTTTTTCTAATATTTCTTTTGTACTAGGACAATTTTCTGAAATAGAGTTGTCAATATTATTCTGCTTAAATAATTCTCTAATTATATCAATATCATCTTTCCAAAAACTAGACATAGGATGTATTTTGATCCACCAATTTTCTTGATCATTTTTAATTTTCGACAAGGTGTAATTAGTCCACTCTATATAAGTTTTAAAGATATTTGATTCAATTGAGTTAATATTGTTTGCATCTCTTATGCAGTGTAAAAATAGCACTTTCTTTATTTGTTTATTGGGTTTAGAGGCTGAATTTCTAAATGCATATCTAGAGTCAGAATCTGAACCTTCACCTTTTAATCTCTTTCTAAAATAATTAACTCCAAGATTTTTAAGTTCCTCATAACTTATTTTGCAATTTCCTCCGAAAATCAAATTTTTCTTGTCAGAAATGTAACTTTCTGAAGGTGATTCTTTAGGATCTAATTTTCTGAAAGTACCATTTGGATGCAAACAAAAAAGTTCAATATTATGAGCGAAGCTATAGGCCCTTAAAAAAGAACATTCTAGATACGCTGTCTCTGCAATAAATATCTTTTTAAATGGGTCACATATTATTTTTGTAAGCTTGAGGATTTTTGCTAAATAGGAAAATAACAATTTTTTATCATAGATAAAACCGTTTAAAAAAATTGATAAATTACAATCCTTGATTAAATTATCTAAAAGTCCATAGGTTGCTATATGACTAAATTCCCCAAGTTCTTTTTTTAAAAAAAGATTAATTTCTTCAAAAAGTTTTTGGCTATCTTTAATAAAAAAACTAACATTTCTTTTTTTAATTGATTTTCTAGATCTGAAATTTTTAATTAATTTGATTCTTAAGTTAGATATCTCTTTTCTTTCTATATTTTGATCAGGATGAATACAAATAGCATTTTTATAGTATTTACAAAATATATTATGTATCGCCAGACAATCCCAAACACTATATGGAAATAATCCGATCTTTTGATTGTTATCAAAAATATTATTTTCTTCAAGAAGATATTTTGTGTGTGATTTTTTCCTAATTAGTAAAAATGATTTTATAGAATCTTGAAAAAGAAAATTATTTATGATTATTTTTACGATAATAAATCCTTTAAAATCATTTATTTTTTGTTTTGTTCTTCTAAAATTCATAGTTAAATTACCAGGTAGATCGCCCACCGTCAATTGATAAAATGGCGCCATTCATATATGAAGAAGCTTCGCTTAACATGAATACAATAGCGGGCATATATTCATCTTTATTAGCAAGTCTTCCCATTGGAATTAAATTAGAAACCTTATTCAAGAAGGACTCATTTTGGTGATTGTAAACTCCCCCTGGACATAAACAATTGCACCTTACTTTTTTGGGCCAATAGGTAGCAGTATATCTTGTTAAGCCAATTAGACCACTTTTAACTACTGAATATGTAACTGGTTTTACAGGCTGATTTTCAGAATTAAGTGTATCTTCTTTATAAAGTTCTTGATTAGGTGCTATCAAGCCTAAGTCGGAAGAAATATTTACAATTGCTCCTCCATAATTTTTATTCATATAAGATCCAAAATATTTAGTACATAGATATGCGCCTGTTAAACCTACAGATAAATCTTTGTTCCACTCTTCTATAGGAAATATTTCCAATCTGTTTTTATTTTTAAGCCCACCTTCAGTAACTTTGGGATCTCTAGCGGCATTATTAATCAAGCCATGTATCTTATAATCTAAGGCTTTGCATTTATCAACAACTTCTTTAACCGATTTTTCATTCGTAATATCATTCTCAAATAAAACTGCCTTTTTGTTATATTTTTTTAATAAATACCTATAAAAATCTTGAAATTCTAAGTGGTTTATGTCAATTATTATTGGGGTACCACCGAATTTACTTATAGCTTCACAATGTTGTTTCCCCAGTAATCCAAGACCGCCGGTAACAATATAGTAACCTTCTTTTAAATCAAAATTTTTCAATTTCTAAGTATAAGTTGATTGGCCACCATCAATTTTAATACATGAACCATTTATAAATGATGCTAAGGGAGATGATAAAAATACTGCAAATTTAGATATATCAGATGGGGTTCCAAATCTTCTGGATGGAACTTTTGTTTTTAATAGTTCATCAATATCAATTTTACCTTCTTTTTGTATTCTGTCCCACGTACCACCTTTAAAGAAAATATTACCTGGAGAAATGCAATTTACTCTATAGTAAGGGGCTAATTTCCAAGATAAATCTTTGCATAATCTCACTAATGCAATTTTTGAAACTGAATATTCAGTTGGGCAATTAATAAAAAGGTTAGATGCTATTGATGCAGTTAGAGTAATAAAGTAATCCGAATTTTTTGGATCTCCAAAAATTTTTCGTGTAGACTCTACAAAAATTTTTGCCAATAATCTGTTGGCAAAATAGTTAACTTGCCACATCTTGATAACATCATCTTTATTTTGAAAAGCATTATTAGACGATCTACCAGTACCAACAAAAGATATAAACCCTGATGGCTTTCTGTTTTTCATTAAAAATTCAAAGGTGGCTTTAATAGAATCTTCTGATTCGTAATCCAATAAATGTACATCAAAGTATTTTGAATATTCAATATATTTTGATTCATTTTGAGTTAATATTGAAATTTCTGCACCTTCAGAAATTAAGTCTTTTACAGTTTCTAGACCAATACCCCCAAGTCCTCCAGCTATTATTATAAATTTATCTTTTAAATCTAAATTCATAATCCTTTTGATAACCACCCACCATCAACATTTATACCTGTTCCAGTGATATAGCTACTTTCATTAGATAATAAAAAAATTACTGGTCCTATTACATCTTCTATAGAGCCCCACCTTTTTAGGATTGTTCTTTCACTTCTTTCTTTATTCATTTTTTTATCATTGTATGAATCCTTACTCATTGGTGCATTTATATATCCTAAATTTAAATGGTTCACTCTTATTCTATCTCTAGATAAATCTACAGCTAATGCTCTCACTAAGGCGTTTATTCCTGCTTTTGATGTTTGGTATCCAGGATTCCCTGGGAATCCCAATTCAGAACCAATACTAGAGATAAAAATAATTGAAGCATCTTTCGAAATATAAGGACTTACAGTATATAGAAGTTCATAAACAGAAATTAGATTTATATTATTAATTAATTCAAACTTCCTAGGGTTTTGTGTAAATTTCTGCTTATTAGAAGTGTTTTCTTTATTATCAAATGTTTTGGGAGATTGACTTATTGCTGAATTTACGACAATTCCATCAAAAAATAAGTTATTTTGCTCGATATATTTATTTAAATATAAGATATCTTTATTGTTTGAGATATCAACTCTTAGATAATTAAAATCAGCATTTATATCAGACCTAGCAATTCCAAGAATATCAGCTTTTCCCTCTTTCAATTTGATTGATATTTCAAGACCAATCCCCCTAGAGGCCCCCACGACTAATACACGTTTATTTTTTACAGAAAACATACTCATTTATTTGATATTGAGTTTCTGCAAGATTTTTTCTACAATAAAAATATCACTATAGTGATCTATTTGGAACATTTTTAATTTGTCCATTTTACATATCCCTATTCTTCCATAAAGCCTATTATTAAATTTTTTTATGCCACAAGGTTTAAATAAATAAAAAGAGCCATTTTCTAGATAATTATTTACCTTAATATCTTGCCTTCTTAGTCGTTTTTGAAAGTCATAATTTATTGGCTCCAATTTATTATTTTCATTTTTCCAGATTAAAAAGTCATTTAATTCTACAGCCGAAAATATTGAATCATATTTATTACTGCTTGCAATTTCTAGTCCATTCTTAATGTCAAATGTTTCTCTAATTGGAGATGTTAATTGAGGGGCAAATATCCAGTCATTGCTATCATCTAAATTGTCAATATTATCAATAGCATGTAACCAAGCCGATTCTGATGTAGAACAATCATGGGCAATATCTAAGGGCCTTTTAATTAATTTAGAACCTTCATCTCTCGCAACAGATAAGATTTCATCATCATCAGAACTTGTATAAATTTCTTCTATACCTGCACTAAAACACTGTCTTATAGTAAAACTAATTAAAGGAATTTTATTTATTTTTAAAAGATTTTTCTTTGGAATCCCTTTGGATCCTCCTCTGGCCAAAAGAATTGCAACAAACTTCATATTTTTAAGTCTAAGAAATATTGATATTGCTTTTTGAAAATTGAAATACCTTCTGTGTCTCTATATGCTTGGAAAGTAATAACACCATTATAATTATTCTCAATTATGAATTTCTTTAAGAACTTTAGATTAGCATTACCTTTCCCTAATTCGACAGAAAATCCATTTAGTAATCTATCTTTTATATGAATATTTGTAATTTTATTGCCTAATATATTTAATTCTTCAAAAATTGAATATCCTAATGAAGCACTATTACCTGAATCATAATTAATAGTAATAAAATCATTATCAAATTTATCTATAAAATCTCTAAAATTTTCTGGTTCTAAATCAGTTTCTAGAGAAAGGTTAATATTATTATCAGAACAAATTTCTTCAAACGAATTTAAAAATTCAATAACTTTTTCTCTATCTATTTTAGTTTTTAATTTGGAATTATCCACAAATGGAATAACTATATCTGAACCCCCTAATTTTGATAAATTAATAATTAATCTTGAAAGAATTTTTTGAAAGATAATCTTTTCTTCTCTATTAGCACTTTGGATTGGCGCATTCATAAAGAAATCTGCACATATACTGCTTGTCTTTATTCCAGTCTTTTTTTGAATATTTATTACTTCTTCTAAATTTGAATAAATTGGATTCTCATTATAAAGATATAAATCAAAAATAAACTCAATATTTTTCAAAAATAATTTAGATGCAATATCGTATTCTTTTTGCCAATATCCTAAAGGATGTGATTGATATTGATCTTTGAACTTGGGAAGTAATCTTCCTTGCATCACTCCAAAATTATTATTCATGATTCAAAAAATTTTGTTCTGCTAATTTGCAAATTATATGACCAAGAGTAATATGTAGTTGTTGAATAATAGCTGTATTATCAGAAGGGACCTTTATAATATTAGAAAATAATTCAGAACATAATCCACCATCTTTGCCAGTAAAGATAAAGTAATTAATAGAATTTTCTTCACATTTTTTTAACGCATTAATAATATTTTGACTATTTCCACTTGTTGAAAAAGCTAAAAATAAATCATTAGAATTTCCAAGAGCATCTAATTCCCGGGAAAAAATATTTTCAAACCCGTAATCGTTGCCAATAGCTGTAGTAGAACTTGAATTGGTACCTAATGCTATTGCAGGCAGTGGATTTCTATCTGTTAATAATTTAGAAATAAATTCTGCACTTAAATGCTGAGCATCTGCGAAACTACCTCCATTACCTGCAAAAATAATTTTACCTCCTTTTTTAAGACACTCTTGACATAATTTAGAGACTTTTTCTATAGAACTGATAGAAGAATGATTTTCTAAAAAATTTTCTAGTGTATTAATACTTTTGATGATTTCTTGTTTTATAACATTTCCATAGTTCTTATCATTTAATGGGATACTTGTGTTCGCCCAATTGTATGTAAGGGCATTTTTACCTTTATCATCTATGTAAAAGTCCCCTTCTGGTTTCCCTAAGATTAATTCGTGATATTTTGCTCCCCATGTATCAAGTTGTTTTTTTGTAAGATCATGCCAATCTATACCTGTGCCAGAACCTCTTGCTGTGAAATATTTAATATAATTACCATTTTCATATAAAGAGTTTACTTTTAAAATATTTTCCAAAAAAGGTTCAGCTTTTTTATATTCACCATATGTATTTGTACAAATAGTTCCATCAATATCAAAAACGTAAGTTTTCATTATTTTTTCCAATATCTTAATTTATTGGCAATTGTTTTTTCTGCTTCTATTATCTTCTTTTCTCCGTCTCCAAGAAGAATAGGTATTTTTCTACAAATAGAGACTAATTGTCTAAAGCCTTCTTCTTGTAATGATGCTGATTGATCACTACCATACATTGACCTATCTAGTGTTATGTGTCTCTCTATAGCGCATGCTCCTAATGTTGCTGCTATTACAGATGGAGAAACTGAAACTTCGTGACCACTATATCCAACAGGGAGCTTAAATTTATTCTTAAGCATGTTGATACATTTTAAATTTAAATCAGATTCTAAGGAGGGGTATGTGCTTACAGTATGCATAAGCATCAATTCACATGAATGCCTCTTAAAAATTTCCACTATTTTTTCAATATCTTCAATTTCTGTCATCCCAGTTGATGCAAAAGTAGGAGTACCTTCAGATGCTACAAATTCAACAAAATCTAAGTTTGTAGCCATAGCAGAGGCTATTTTATTGAATTTAAATTTAAACCTTCTCATTTCTAATTGACTTTTTTTGTCCCAAGAAGAGGCAAACCAATCAATATTCTTCCCTTTGCAATATTTATCTAGCTCTTCATATTGTGTTAAAGAAAATTCAAGACCCTCTTTTTGTTCTCTTTGAGTATTTCCCCATGGGCTTTCTCTGGCTTGATCTAAAATCTCTTTCGAATAAACTGTGTTAATATCTCTCTTTTGGAACTTTACTGCATCACATCCACAATCTACAGCTTGATCTATCAACTTTTTAGCTAAATCAATTGAACCATTATGGTTAATTCCTATTTCAGCTATCAAGTAAATATATTTATCAAAACCAAGTTGATTGAAATTAACAATATTCATCGAAATTATTATTTAACGATAATGTATTTTAACTTTAATCTCCCACTTATCAAAGTAAATCTTCTAAATAGTTTTAATAATGTAAAAACAAATCATTAATAAGTGTTTTCATGACTTATAAGAATCTCATATATGATTCAGTAAAAGACTTTAACTTTATTTAAATCTAAAAATCGACCTAGCACTAAAAGTTATTCGTTGTAATTAATTCAAAAAGAAAGGATGATAATGATTGAACAAAATATATTTCAAGATTCAAAGATATTCTAAAAACGAATAGATCCAATTAATTATTTTTAATTCTATTGTGAATAAAATCTAATCCAAAATCGGAAATAGTATGCAACTTATTTTTGTAGTCATAGATAACATCAAATTCTCCATCACTAATAGTTTTTAGCGTATTTTTCACCGCACTTAAATAGTATTTCCCATTGTCCCCATAACGACAACAAGGATCGTAATAATTAAAAATTTGGTTTTGTACTCTCCCTTTACCAGTTGAACCCAGAATATATAAATCAAGATAATTAAATTTTTGGTAGAGAAGGCTATCTCTAGTCATAACAGTCATAGATTTTGCATTTCTTATTGCAAGTGGTAGAGGGGCTGCTACAGGAAAACTATGTTTAATCCTTTCCTCAATAGAAGCCATAAGTATAGTAGTCCAACCTCCCCCGGAGATCCCTGTCATAGAGATACTATCAAAGGGCAAATCCATGCTGGCCTGATTAATAAAAGCAATAATTGGCTCTAAAAAATATCTGAAATAATTACCATTCGTTGGTCGAAAATATTTTAATTTCCAAAGCTCATCTAACATTAGTTCTCCATTGTTTTTAGATTCAACTAAAGGTTTACTATTTAGACCTTTTAAGGGTAATGACACTGCAATAATTGTATAACCCTTTTCAAGGAAGAAAGTTATGTTTTTGATCCCATTATAAAAATCACCTGCATGGCCTTGACTATAAATAATTAATTTTTTGTTGTTTTTTATTGGATTAAATTTGTAAGCAATCGAAGTGATCCCATATTCCATCGTGTGAGCATATTTATCAATACTTTTTAGGTTTTTTAGTTTTTTGTACCTTTCATCAGTGATTGATTTCTTAACCTCGGGTAATAACCCAGATAGATCTTCTCCACCAAAAATGAAATTTCTCAGATTTTTCCTGGTTTGATTAAGATCATCTTTATTTTTTATTTGAATAATTTTGTATGCATCAAAATTTTTTTCTTTTATCTTAGGAACAAGATAAATTGGCATGAAAAAACTCTTTAAATATGAATAATATGGTTCAGGCTTTTTAAAAGTAAATATGACCATAGATGTAGCTCCAAAGAAAAACAATATAAAATATCCAAAAATTCTTTTAACCATTTTTTATTCAATATAGTATTATTTCCTTAATAGTTAAAGGAAAGGAATCAAAGAAAAGCTCAATTATGTTTAGATATTTTATTTATAAAGTCAAAAAATATATTAAAAGAAGTATTTTTTACATTCATTTTATTGCAATTAAAGATTATTTAGTTATCCCCAAAAACTCTACAATAATTGTACACATCGGCAAAACAGGCGGCTCTTCATTATTTAAAAGCCTTAAATTATTAAATTTATTTCATATATATAAGGTAGTCCATGTAAGAAAAGTTATTTATAGAAAAGATTTAAAATATATAATTCTGATAAGAAATCCTATTAATAGAACAATATCGGCATTTAATTATAGATATAAAAATCTTATTATCTTAAAAAGGAATGAAGATAGATTTTTTAATGAGAAAGCAATTCTAAAAAAATATAAATCATTAAATAATCTTGCAGAAAATTTATATTTTAAAAATGGCCGACTAAATAAGAAAGTCTCTGAAGAATTTAAAAGTATTCACCATCTTAATGAGGATATAAATTTTTACTTAAAAGATTTATTAAAAAAATGTAGTTCAAAACAAATTCTTTCTGTGATCACACAAGAGAATTTATACGAAGATGCTTTAAAGACGTTTAATATAGAATGTCATGCAAAGGAAAAAGTTGGTAATAATTCATTAAATCAAATTCATTTAACAGATTTTGCTAGTTACAATTTAAGGGAATATCTAAATAAAGATTATCTACAGATTGAGAAACTTTATAAAATGGGTAAATTATCAAATAAAAATTATAAAAGTCTAATTTGCTAGTTATAAAAAAATTGATTTTTTATTCTTTTTTAAGAGGAGAAATAGTTTCATACAATTCAAAATCTTTTTTATATATTTGTTGAATTTTTTTTATTTGAAACTTATTTGGAGAAAATGAACCTTTTTGTTGATTCTCATGCAATTTAACAAATTTTGAATCTACATTTTTGTTAATAATTTTCTTTAGGACATAATTAATTCCTTCTGTAAAATCATCTAGTTTAAATACTTTTGATAAAAGTAAATCCCCATTAATATCTGTTATGTCATCCCACATTGGATTTGTATGGGTAGTGAAATGTAAATCTATGGGTTTAAAATTTGAATTGCTATATTTTCTATTGGCAATTAGTTCTAAAAAGTAATCGAAGGCATACGAATCGCTTAAAAAAATCTTTTTTGATTTCAATGATGTATAAACTCTATTCCTAAAATTCTTTTTCCAAAAGAGATAGTAAAACATACTAATACATCTATCAATTGGCTCTCTGCAAAATGCAAAAGAAAACATTGAATCCCAATTCTCTTTATATAAATATTCCTTAGCGAAAAGAGCTCTTTTAAATTGATAGTTCCCTAAGTTTATTCTGTAATTATTTAATATGTCATTATATTCACTATAATTTGCTTGGACAAAGTTTTTTGGCTTATGCCCCCTGTCTACTTCTACGTAATAGGGTTTTAAAGCTCTCCTAACAGAGATCCCTGCCGATTTTTTGATATGCAACCAAAAAAATTGTTTCATTAAATTTATTGATAATAATATCTTATATTCATATTCTTAATTTTTGAAATTTAATCTATTCATTTCTAAAAAAAATAATGAGCATTAGAAAGATTTACTTTAATTTTAATAGAGATTGATACTATTTAGTAAAGTTTACTAATTTAGTAAATCCACATATTTATTTTCAGTAATTTCTGAAAGGTATTGTATTATAAATAGTCTTAGATAATTTATGTTTGTATACATAGAAAATATAAAATATAAAACAGGTTATATCCTCTAATTCTAATAATAAATAGAGAAAATATTAATGGAGCCAAGGGGATTTGAACCCCTGACCTCCTGCATGCCATGCAGATCACCAATCAAGCTATAACTAGCTATTACAACTGTTTTTGCCAATTTGGTCGCAGGGGTGGTCGCAGGGATAACAACCTTAATAATGTCTTATAGAAATACTTTTTTATCTTTGAAAGTAATTTTTAAATATCTTCTTCTATAGTCAGTAGTCACCAGCTTGAAGTTTCTTCATTGCAATGTCTTGGTTTGTTGTAAGCATTTATTTGTAAGACGCAGGTTTTTTCATATTCTCCAGTGGAAGAATTATACATTATTTCAAAATGAGGATAATGATAACCTGTCTCATCTCCAAGTCCTTGAATTGAAGTTGATTTAGCAGAAAGTCGCATACATGAAGAATATTCTCTTGTTGGAGTAGCTGAGGATATTGTTGTGTTGTAGGTAAATCCATCATGATCCCCATAATCAATTCCATATGAATCTTCATATGGATTTAATGTCATTCCCATACCTATATCAGAGAATGTTGGATTATCTAAATCATTTATTTCAGAATATTCAACACATTGTCTAACTATTGATGTTATCAAATTCTTTGCATGGTTAATCTTAAAGTCTTTTATAAAATCTGATATTTTCGGAAAAGATATTAAAGCTAATAAAGAAAAGCCAGAAATCACTACTACTAATTCTTGAATAGAAAAACCATTATTTTTATTCATAACCTTTATAAAAAATAAACAAATTAATTAATAATTATTTGTATTAAAAAGCTTGGTCGCAGAGATGGTCGCAGAGAACGTATTTTTATACATATTTAGACATAAAAATACACTATGTAAAATGGTTTAAAATCATTCAGACTAGTTGGTATAACTAGTGAAAATCCTGATGGAGCCAAGCGGACTCGAACCGCTGACCCCCTGCATGCCATGCAGGTGCTCTACCAGCTGAGCTATGGCCCCGAAATAATATTTCTATATTAACCATCTCGAAGGTAATATAGAAACTATGTTAATTTAAAAATTAAATTATAAAAATAAAATTGAAGATTTTGCTTCAGAAGGAGGGGATTTTCTAAAGAAGTTTATGAAAAATTTCTAAATACATATCAGATATTATTTTATATTAATTTTAACTAATGCAATTCATACTTCATAAGCAAATTTTAGAACATTTTTAATTTAAAATATAAGTTAATAAAAAAAATAACTTAAGAAATAAAAATGTTTAATTTATTATATAAATCAAAATTGGTTAATTAAATATTGAAAATCTTTTTTAATCTCCTTAAAGATATAAAACGGTCATCTACATAAAAATCTGAGCCAGGTTTTTTGAAAATTAATTTGTCATAAGGTACATTATTATTTTCTAGTTGTTTTTTTGTTACTTCAAACCAATTCTTTCCAGTTTTAGTACCTCTTGCGGTTTGTAAAATAATTACAAATCCTTTATTTTTTAATTTAGATAAAATTTCAATAGCTCCTTTATTGGGAATTGCATTAGAGTAATTTCCATCTGAAGTTCTTGAAAAAAGAAGTCCATCAATATCAAAACATATTTCATATTGTTTTCCCTTCTTTTTATTATTAAAAACATCTAATTGATCTAGTGCACTATATGCATGAGGCAAATCAAAATATTCATCTATATCAGCATTCACATTACCAAATTCATATTTTAAACAATAACTTCCCCATAAATTTCCAGATAATATATTTTCGATTTTATAAATATCCAGAGCTGCCGTTTGGGCATAAATATTTTTGCATTTTTGAGAGGGCATTGATGATGAAATATTAAAAATATCATTATCAAGTCCAATTAATCTTGACGAATCTTCATCATCTTCTATTAAACATTTCTGATAAAACAAATCTAGTTTTTCAACACTTTTTAAGCTAGTTGCTCTTTCATTTAATAAAAGTAATTTATATGCATCATCAATATTTTTTTCGGAAATTGCTGGATAAGTTGGTCTTAAGTGAATAACATATTTATAATCAAATCCTTTTATTTTTAATTTTTGAATAACTTCTTTTAAAACATCAATATCAGTTGATTTATCAGTTGAATTTTTCTTTGATCTTAACCCAATATCTATAAATTTACCCTTTTTGCTAAAACTATTTAAATAATCTGAAGAATCTGTTGATACTACAATGTCATCTATACTTTTAGATAATTCGGCAAAATCATAAACATTTTGTATGAGAGACTTCGAATTAAATGTAAGAAGATTTTTATTTTTTATTCTTTTTGAACCTGATCTGCAGGGTATAAATCCGAGAACTTTTGACATCTCATTCGTCAAAATGATCAAAGTGAAGATTAACTAAAGTTTTTCTTTTACCTCTTGGCAAATCATTAATTTTAGTGTCTTCATAAATTGAATCATCCGCAATACTGGTAGTAGAGAGTTCTTCAATAATACAATCAGTAATAGCTCTAAAAGAATGCTTTACTCCAGATCTTACTAAAGCTTCTTCTCCACATTTGATAATTTTCTTTTGACCATCAAGAATAAGCTCTAGTTCACCATGCAGGACTCGAAATGTTTCCTCTTTTACATCATGAAATTGAGTTGGATGATTTTGACCTTCAGTCATGATAATTAACTTTTTACAGTAGCTCCGGTTAATTATATTTATAAGGCAACAACCATATTTATTCAATTTTTCAATTCCATAATGATGAGATACCTCTATCTCAACATCATCTGGAACGTATTCACCATATTGATTAATGATACCTCTTATTTTATGAACATATTCCTTCAGACTTATTGATTTGGATATTTGAATTTGCGTTTTATCATAAGTAAGTCTTGCTCCTGATATTAGATTTTGATTAGCTATGAAACAATTATCAATTGATGCAATCTCAGAAGCTGAAATTTGATTTTCTTGTATAGGGAATTTAAAACTACAATCACTAAGATTAATCTTATCGCCAATTTTAACTTCATTTTTCAAAAATACACCCCTTTGGAGAGTTTTTAAAGATTTATATTCAACTTGATTTTTATATGAATAGTCCTTAGCTTTGCCTAATGAGGTCAAAGTTTCATCAAGTACTTTTAGCCATTTATAAATAGAAGAGCTGCTAACACTGTAAGTATTAATATTAATATCTTTTTCAGTGTCTTCTTTACCTATATGCCTCTCAATAGAAACAGCTCCAAGAGCTATTGCCAAGGAGGAAATACTATGATTATCAGGATCTTCATGACCTGAGTATCCAATCTTTGCTAAAGGATATCTTTCCTTAAATATATTAATTGTATTTAAGTTTAAATCTTTTATTGGTGCTGGATAGATTCCGCAACAATGCATAATAGTAAATTTATAAGGTATTCTATGAGCAAAATATGAATAGATATCATCCACTTCTTTTAGATTTCTTCCACCAGTAGAAATTGTGACAGGTTTATTCTGGTTTGCCACTTCTCTCAACAAACTCCATTCGGTGCAAGAGCAACTAGCAATTTTATATTCTTCGATCCCAAATCTTTCAGCTTTATTAACTGAAGCCTCATCAAATGGTGTAACAATTGTTTTAAAACCTTTATCTCTTACCATATTTAAAATTTGAAGCCATTGTTCATCTAAAAGAGCAGTTTCTTTAAATCTAGAAATATGTTTATTTTGAGAGGGGTCTATGCTTTCATCTATAAAAGTTGGTAAATCTCTAAATTGAAATTTAATTAAAAACTCAAACTTATCGGCAAATGTTTTGCTGGCAGAAAATATATCATCAAGTATATTTTTAAAGTGATCCACACTGCCTTGATGGTTATTTGCTATTTCAAATATGATCCTAATTTTATGATTAATTTCATTATTGAAATCTATCCTTTTGGATATCATTAACCTTAATTTTCAAATATCGATATTCTAACATAAACTAATTTTTGTTAATAGTATGTAATTTAGTGCAAATAACAATAGTTACGTTTCTTTGTATATGATCTATTTTGAGAATATTTTTTTAGGTAAGTTATCAAAATACTTTGAAACATTATTGTTCATTTTTATTTGTAATTAATACAAAAAGTTAAAGTGTGAAATTAAATAATAATTTTCAATGGAAATAAAAAAAATTTATCAAATGGGCTCAGATAAATATATTTAAATAATTGCAGAAATTTAAATAAGTCATAATTGTTCTATAGAAATAGCAAAAAATTAATAGATAATTCAATTGAAACTGGATGGGATGCAGTGAAATTCTAAAAAAAGATATAAATACAGTCTAATCTTCAGAAATTCTTAATCAACCAAGAAAAAGTACTTGGGGTTCAACTTAGAGAGATCAAAAAAATGGATTGGAATTTACTATTAAAGATTATGAAATATTAGACGAAATATATAAAACATAATTATATTTGATTTTTATTTTTGATATTTTTAATAATCTTAATCCAGATAAATATTGTTATTTGAATCTATACTATATGGAATCTTTTTTTTAAGCATATATTTAATTAATATTTCATTAGTTAATTTTTTATTTAAAATTTTTCTTGGATACAATAAAAATCTGAGATAATCTTTTAAATTCTTTGAAATTCTTATTAATAAATTAAAAAAGTAAGTATAAAAAAATAAAATTTTATTTTTTTTAAGAGGCTCAAATAAATTTGAAATCAATAATTCATAGTTTATTTGTTTTTCTATATTAGATAAAAAAGGAGTTACAATTTTCTTTGCTGATTTTATATTTCTTTTTTTAAAAGAATAATATTCATTTTTATCTTCATTTAATTTTTGCAGATAATCAGTGTCAATTTGAGAGCTAAGATCAGACCATATATTTTCAAAACTAGGTTTAATCAATATTGAGGGGACATCCTGTATAAGTCCATCTAATACTGTTTGACATCCACATTGCGCCATTAAAAAGGATCTTGAAATGTCATAAGCAATATCATTTTTATTTGAAATTTCAACACCTAATCCTTTTAAATCCCTATAATAATTATCAGACTCAAAGGGATGTGTTCTTAAAATTATGTCTTTAGGTTTGAATAGATTCTTATCAATCAACTCTTTTACAAAGTTAATCAAAGATTGACGCATAGCACTTAATTCTATACAACGTTTAATAAATTCAATTTTAGATAATTTCTTTTCAATATTAACCCATATTTTGTAGTCACTTTCTAATGAGCCATATCTTGGGTCAATTATTGGAAAATTTGTATTTATCAAAATTTTATTATTTTTTTTTCTGGAAATTTTTAAATTTTTATAATATTCGTATCTTATACTGCCAATATTTGACGCTACTAATTTATGACCTATTTTTGCACATCTATTATTAATTAGTTTTTTTTGTTCTTCCCCCCATCCCCAAATACCATGAATACATTTTAGAGTTAAGTTATCACAAGAATCAGAATATTCTTTATCACATCTATAAGTTATACCCTCCGTATCATGAATAATATTTTTTATGCCCTTTAAATATGAATATTGAATTAAGAAAGCATTTTGAGGTCTTGCATAGCTCCAAATAATTGCATTAGGTTTTATTTGATTAATTTTTTTTATAGAGATAGATGATGTTGATATGACAAAGTTCTTGAAATTATCCTTTGCTAATAAACTTGCCCACCAAATATAAGCATGCATGTCTCTGCGTGGATGATCTACTACATAAATACACTTAAATTTATTATTCAAATTTCAAAATCAAATTCACATTATTATACATCAATAATACTTTAAGATTAAAATACAGATATTAAAAAATTTCTTTATATTTAGATTTGTCTAATAATAACTGCACCTAGTTCTGCATCTGAACTCTTAATATTACTTATACAAACCTGGATATAGATCACAATTAAAGGCTTTAGAGAGTTGTATGATATGCAGATGCTCTTCCAGCTAATCTATAGCACCTTAGTTTAAATTATAACAAATGTATTTTATTTAAATTTCTACTATAAAATTATTAATTAACTAACCTAATTTTTTATTAAAAAAATGATTTTGGATGCACAAACATTGCTTAAATTGTTTGATAAATCTAATCTTAATAAAAATATTGAAATTACAAAAATCAAAAATACTTTCATGTTCTTTGTTTATAAGCCACAATAAAGATAAGATTATAATCTGAATAAGTATTAAATAAAATGGGAATATTGAGATTTAAGCCATTCGGGAAAGATGTTTATATTTATTTATTTAATGATAGTTGTATTTATTTTTTTAATTCATTAAATATCGAAAAAATCTTAATTTCTTTTGCTTTAGAGATTGGATGTAATTCTGTAAATTTTCAAAAAAGAAATTTTAATAAATTAAACAAAAAGTTTTTATTTCAAATTAACAAAATTAAATTATTCATAATTCAAAAGCAACACATAAATAAGTTAGATTTTTTACTAAAAATATATCAAGAAATACATAAGAACTTTAACTTAAAGAAATTTCGATATTTTGAATATGATTCTTTTAAAAAAGTGGTTAAGTTAATAAACTATAATCTCAAATTGAACAAAATAGGTTTAACTTACGTAAATAATTTTGGTTGTTAAAAATGGAAAGTAAATTTATTAGCTACATTTCAAGGCTTAAAGAGGCTTTAGAAAATCTTGAAGAAAGTAAAATAAATGAACTTTATTATGAAATTAAGAAAAGAATTGATACCAATTTCTCAATTCATTTGATTGGTAATGGAGGAAGTGCTGCTAACGCAAGTCATATCGCTGGAGATTTTACCAAAACTTTTATGATGCTAGGTTTAAGATTAAATATTTTTTGCGCCTCTGATAATAGTTGTTACCTGACAGCAGCATCAAATGATATTGATTATGCGGATGTATACTCAACAATGGTAGATGTGAAATTTCTTAAAGGCGATTTAATAGTTTATTTTTCAGGAAGTGGTAATTCAATTAATCTAGTTAAATGTGCACAAAGAGCCAAAAAATTAGGAATAAAACAAGTTGGGATAGTTGGATATAATGGTGGAAGAATAAAACAATTAGTAGATATCCCTATTCATATAAATATAAATGATATGGAAATATCTGAAGATGTTCAATTAATAGTCTTCCATTATATAAAACAAAATTTTTGTAATAAATTTGAAAAAGATGAGAAATCTTTGATTTCTAATAAATACGATAAAAGAGTTATTGAGGATATTGTTTCATGATATTTATTGGAAAATGCCCATATAGGATATCTTTACTTGGAGGTGGAAGTGATTTAGATTGGTTTGTAGAAGATGAATGCTTTGGAAACTCTATCGGATTTAGTTTAGCTAAATACTCTTACACAGTTATTAATAAAAAGGATAAAAATAGTAAAATTGGCATGCTTAACTATTCTTCTAGAGAAACATATTCGGAAATTGATGAAATAGCTCATCCTCTAATAAGGGAATCTCTAAGATATCTTAAAATAAATAATCTTATTGAGATGAATTCCTATGGATTTGCTTCGGGAGGTGGAGGACTTGGAGGCTCCTCTTCTTTTTGTATATCTTTTTTAGCCGCATTAAATAAAGCCTTCAATTTAAATATTGCAAATAAGGAATTAGCACATATTTGTTCAGAAATAGAAATAAATATTCTTGGTAAACCAATAGGGCGGCAAGATCAATATATTTCTTCTTTGGGAGGTATCAATGCTTTGCTATATAAGCCAAAAGGTCATGTTGAAATTTTAAATCTTTCTAAAAATCATATAGAAGCAATTAAGTTGGTTTCTGATGAATTAATACTTATTCCCTCTTTAAGAACAAGATCTGCAGATAAAGTTTTACATAATTTTAAAAACTCAAATAAAGCAAAAGAATCATTAAAAGATATAAGATCTATTTGCGAAAATTTTTTAAAAACAAATAAGAGTATAAATGAGCTTTATGATCTTTTGAATCATTCAATAAAAGAATCTTGGGAAATAAAAAGAAAAATGAGTAATGTTATGGATCTTGAATTAGAAAATCAATTTAATATTATTAATCAAATCCCAAATAATTGGATAAGACTAATTGGTGCTGGATCAGGAGGTTATTTTTTATTATCTTCAAAGGTAGATATTAATGAGGCGTTATCTTTTTTATCAAATAAAGATATTAAAGCTTTAAAAGTTGAATTGAGCAAAGAAGGTATTTCAGCTTGTGTGGTTTAAAATAATGGATATTACAGCGGTAACCTCTATTGGGGGGAAAGGAACGAGAATCGAATCTATTTCTTATGGTAAACCAAAGGGACTACTTGAAATAAACGGTAAAACAGTTATTTATAAAATTGCTGAGCAAATTGCTTTATGCGGTATTAAAAAGCTATTTCTTTTAAGAGGATACAAAAGTGAATTATTTGATAATGAAATAATAAAAATTGAAAACCAACTTGATTTGGAGATAACTTCTTATATAGAAAAAGAACCGTTAGGTGAATGCGGAGCATTATGGGAAATAAGAAATCAAATTAATTCAAAAGATGTATTGTTTGTACTTGGGGATATTGTTTTTGATGTAGATCTTCAAAGATTTATTGATTTTCATGAAAGACTTGATAGCCAGTTTAGTTTGATAACCCACATTACATCTCATCCAGAAGATTCAGACTTAATTAGGGCCACAAATGGTACTCAAATATCCGATTTTAAATTTAAGAATCAAGAAAAAAATAATAGTTTTAGGGGATTTTTAGGTAATGCCGGAATTTCTTTATTTAATACAGAAATTCTTGATCTTATAAAATCAGATTCAAATATTAAAAATAAAACAGTATTTAGAAATTTAGCTTATGAATTTTTTAAATTGTTTAAGAGAATATATTCTTATAATACTTCTGAATATATTAAAGATATTGGTACTCCAGAGAGGTTAAAAAAAGTAATTGAAGATGATAAAAATAATCAAATAAAAGAAAAAAATTATAAGTTTAAACAAAAATGCTTATTTCTTGATAGGGATAATACTTTAATAAAATGCACGAAAGGTAATTATATTCTTGATCCAAATGATATTCAAATAAAAAAAGATAAAATTTCAAAGATTATTAATTTACGAAAAAATTTTGATTTATGCATAGTTATCACTAATCAGCCACAAATTTCTATGGGTCTTTTGAATTTAGAAACTTTATATGATATTAATAGTTTATTAATTGTAAGGTTATTAGATTTGGGTTTAAAAATAGACGAAATTTCTTATTGCCCGCATCATCCGCATAAAGGTTTTCAGGGGGAGATATCCATTCTTAAAGAAGATTGTTTTTGTCGCAAACCTAATCCAGGAATGATCTTTCAGCAAACTTTTTTGAGAAATATTGATTTAAAGAGTTCTGTTTTAGTGGGAGATAGTAAATCTGATATGTTGGCTGCTATGAATTCCGGAATGAAATTTATAGATATTGAAGATTTATAGATACCTTAATAATAAATTTGATATAGTGTAAAATTATAAATTATAAATAAAATTGAAGAAAAATTTTTTGATTACCGGTGGTGCTGGTTTTATAGGTTCTAACTTAATTAATAAACTTCTAGAAATTCCAGAAAATAATGTTTTTGTATTTGATAATTTATCAACTGGTAGAAAAACAAATCTTAAACTGGATAATAAAAATTTAAATTTTTATAATATAGATCTAAAAACTCCATATAGAGATTGGCCTCAATTAAAAGAAATTGATACTTTATTTCATTTCGCTGCAAATGCAGATGTAAGAGGTGGTGAGATTAATAGAGATATTGATTTTTATGAGAATGTTATTGTGACAAAAGCTATTTGCGATTATGCCTCGAAAAATAAAATAAAAAAGGTGGCCTTTTCTAGTAGTGCAACAGTATATGGAGAGCCAAATATATTTCCTACTCCTGAGAATTATTCTTCAACTCAAACTTCTGTATATGGAGCAAGTAAATTAGCGGGAGAAGCATATCTTCAGGCTTATTCAGAGTACTTGGATTTTAAAGTAACTATATTTAGATTCGTTTCTTGGGTTGGTTATGGTTATTCTCATGGTGTAATTTATGATTTTGTAAATAAATTACTTAAAAATCCAAATGAACTTTTTATTTTAGGTGATGGGAATCAAAAAAAATCATACCTTGATGTTAGTGATGGAGTTAATGGCGTCTTAAATTTAAATGATTTAAATCAAGAAAATTGTAATATTTTTAATTTGGGTCATACTGAGATTATCGATGTAAATAGTTTGGCAAGAATTATATGTAAGAAATTGGATTTGATAAATATTAAATTTAATTATTCTGGGGGTGAAAGAGGCTGGAAGGGTGATTCTCCTTTAGTACATTTAGACATTTCTAAAGCTAAAAAATATGGTTGGTCCCCTAAAGTTGATATAAAAACCGCAATCTCCAATACTGTTGATTATCTTTTAAGTGACAGAAGAAATTTATATAGATAATATGAAGAATTTTAATAAATTTTTTTGGTTGAATTTGCAAATTAAACAATGAATATCTTTTTTTCAATAATAATCCCAGTTTTTAATAGGCCATTTGAAATATTAGAAGCTTTTGAAAGTATTAAATTACAAAAAAAATCAAATATAGAAGTCTTAGTTATTGATGATTCTAATGATGATACAAGTAAAAATATAAGCGACTTTATTTATTTAAATAGTTCTATTAAAATTAAACATATTAAACCAACAAAAAGAGCAGGGGTTAGTAAATCTAGAAATATTGGCATAATTTCATCTATAGGAAATGTTATTTTGTTCTTAGATTCAGATGATAAATTAATAATTGGAGCTCTTGATCATGTAGAGAAAGCTTTTATTAAATATAAAAATTTAGATCTATATTTTGGTTCTTGTATATATAAGTCCTCAAGAAGCAATCATTATTCTGATAAACAATTGCCAAAAATAGGTTACTATTCTGACTATATTAAAAGTATAAATCAACCTGAGATGTTGCCTGCTTTTAGATGCGAAAGTGAAATAAGGAACAATTTTTTGTATGACGAAAGTCTAACTGGATTTGAGCATATTCTTTACTTAAGAATTCTTAAAAATGGAGGTATCTTTTATCGAGATCCTAATTTTGTAAGGTTATATGATGATGAAGGTGATGATAGGTTATGTATAAGTAATCCAAAAAATTATAAAAACATGAGAAAAGGGTACCTAAAGTTAATCAGGATATTTGGATTTGATTTTTGCAGGTATAATATAAAAATCTTATTATTATACTTTGTAAAAATAATTATATATAATAGACTAATTGACCATAAAAGATTACTTTCTATTTCTAATATTTTAGGGATTTTAACCATACCAGTTCCAAAATTTTTTATAAAGCAATTAATATCTTTCTCAAAAAAATAATTACATCCAATATTTATAGCAAAATTTTATATTATGATATTTAAAAAAAAATTACATTATGGAATTAAGTTTTAAAGAAATAAAATTGATATTTTTAAATTTTCAAGTTGTGTATTTAAAAAATATTATTTAGAGTTTAAAACAATTGAAATTCTAATTTATAATTTTTGCAAAAATTAAATGCTACCTTTTTAAAGCTTTACTAAAATTGAAAAAACTATAAATTGACATAATATATTGAAAATGGTGATAAATTTCCTTAAAGAAAATTGATTTTATGTATAGTTATTTAAACAAATATCAAATCTTTAGGATTTTTAATGAATATGTATCTCATATTCCTAAAAAGAGAAACAAATTAATAATATTTTCTTTTGCTCTAATTTTTATAACAGGTTTTTTTGAATTAATAAATGTTGCTAGTTTATTGCCTGTTTTAAAAAGTTTTACCGCTTCAGAAGATTTAAATAATCTACAAATTTATAACTTTATTTTTCAATTATTTAATATAAATACTAATAATTCCAAAATAATTTGTACCACATTAATTTTTATATTCTTAATTTTAATTTCCAATACAATTAAGATATTAACCTTTTATTTAAATGCAAGGATTGCAGCAGTAATTGGTAGTGATTTGTGTAGTAAGGTTTATCAAAATGCCATTTGCCAACCCTATTATTATCATTTGTCAAAAAATACCAATGATATAATTTCGAATATAATAACTGGTTCTCAAATAATTGTAAGTGTAGTTAATACAGTCTTAAGAAGTGTTCTATCTATTATTACTTTTATATTTGTATTAATTGCTCTTTTTTGGATAAATGGGAAAATTGCTATTTTTTCTCTAACTATATTTAGTTTGATTTATATAATAATAATGTTTTACTTTAAGACAATATTAAAAAATAAAAGTGCAAAAATATATAAAATTAATGTAAAAATTGTAAAGCTCATACAGGAAAGTTTTGGGAATATTAAAGATATAATATTAGACAATTCTCAGAACTTTTTTATAAAAGATTATCGTCAAGTTGATTTAATTAAGAGGAAACAAGAAGCTGAAATTGATTTACTTGGTAGGCTGCCTTTTTATTTTATTGAGGCATTGGCTTTGATTTCTATAGTATTAATAGGATTATTTCTAGCAGTATATTTAAATGATTCATATATTCTGCCTATTTTAGGATCAATAGGACTAGGTCTTCAAAGATTGTTAAGGTCTTTTCAAGAACTTTATCAGGGATGGGTATTTGTTCAAGGCAGAATTAAAATATTAACTAGTTTTCTACTTTATTTAAATCTTAAAACTAATAAATATTTGTTATTCAGTGATAAGGAAAGGTTTGATTTTCAGAAATCGATAATTTTGAAAAATGTCTTTTTTAAATATAATGAGAATTTAATATTAGAAAATTTTAATTTAGAAATAAATAAAGGAAAAATTATTGGTATTAAGGGTAGAACAGGCCGAGGAAAGAGTACACTAATAAACTTAATTATGGGTTTGCTTATACCTACTAAAGGAGAAGTATTGGTTGATGGAGTAAATATAAATGCTGTTCAAAATGAAAGGATAAAGATGAAATATTTTAATTCTATTTCTCATGTATCTCAAGATATTTATTTATCAAATTTATCATTTGCCGAAAATATTGCATTCGGAGTGCCATACGAACAGATTGATATAAATAGGGTAAAAAATGCAGCAAAAAAAGCTTTTATATACGATTTTATTAATTCAACAATTGATGCTTTTAGGACAACTGTAGGAGAAAGAGGAATAAATTTAAGTGGAGGCCAAAAACAAAGGATAGGTATAGCTAGAGCACTTTATAAAGGTTCTACTATTTTAATTTTAGATGAAGCTACAAGTTCTCTCGATTATCATACAGAAGAATTAGTCATTAAAAATATCCAATCTAATGATAATTGTTTAACAGTTATCATGATTGCTCATCGATTAAGCACTTTAGATAAGTGTGATTTGATTATTGAGCTTTAATGTCATTAAGGAAAATATCAACGTCTGATAAACTTTTTATTTGTAAGTTATTTAAAGCTTTATCATCTATTAATAAATCATAATGGACCTTACCCATAATTAATTGGTCATAATTAACTCCCCATTCTCTTAATTGCCTAGTTGTAATATCAAATAAATTATCATAAATCAAGTCTCTATTACCTTTGAAAACTGTCATGCCTCTGGAAGTATAGATTATAATTTTATAACCTTTACTCTTGCATTTATTCAATATATTTATCATTGATTTTATTGGTTTGCATGATTTATATTTTTCTATATCTCCTTCATTTGAAGTCCTATAACAAAGAACATCATCTAGATCAAAAGCAATTACTTTATTTTGCATAAGATTGATTTAATTCTGTTTTTGATAGATAGTTTAATTCTTGAATCCAATTCAGGATATTTTTTCTTAATGTCAATAACAATATCACTTGAGTAAATGTAATGACCAGATATTTTTATTAACAATTCATTTTTTTCTTCAATTATTTTATTCTGCTTTTCTAAAGGTATCCATTTCTTCCATTGCCCTGACTGCAAACATTTATTAAATAATTTTTTAAAAGTTTCATTATCAGAAACTAATTTTATTTGTTCTAAAATACAAGTTGACTCAATAAAACCCATCTCGGGCGCAATGTTAATTGCATTTAAACCTAAATCAAATTTTCTTTTTATATCAGATAATTTTAGATAATCTCCATTATGTTCCTTTGACATTAAGCTGAAATTCTTACAAATAGCTATAAAATCTTTAATTTTTTCTTCATTAAAATTTCCAATATTTTTATTCATTGATAATCTAGTCCCCCCCTGAACAACACCATATTTTATTAAATTGAATTCATCTAATGATAATAAACCAAATAATTTTTCAATAAAATATTTGAATTCTTCAGGGGAATACTTTCTAATCCCTTCCTCTGTTCCAATTTCAAAATTTATATTTTTATTATAAATCACACACTCTTTAATAATATTTTTTGTAGCTATGGCTGCATCATTTATATCTTTATAAGTTTTCCATGGATCTATATGTATGATGTCAAAGTTTTCTTTGACATCATATATTGCTGAATCTAAACCATTATCTTTTATTTTGCCTTGATCTGGACCACAATGATCTCTTTTGATGATGATATTTGGATTTCTTGATTTTACATAATTACTAAACTCTCTTGTGGTCCAATTATTTACATAACCTTTATCATAATCAATTTGTCTACGTGAGGGTATCAAACCAATATTGAATCCCTCATTATTTAATTCAATTACTGAATCAATACAATTTTTACTTATTGGCCCTATATATATCTTTGGTAAAGCCATCAAGCTGTTAATCTTCAAACAATATTATAGCCTCAAAACCTTACTTAATAACTACTTAAACATAATCATTTGATACTCTTACAATGTCATCTTCTCCAAAATATTGCCCTGTCTGAATTTCAATAAAAATTAAATCATTCTTTCCAATATTTTCTACCCTATGTTTTGCCTTAAGAGGGATATAAATATAATCCCCAACTGAAAATTCTTTTTCTTCACCTTCTAGAGTGACTTTTGCTGAACCACTAACAATTATCCAATGCTCACTTCTTTTATAATGATATTGGTAGCTTGGCCTTTCACCCGGTTTAATAATTATCCTTTTAACCTTACAATAAGTTTCATCCAATATGTTTTCAAAAGTTCCCCAAGGTTTATTTTCTATTTTAGGCATTAACTAAAAATAATTTTTTAAATTCTATTATTAAAATATAGAATACCAATAATTGCTTATTAATAATTTAATTTTATATTGTAATTGTAACAATAATCCCTTTTTAATGGACAATATTAAATCCTTAGCGGTTGCTTATTTTAATTTTTTTTCTAATAAAGATATTAGCTCTTTGATAACTATGTTCGACAATCAAATTTATCTAAGAGATTGGGAAATTGAAGCAAAAGGTATAAAGAATGTAGTTGAAGCTAATAAAAATATTTTTAAAAGTGTAGATTCTATCAAAGTTTTTCCAGTGAATTTATACGTAGATGGAAATACGGTTTTGGCTGAGATAAATATTCTAATTAATAAAGAAGAAGAAATAAAAGTTGTTGATATTATTGAATTTAATCAAAATAGTAAGATTGCCAATATAAGAGCTTTTAAGGGATAATTATATATTATTAGAGGATCTATTTTGTCTGATGTACTTTAAAGTTTTGATCCCTTCAGCGGGTTTAGGATCTAGATTAGGCGAATCTTACAAGAATTTAAATAAAGCTCTCGTATCTATAGATAATAAACCTGTAATATCTCATTTAATTGAAAAATTCTCTAAAGATATTGAGATTGTTATAGCTCTTGGACATAAAGGAAATTTATTGAGAGATTACTTACAAATTGCTCATCCCCAAAATAAATTTAAATTTATTTTCGTTGATAATTATTTTGGTAAAGGTTCTGGTTTAGGTTACTCAATTCTCTCATGTAAGAAATACTTGCAATGTCCTTTCATTTTTGCACCTAATGACTCAATAATAATGGAGGATATTCCAGATCCAGATATAAATTGGATTGGTTATGGAAATTCAAAAGATATTGCTAATTATCGTTCTTTATTGTTTCAGAATGATTATGTAGAGAAAATACTAGAAAAAAATACAATTATTTCAAAGGAACAAAAGCCATATATTGGATTGGCGGGAATTAAAGACTATAAATCTTTTTGGGAATATATGGAATCAGGGAAGGAATATGGATCTATTACTACAGGGGAATCATATGCGATTGAGAAATTTTTAAACAATGGTAAATTAATCAAAGCCATACCATTTGATTGGTATGACACAGGTAATCTTGATTCTTTGAATAATGCAAAGCAAAAATTAATTTCTAAAAATTCACCTGTAATACTAGATAAAAATAATGAAGCAATTTGGTTTGTTTCTAATATGGCTATTAAATATAATCTTGATTCTGAATTCATAAGTAATAGGATTATTAGATCTAGAAAATTAAAAGGATTTGTACCTCCAATAGTTGATGAAAAAGAAAACATGTACGCCTATCATTTAATTTCTGGAAATACCATGTCAAAAGTAACAAATAAAGTTATTTTTGAAAAGTTATTAAATTTTTTAGATCAGTTTTGGTGTGAAGAAGAGTTAACAGAAGAAGGTAGAGTAATATTTAATGAAAAATGTTTTAATTTCTATAAAAATAAATCTCTTAAAAGGATTACTCTTTATTTCAATAGATATTCAGAAAAAGATAATGAAGAAATAATTAATGGAGTAAAAGTTCCACCAATAAAAGATATTTTCGGAATGATTAATTGGGATTTATTAACAAATGGAAATCCTACAAGATTTCATGGAGATTTACATTTTGAGAATATTTTATTAAGTGAATCCGGTAATTTTTGTTTGCTTGATTGGAGACAAGATTTTGAAGGATTAACTGATTATGGAGATATTTATTATGATTTGGCTAAATTAATGCATGGCTTAATTGTCTCTCATGAGATTATTAATAAAGGTTATTATTATTTTGAGAAAACTGAAGAGATAGTAAATTATGGTTTTTATAGAAAAAATTCATTAGTAGAAAATGAGAAAACTTTCATAGAATTTATCGCTAGTAAGGGTTTCAACTTATTTAAGGTTAATTTGTTAACTTCATTAGTATTTTTAAATATTGCTCCCCTTCATCATGATCCTTATTCAAAATTATTATTTTATCTAGGAAAATATAATTTATATAAACATATTAAAGGTAATATTTGATTCAAATTATTTATTAAATAAATTTCTTGATAGAAATTTTAAGAAAGACTTTATTGATTTTTTAATATTTGATAATTTAGATTTATTATTCTTTTGAATCATTCTTTCTTCGAAGTATTTTCTTCTTATTAGTGGAAAATCATCATAAAGTTCAAAGGCAAATTTTAATTTTGTAATAAGGTTTAATTTCTGCAAATGATATAGAGATAATTGATGATTAGAAATTACTTTAGCTTTGTCATTGCTCGGTGGACAATTTCCTTCCTTAAGATAATTATCTAAGTGATCATATAAATCAAAAAATTTGTTCGCATATTCAGAATTTGTAAAAAACCAAAAATCTAGTAGACCATTTTGATCATTAGGGTAACCTAAGTTTACTTTGTTCAACTTTTGAAGTTCAGGATCTTTTCTTTTTATGAGATCATAAAAGTCGCCCTTACCTCCTTTAAATCTATCCTCTCCATTTTTATCTACAAAAGCAGTCCAATTAGCAGCATAGAAAAATTGATTATCAAAATCTTTAAAAATTAAATCTTTCATAAATGCAATATCAAATCTTGTTGTCATTACAAAATCATATTTAAATTTATTCTTTATTTCATAATCCTTTCTTAGTTCATTTACAGCTTTAATTGAATACCATTTACTGTAATGACTTTGTTTTCTTATCATTGCTTCTTTTCTTTTCCAAGGTCTATCGCTCCCTTTTACATAATTTGGAATTTTAAATTTTCTTTGTTTTTCAATTATGTAACCTTTTGGTGCAAAAAGTTCTCTTATTTCCTGTTCAAATTCTACATCCCAACAGTGAACAAAAATGTCAACATCATTTTTATCTATAATGTGAAGTTTATATAGCTCATAAGCTTTTTTTAAAATTCTTGTATCAGATTTATTGAAATTTGTTTTTCCCGCAACATTGCCTATCTTTCCAGAAATACATAGAGCTACTTTAGGCATTTTATGAATATTAAACCTTTTGCAATATTAAAATAGATTTTTGTAAATTAAGAATTTAAAATCTTATTCTTTAAATATTTTTAAAAAAATATTTAAATATATTTCCTTTAATAATCTTAATTTTGTTTTTTAATTTTTTTAGAAGAATATTTAAATATATTTCCTTTAATAATCTTAAGTTTGATTTTTTATTATAGTATTGCCAATCTTTTTCAGGATCTGGATCTACAGCTCCAGATACTCCGAAACTCGATGTCCATTTTTTACTTAAGTAAATACTAGGTTTTGAAATTGTAGGTTTTACTCTTATGTTCAAAACATCTCTGTATCCTTTGATAATAGGGTTAACTCTATGAATAGAGTTATTTGAAAAGGCGCAAGCAGTAAATTGCTTACCAATTAACTTTTTACCCGAACAATTTTTATATTTTATTAAATTTTTTACTTCATCTTCAAGTCTTCCATCATTTGGAGCAGGCTCCCAATTATTTGGACCTAGTCTCGTACATTTTGCTAACATTCCTCGATTATTTTCATCTGCTAAATACTCAAATGGGGAATTAAATTGATTTACCTCATTTAAATAAATTATTATTTTAATTATTTCATTTGGATTATTATCATGATGCCAAAGATAAGAATCTTTTTTTATTTCAATTTTTTGGGTTCTGTAAATATAAACTTTATCTACAAATAGATTACAACCATAAAATGTCTCTTCTAAATATGGGATTAATTGTTCACAAGTTTTATTTATAGGTAATGCATAAGGCCAAAAGTTTTTAATGCCACTAATATTACCTAATTTATGTTTACCTGTATCAAACTCTCTTTTGATATTTTTAGACAAATCTAATAAGTAATCTTTCGTTTCCTTAGTAAAGAAATTATGAGGAATTACCCTTACTGGATTTTCATAAAATGAAGAAAGATAAGGTTTTTTGTTTTTATATGATTCTCTACAATTTAGGAAGTAATTTTTGTAATCCATTTACTTATAACAAATATAAATAGCTCGGTATCCAGCTGAATAAGCTTTGTAAATATTTTGTACTCTAACTGTTGAAAAATATTTACGTAACTTTTTATGTATTGATGATAACTTTATATTTACTGTAGGATGATTAACTGGTGTTTCAAATACAAAATAATTACATTTATTCGATATTTGTTTTAGAAAATTATCCGCACCTTTATAATTCTTATAAATTTGATGTAATACTGAATTCATAATAATCAATTCAAAATTATTATTGGTTTCAAATAAGTAATTAGTTACGTCTTGATTAATAAATTCTATATTTCTTATATTCATTAATTCTTTTAATTTCTCTGCAACTTTAATATTCTTACTATCAAGTTCTATAGCAACTACATTTTTTGCACCATGAATTATTGATTGAAAACTAAAAAAACCATGATTAGATCCAATATCTAGTACAGACTTATTTTTTATTTTATTAAAAGGTATAAAAGGTAATTTTTTATAACAGTCAAACCTATAATGATCAGATTTATAGCCTTCCATTATAAATCCATTATCGAACTTAAATCCCTCATATAAGCTACCTTTCCATTGAGGGATGTATTCAGAGTTAAAATTCTTGGCAAATATGTTCTTAAGTTTATAATATTCTTCTAATAATTCTGCTTTTGTTTTTTTATTTGAGGGGAAATGATATCTTTCTTTTAAGATTTTAAATCTAGAAAAGTCAACTATTTTATTATTTATAAGATTGGTTTTTTTATACCATTCGTCTTCAGGAAATAAGTTATATTCCTCCATAAAATAATAGAATTTATCAAGAAAATAAGGATAAATATTTAGATTCTTAATTAAGTAAGGTAAATCTCTAAGGGGGACAAAGTTTTTTATTGAGTTATATCTTTTAAGAAAAATTTTGAAAATATTCTTATTTATTATGTTCTCCATAAAAGTAATCAAAAACGTTTCTTTGGATTCATTCTCAACTAATTCTGTACTAAATATTTTAGGAAATATCTCAATATTATTCTTCATTATAAGAGTTGTCATTTCCAAAGCCTCTTTAATAGAATCATCTCTTTGAGGCTTTTCTTTAGTAATTTTAACTCCCATTTCTTTTGAGAATGGTATAAAAATTGAATCATCTCCCCTAATACCTTTACCTTTATAGAAATTGTCATTTAGATTTAGCTCAAAATTAAATTGTCTTTTTTTCGTATTGAAAAGTTCGTCGAATGTAATTTTTTTATTTTTATATATTAATTTTAAATTAAGTTCTTTTCCCTTTAATTTAATATCCATTTAAGCCTTGATAATTTATTACAATTTAATTGTAATTAACCCATGTTGGAGTTTGGAATTTACTTAAATGTAACTATATTTAATTTGTTTTTAAATAATTTTTATAATAAAAAATAGTTTAGAACTTATAAATTTAAAAATTTTTATTATACCATTGTTGAAAAATCAAAAGGTTCCATATTTGATTATGCCAAGACCTTATCCCAGAATAATGTTCATATTTGATTCTTTCAATAATATCAATATCTAATAAATTATGTTTCTTTAAAGATTCAATAGATAAATAATCTAAAGTAAGTTCTTTGAGTGGACCTTTTATCCAATTATTAAGAGGAGCGCTAAATCCTTTTTTTGGCCTTTCATATATATTTTTGGGAAGATATTTATTCAATAATTTTTTTAATATGAATTTTCTATTTAGTAATTTTTTTTTATATGTAGGATTAATAGAGTCAATAATTTCAGGAATTTCATGGTCAAGAAAAGGGGCCCTTACTTCTAATGAATTATGCATACTTGCTCTATCAACTTTAGTTAAAATACAATCAGGTAGATAAGTTTCAAAATCATATTCACACATTTCTTGAATATTTTTTAAATCTTTATATATATAATGTTTTTGATTATTCTGAGGAGTTAATGGGAAATATTGATCTCTATATAATGAGTTGAATTTTTCATAAATATTATCATCATTTGCATCTGATAATAGACTGATTAATTTAATTATCTTGTCAATCTTTATAGAAAAGTTTTTATTACTTTCAATCTTGTGAATCAAAACTTCCAAAATTCTATCAATTGTTTTAAATTTTTTATAAAATTTTATTGCTTTTAGGAATAACCTTAATTGGTTTACTTTGTAGTATCTATCGTACCCAATAAACATTTCATCTCCGCCATCTCCACTAAGACATACTTTGACATCCCTTGAAGCATATTTACATAGAATGTTTGTTGCAATGGATGATTGATCTGCAAACGGTTCTCCATAAATCTCACTTTGTAAATCAATATTATTTAATAATTCTTTTTCTTCAATATTTATAGTCGTATGATCAGTTCCCAAAAAATTTGCTATTTTTTCAGCATAATTAGATTCATCTATAGATTGATCATCAAAACCGATAGTGAAAGTTTTAATTCTTTGTTTTGAGTTCCTTTGAATAATACTTGTAACTAAAGAAGAATCTATGCCTCCCGATAAAAAACAAGCAATGGGAACATCCGATATTGTTCTTGACAAACAACTTTTTATAATTTGATTTTGTAGTAAATCTTCTGCTTCTTTTTGATTAGCTAATTTGATTGTTTTTTTATTTTTATTTTTGTAACTGTATTTTTTGTAAGTAATATTTTGATCAATGCTTAAAATGTGGCCTGGCTCTAATTTATAAATATCTTTATATATTGTTAATGGATTTTTAATGTAGTTAAACCTCAGATAATGAGACAAAGCTTCTTTATTAATTATTTTTGATATTGTAGGTATTTTTAATATTGATTTAATTTCTGATCCAAAATATAAAGTATCTTTTTGGAGAGTATAAAATAATGGTTTTTCACCAAATCTATCTCTTACAAGATGTATTTTTTTTTCTAAAGAGTCCCAAACTGCAAATGCAAACATTCCATTAAGCATTTTTGAAGCATTTGTTATTCCACGTAAAGCTATAAGTTCAATTAATACTTCTGTATCTGAATTACTTTTGAAATTTGAAATCCCATTTGTTTTGAGATAATCTTTAAGATTTTTATAATTGTATATTTCACCGTTAAAAGTTAAGTGAAATCTACCATCTTTACTATGAAAAGGTTGATTCCCATTGTCAGATAAATCTAATATGGATAATCTTGTATGACCAAGGAAAACAGTACTATATTCATTAATCCATATGTCTCTGTGATCAGGCCCTCTATGCATGAGAGTCTCATTCATATTGTGAATATTTTGAGGATCTATACTACTTTGAAATGAGATAATTCCTGTTATACCACACATGATTTAAATTTTGGAATAAAGCTCTTGGTATTTTTTAATCATATTTTCTTGTGAAAAGTTATTTTTAATTCTAACTCTAGCCATTTTTGATTTAATACTAAATAAATTAGAAGTAATTCCTAAAATATAAAGGAGAGTTTGAAATAAATTAATCGGCTCATAACCATTTACAATAAAACCTGTGTCACCAATAATTAATTTGGCATCTCCTACATCAGTAGATATACATGGAGCTCCAGTAGCCATTGCCTCTGCTATTACATTTGGAAAAGCTTCTCCATAGGAAGAACATACTATGCAGAAATCTATTGAATTATAGAATTTATTCATGTCTTTAACTTCTCCCATAATGCCAATATAAGGTAATAAGATATCTAAGTCTTTTTTGTATATATTTTTAAGGTTATTATAATTAACATCCCTCCCAGCAAGAATGAATTTTATATTAGTTGGATTTATTTTGTTTTTAATAAGTTCATGTATCGTTTCTAAAAGTAAGATATGATTTTTTTGCTCATCAAATCTTGCTGGCATACCTATTCTTAAATTGCCATAATTTAGGATTCTTTTATTAATAGGTTTAAATAATTCAGTGTTAATTCCATTTGGGATATGAACACTTAATCTTTTATTAAATCCCATTTTTTCATGAAGTGATTTTGCAGATAAAGAGCAGTAAATAATTTTATTAGGAGATATATAGGATAAAGGTATTTGAATAAATCTTGAGAAAATTGAATATAAAGAGCTGCCACCTATTCTCAAAGTAGTATTTCGTACACACCAAATTACTTCTTTATTTGCTATGAAACCTAATAATGAAGAAAAAACATCAGAAACATACATCCATGAATGTATAATTGAAACTTTTTCTTCTCTGATAATTTTTAATGATCTTATTAAATAAAGAGGGAATAGGAGTAAATTTTTTTTTATATTTAAACTATAAACTTTTATACTTTCCTTTTCAATTTGATTTGTTAAATAATAATCTCCACCTGTTAAGGTTAAAATTCTATGATTATTTATATGGTCATTAATAACTAATTTAGCTAGCGTCTCTTCTGCGCCAGCTTTTTCTAAGCTATAAATAATATGTAGTATTCTTCTACTCAATTTATTGATTTATAGAATTAATTCATTATAGTAAATAGTTTAATTTCAAAGAAAATCATATTAAGTCTTATTTAAAATTTTTTTATTATATTCTTTTTCGCAAAAATAAATTGATAACCAAAAAGGTATTGTAGAAATATTAAACTTACTTAAGAAAACCATTAATAAGAATAAAAATAATCTGCCTGAATGTTTTATTGCAGGTTTAAACATAAAATAGAAAAGAATAAAGGAAAGGATGCCAAATTGGTAAAAAAGATTTATAAATTGCGTTAATGAATTTATTAATAAATCTGGTATTTCAAAACTAGTACCAAGAATTAATGATAAAAGACCTCTTTCAGGGTTAAAAACTTGAGCAATAGTGAAAGCTCTTGTAAAGTCTATGCTTCCAAATCTATTGAAAATACCGATTACTCTTGGCAATGTGTATAAAATTGAGATGGTAATAGTTGTCAGAATGATTAACGAAGAAAAAATATTTTTCTTCTTCAATCTATAAAAACTTATAGTAAATCTTTTAAAAAGCTTTACAAAAAATTTATTTTTAATTAGATTTTCAATAATCATAAAGATTAATATTAAAACTAATGCGAGCGTTCCTTGATTTGATCTGCTTATCATTATTGAAAACATTCCTAGTAACAGAGGTATATTTTTAGAAGATAAATCTTTGATTTTAAATTGATTATTAAAATATAACTTTAATGATAAGAAAATTACAATTATAGAAGTGTTGTCACCAGGCTCAGCATATATTCCGGTCGGCCTTATTATCCCCTCACCAGAAACTGTATATCCAGCCCAAGTTTTTGGGTCTATCCCATAAAGTAATGAAAAATTAAGAGAATTTTTAAAAAGAATTATCGCTATAAAATCTAATATGGTAAAAAAAGAAAGAATAATTAATACGTAATTTATAACTTTATTAATATCAATTTTATTAGAAAATTTATAATTAGTTTTTGAAAATAAACCTATTGAATTCGCTGTGAAGACTGATGCATAAAAGGATTTATATTGAATAGGATTGTTACTTATTATTCCAGTGAAAAGTCCAATTATTGCGACAAAAGTAAATATGATTGATTGCTTTGGAATAATTGATGCTTTTCTATAAAAAATTATTATTAAAAAAAATAGAATACAGCAATCACTTATACTAAATAAAGGAATAATGTTTGTATCTGTTAAGCTTAGTAAGATAACAAATATGGATATTAACAAGTTTTGCTTATTCATTAACTATTTATAAAAACTTTTATTTTGCTAAGTATTTTGTGTAATAACCATTTAAATGATTCAAATAAATTCATAATTTTCCTTTTTCTTAAGTTAATTGGGTAATTTCTTAATTTAAGTTTATAGAAGCTCCATGGGAACCATTTGCCTCTTTGGATAACATGATGCTTATAAGGAAATAAATCTAATGATGAACTATAAAATCCTAAATATTTTTTTGATCTTTTATTACCTTCAATTTCAAATTGCCAAGGAGATTCATTACAAACTAATAATTCAACTAAAAAGCTTTTTCGCCATAGTGAAGCTTGAAGAGATAATCTATAAGGTTCTTTTTCTGAAAGCTTTGAAAATACAGCCATAGATTTATATTTAGGCTTTGGCCTTGGAACTAATCTAAGATAATTTATATCTGCATTTCTTTTCATATTTAGTACTAAGCTGTATAAGAGTTGATTATTAACTTTGTCTTGCAAAATAAAGTCATCTAATGCAAGAAGAATAATATCCTCCTTATAATTTTTTAGACAATTTATTAATATATTTGACCAGTAAATGTTTTTGTGTGTAAAAACATCAATATTTGTTTTGAATTTTTGGCCATTATCTAGGTAATCTGAAGCAATAGTTAAGGGCCATTCTCTATCAGGCCAATGTTTGTTATAGGAATATATTAATGTTTCTAATAATTCGGAATATTCATTACAAGTTGTAATTATAACTCTAGCCTCAGAAATGCTCATTAAATATAAATTCAACTCATAATTTTAAATTTAACAAAGAATATAATTGTCAAAATAAATAAATTGTATAAATACTTAATTTTTAATAAAAAACTTATTAGGCTAATATAAAAAAGTAGTTGAATTTTATAATGAAAAATTTAATAATATCTGCAAATTCTTTAAGTTTTATTTTAGATTATAAGTTGCAGTTAATTAGTTCTCTTTTAAAAAAAGATAGAGATATAAATTTATACGTACTTATACCTGATAAAACTCATGAGAAATATCAAGAAGATAATTTTCTTGAATTTAAATCATTAGTTCCAGATAAGAATATCTTTTATTGTTTAAAAAAAGGTACTTCTCCTTTGGCGTTAATAAATAATATTTTTTGGTTTATAAATATATCAAGAAAGTTACCTCAAAATGGAAAATGTTATTTTGTATCTCATACAGCTACTATCAATATTGCCTTGTTTTTCTTTTCTTTTATTTATAAAAATAAAAGAAATTTTGTATATAGATTTTTTATAACAGGATTCGGCCCATCACGAATTAGGAAAAGCCTTAGATCAAGATTAATAGGTAGAGTTTATATTAAAATAATGCAATTAAGTTCCCAATTAAATAAAAATAAAGTATTCGTTTTAAACACTCAAGATAGAGAAACGATTCAAGATTATAAACCTTTTAGAAAAGTTTATGTAATAAGAGAATCAGGACTTCTTCTGGAAAATCTAATCAAAATATATAATATGCAAATTATAAAGCCTCCTTTGGAGAAACTGAAAATAGTTTATATAGGAAGATTTCTTTTGGAAAAAGGTGTAAATGACTTGCCAATAATTTCATTTTATTTGAATCTAGCGGGCATAAAACATACAATTACAGCATATGGCAAACATGACCCTTCAAATTCTTCTTCTTTAACACTTGATGAAATAAAAAAACTTGAGACTGAAGATCTTAAATTTAAATCTTCTAGACCTTTCCAAGAAGTTTTTAAAGATTCTCATATATTTTTGTTCCCAAGTGCTCGAGAAGGTCATCCAAGATTTGTCCTTGAGTCTATGGCATATCAATGTATTCCAATTGTCTCACCAAATCCAGGCTTGGATGTTGATGTCGTTCATCTTTTTAATGGGATTGTATCTTCTACTTCATCTCCATCATCTTTGGCAGGATCTGTGATTAGGTTAGTTAAAGATGAAAAACTTTATAATAAAATTAAGCATGGATGCAAAATTTATACCGAAGAAATAACTAAAATATCAACATGGAGAACTAATTTAGAAGAAATATTTTCTCAATAATAATGAATTTCTTTTATCTTCTGCTAGTAATTTTTACTTTTATAAGTTCATATTTAATAACACCAAAAATTATAAATTTTGCTAAGAATAGAAAGATATTTGATGAGCCTAATTATAGAAAGAAACATTATTCTCCTATACCTAGGATAGGAGGATTAGGTATTTTCTTTTCTTTAACAATAAGTTTTTCAATCCTATTTTTATTTGATAAGAGTCAAATCTATATACAAAATCAAAGCTATATTTTATTTATTTTTGTATGTTTTCTCTCTATATTCATTTTAGGATTTGTAGATGATTTGAAATCTATATCACCTTTTTTTAGATTAATTTTACAATTTTTTATTTCTACAATTGCATGGTTTCAATTGGTGAAGATTAAGGGTTTATATTTTTACTTCACTAACTTAGATAATTTTTTTAATATTGATTCTAATTTTATTTCTTATTTGTTTACAGTTTTTTGGATTGTCGCGGTAATAAACGCCATCAATTGGATTGATGGTATGGATGGCTTGTTAATAGGTTTAACATGTATTTATTCATTTACTTTCTTTGTAATAAATTATTTGAATAATAATTTCATAGACGCATTAGTATCAATAATAATGTTTTCTGCATGTCTGGGATTTTTGAAATTTAATAAATATCCAGCAAAAATAATGACTGGTGATGGGGGCTCATATCTACTAGGTTTCTATTTATCTATATCAGTATTAACATGTGGGAAAAGTCCAGGTATAGTAAATCCCTTTTTGATTACAAGCTTATTATTATGGCCATTGATTGATATGTTAAGAGTAATAATAGTAAGAATATTGAATCGAAAATCACCTTTCTTTCCAGATAGAAATCACTTACATTACCTTTTGGTTGATAGTGGAATGAATCAGAAAAAATGCTTATATATTATTTTTTTTATTTCTATATTAATGTCATTTTTAAATATAGTAATTAATTTTAAATTTCAAAATATCTCTTTACCTTATTAAAGAAATCTTTTGTATTAATATTTTTTGAACCATATGATTTAAATATATCATTACTTTTTTTACCGTAACAAATAAAAATTCCTTCTCTACAATGGTAACCAGTTCCTATATCTCTTTTAACGAACTCTATGTCTAAATCTTTTGCTGTAAAAGTTTCACCTTTTATAAAAAACTTTTTTGTTTTAAATGCATGATAAGAGTGTTTGATAGAAATATTTATAGAATTTCCATCGTTGACATATCTAGGTATAAAAATCAATTTTCCATTTTTATCTTTTATTTGTTTTAAATTTTCCAAAAGTTTTGTTTTGGATTTTTTATCTTTACAATTAATACATAAATCAGGTTGCATGGCAGGTAATAATTGATAGTGTTTTTGATTTAGGCCAATAGCTTTAATAATTTTCCCAATACTTCCAACATAAATCTCAGGAAAATCATCTTCCCTTTTTATTGCTTCTTGACCCATGCTACTTAAGATCCATAAATCGTAATTGTGAGACTTACTAAATTTAATTAATTCCCCAATTTGATTATCTGCAATATGCATAG
Source organism: Prochlorococcus marinus str. MIT 9312 (assembly GCF_000012645.1). Classification (NCBI taxonomy): domain Bacteria; kingdom Bacillati; phylum Cyanobacteriota; class Cyanophyceae; order Synechococcales; family Prochlorococcaceae; genus Prochlorococcus; species Prochlorococcus marinus. Next base: position 1,230,828 of record NC_007577.1, on the reverse strand, counting down.
CTTTATTAATTGATTCCAAGTGGAAATTATCATTATTTATTTTATCTCCGAAATCCTCTGGGAATGTATATCGCCAATATCTATGCATTATGCCTGCCACATGATTAGTAAAAAAAGTACTGAATTCAGGTTTCTTCTTTTCAAGCATCTTTATATAAATATCGAAACCTAAAATAGGTTGAAGAAGGGATCTCAGGGTTTTATTTCTTTTATCAAAAATTTCATAAATGACTTGATTAAAAACTTTTAGTATTGTTTTAAATCTAAATGTTCCTAAAACAATTAATTTCAGAAACTTATATATTTCTTTAGAAGAGATAGTTCTTGAGATGGCTTTATTTTTCTCAGTTAAACTTAAATTAAAATCTTGGAATATTTCTAGAACTTTTGGATAAGCATCTATATCTGGAGCAAAAGTATCAGGTAAATAAAAAGATACAAATCTATTTTTAATGGGCGGATATGATTGTAACGAACCAAAAATACCTATTGATTTTTCATTTTCGATTAGGACTTCCCAAATTGGAGGCCATTTTTTTGCACTATTTAAATTTTGATTTATAAATCTGATATTATGAATTTTATTATTAACTCCTCTGTGAACTGTTGGCCAAGTACTCCAAGGGTGTAATTCTCCATCATCTGTAGTGTAAGTATTTTTGAGAACCCCTTTTTTGCAAATATATGCAAAATTTGAATGAGGAAAAATTTTTATGTATTTTTTAAGAACCTTTATTGGCACTTCATTTAATTCATAAATAATTAATTTCTGTAAATTGGTTCTCATATTTAAGACTTAGTAAAAATATTAAAATTTAAATTAAAAAAAAGTTTTTAATTCTAAAAAGAACTTAGCCTTATTTTAAATTAAATGTAGAAAAAAAAGAAACAAAAATATTAAAAATTTAAATCGAACAAAATAATCTAATCAAATAATATATTTTTAGTTAAAACTTATTTTAGTATTTAAATCTCGAAATATTTAATCAATTAGTTAAAAACTTCTTTACATTTAAGCTAAAGTTTTTTAAAGAGAAGAAAAATTAAATTCTTATCAATGTCAAGTAATAATGTTTTAGTGACTGGTGGTATTGGTTATATAGGGATCCACACCTGCTTTACATTACTTGAAAGAGGATATAACGTATATGTTCTAGATTCATTAATAAATAGTTCTGAAAAGACACTTGAAATAATTAAGGAATATAGTAAATCACTTAATTCAAAAGGTTTTAAGAATATATTTAAATTTTATAAAGGTGATATTCGGAATATAAAAAATATAGAAAATGTATTTTCAGATGCACTTTTGAATTCAAAACCAATTGGTGGTGTAATTCATTTCGCTGGGAAAAAGTCAGTAAATGAATCTATTAATTTCCCAATGGAATATTGGGAAACAAACCTCTTAGGAACAATTAATTTGATTAGGGTAATGAATAGTTATAGTTGCTTCAATTTTATTTTTAGTAGTAGTGCTTCAGTATATGGAAAAAATTCAATAAGTCCTATTAAAGAATTTGAAAGGATTGAACCAATAAATCCTTATGGGAATACAAAAGCTACAATTGAAAAGTTTCTAATAGATGTTTTCAACAGTAAACCAAATTCTTGGAGGATTATCTTATTGCGATACTTTAATCCAATAGGCTCACACCCTAGCGGATTAATTGGAGAATCACCTTTAGAAGAATCAACAAATATTTTTCCAAAAATTTGTGAAGTTGCGATTAGGGAGAACAATGCGTTTAAAATTTATGGTAATGATTGGCCTACAAAAGATGGTACTTGTATCAGGGATTATATTCATATTATGGATTTAGTTGAAGGACACATTTGTTCTTACAATCATCTTCTGTCTCATGATCCTGAAATAAATGCTTTTAATTTAGGGACTGGTAAAGGTACAAGTGTACTTGAATTATTATCTATTTTTCAGGAAGTGAATAAATGTAAAATATTTTATGAATATGAACAACCTAGGAAAGGAGATGTAGGGGTATGTTTTGCTGATAACACTAAGGCAAAAAAGATTATGAATTGGTACCCAAAAAAGTCAATAAATGAAATGTGTAAAGATGGATGGAGATGGTATAAAAGTAACTTTAAAAATTGATTTATAAGAATTAATTTATATTTAAAAAAGTCAATTTAGAGTTCCTTTTTTATAGGGTATATATTAAGATTTTTGATTGAATTCTTTTATTACGTTAATAAGGTTATTTCTTATGTTCCTACTTAAATAGAATAAAAAATAAATAAGTTTATCTTTGGATTTATGCAAAGGTAAACAAATATACCTAATCAAATTTTTTCTATGAACTTTAGCACTGATATGAATGACAAGAATATTAAAAAAATTGCATTAATTACTGGAATTACTGGCCAAGATGGTAGTTATCTTGCAGAATTTTTACTTAATAAGGGATATCAAGTTCATGGGATTAAAAGAAGGTCTAGTAGTCTGAATACATCGAGAATCGATCATCTTTATCAAGACCCTCACGAATTAAACCAAAATTTTATTCTTCATTATGGTGATTTAACAGACTCTACGAATTTGATAAGAATTATTCAAGATGTTCAACCGGATGAAATTTACAATTTAGGGGCACAAAGTCACGTGGCAGTAAGCTTTGAGACACCTGAATATACGGCTAATTGTGATGCATTAGGAACATTAAGAATATTAGAAGCTATAAGAATTTTAGGACTTGAAAATAAAACAAAAATTTATCAAGCAAGTACTAGTGAGTTATATGGTGAAGTTCAGGAAACTCCGCAAACTGAAAAAACACCTTTTTATCCTAGGAGCCCTTATGGGGTGGCCAAAATGTATGCTTATTGGATAACAGTCAATTATAGGGAATCTTATGGAATATTTGCTTGTAATGGTATTTTATTCAATCATGAGAGTCCTAGAAGAGGCGAGACTTTCGTAACTAAAAAAATTACTAGAGGTTTAGCAAGGATACATTGTGGTTTGGATGATTGTATTTATTTAGGTAATCTTGATTCATTAAGAGATTGGGGTCACGCAAAAGACTACGTCGAGATGCAATGGTTAATGTTACAGCAAGATACTCCAGAGGATTTTGTAATTGCTACTGGAAGAAGCGAATCCATTAGGCAATTTGTAGAAATTGCAGCTCAAAAGCTAGGTTGGAGTAAGAACGAAAATTCATCTGCAATAATTTGGGAAGGAGAAGGATTAAATGAAGTTGGAAAACGAAAAGACACAGGAGAAATTGTTGTAAGAATTGATAAAAGGTATTTTCGCCCCGCTGAAGTTGAAGCTTTAATAGGAGATTCCTCTAAAGCTAGAAAAGAATTAGGATGGGAACCTAAAATCCGCCTTGAAGAAATGATTGAAGAAATGATCAAATATGATTTGGAGGTATGCAAAGGCTTAGTAAATTAAAAAAAGTTACTTATGCATTAATACAAATGTTAACTTTGATTTAAAATAAATTTATACAAGAAATTCTTTTGCAAAAAAATCTTCTATTAAACTCAAAAGTATTTATTGCAGGCCATAAAGGAATGGTAGGTAGTGCAATATTTAGGAAGTTAGATAATTTAGGTTACAAGAATATAATTACAGTCACAAAAAAAGACTTAAATCTAGAGGATGCAAATAAAGTAAGACAGTGGTTTGAAAACTACAAACCAGATATTGTGATAATCGCAGCCGCAAAAGTTGGTGGAATAAATGCAAATAATAAATATCCTGTTGACTTTTTACTAAAGAACTTAAAAATTCAAAATAACTTAATAGAGGCTTCTTGGTTAAATAATGTCAATAGATTACTTTTTCTTGGTAGTAGTTGTATTTATCCAAAATTTTCAACCCAACCAATTAAAGAAGAATATTTATTAACGGGAGAATTAGAACCCACAAATGAATGGTACGCGCTAGCAAAAATTGCAGGTATAAAATTATGTCAGGCGCTTAGGAAGCAATACGGATTTGATGCAATAAGTTTAATGCCTACAAATTTATATGGTCCAGGCGATAATTATAATTTATCTTCTTCTCATGTTTTGCCTGCCTTAATAAGAAAATTTTATGAAGGGAAAGAAAATAATTTAAATGAAGTAACATGTTGGGGTACTGGTAACCCTAGAAGAGAATTTTTACATGTTGATGACTTAGCCGAAGCGGTTGTTTTTGTTCTGAAAAATTGGCATCCTTCACTTCCAGAAGCCCCAAAAGATTCTCGCAATCAAACACTCCCTTTTTTAAATGTTGGAACAGGGAATGATATTTCTATAAAAGAATTAGCTAATTTGATTGCAAAAGAAATAGGCTATTGTGGAAAAATTATCTGGGACCAATCAAAGCCAGATGGAATGTTTAGGAAGCAACTTGATGTTTCAAATATTATTAATTTGGGTTGGGAACCTAAGATTAAATTTAGTGATGGTATTAAAGATTCAATTATCGGTTTTAAAAATGAACTTAAGACAAATACTCTAAGAATATGAGTTTTAAAAAAGTTTATTATTTAATGTTTTTTTTTAGTTTATTTGAGTTTAGTAAAATATGAAGGAAAATTATCTTGTTAAAGATCAAATAAGTTTGTTTAAGATAAACTATGTTATTTTGAAATAAAAAGAATTACTGATATTAATATTATTTTTAATGGAAAAATTAAAATTACAACCAGTTATTCTTTGTGGGGGTAGTGGATCAAGGCTTTGGCCATTATCAAGAGAAAGTTTTCCTAAGCAATTTTTAAAATTAGTTGGTAATAATAATCAATCTCTTTTACAGAATACAATTTTAAGACTCAAAAAGCTGAAAAATATAGAATCACCAATTTTAATCTGTAATGAGAAGCATAGATTTATTGTAGCTGAGCAATTAAGGGAAATAAATGTTAAACCAAAGTCAATTATTCTTGAGCCTGAAGCGAAAAATACCGCACCTGCAGTGGCTGTTGGAGCTATTAGATCAAAAAATGATTTGAAAGATTCAATTTTGTTTGTCTTAGCTGCTGATCACTCTATTCAAAATGTTGATAAATATGTCGAAGTTGTTAAACAAGGTTATGAAGTTGCTTGTAAAGGAAAATTAGTAACTTTTGGAATAATTCCAACTTCCCCAGAAACAGGTTTTGGTTATATTGAATCGGCTGAAAAACTTACAACTGACATAAAGTCTTCTTCAATAATTAGATTTATAGAGAAACCTGATATTAAATTAGCAAGAAAATTAATTTTAGATAAACACTTTTCTTGGAATAGTGGAATGTTTATGTTTAAAGCAAGTAATATTATTGGTGAATTTACTAAGTATGCGCCAAAGATATTAGAGTCTTGTCATAAATCATTAGAATTTGCAGAATCTGATTTGGATTTTCTCAGATTAAATGAAAATTATTTCTCAAAATGTCAAGAAATATCTATTGATAATGCAATTATGGAAAAAACTTCTTTTGGAAGTGTTCTGCCATTAAGTGCAGGCTGGAGTGATATAGGCAGTTGGCAGGCGTTGTGGGAAAATGAGGAAAAAGATAAAAATGGAAATTTCATAAGTGGTAAAGTGATCAGTAATAATATAAAAAATTGTTATGTTAGGAGCGAAAATAGAATTATTGCTTGTTTGGGAGTTGAAGATTTAATAATAATTGAGACTAGTGATTCAATTTTAGTTTCAACAAAATCAGATTCACAAAAAATTAAATCTATAGTTAAATCATTAAATGAAAATGGATATCAAGAGGCTAAATCACATAAACAAGCTTATAGGCCTTGGGGAAACTATATTTCTATTGCGCAAGATAAAAGGTGGCAGGTTAAGAAAATAACTGTCAATCCAGGATCTTCACTTTCATTACAGATGCATCATCATCGTTCTGAGCATTGGATTGTTGTAAAAGGCACTGCTTTGGTTCAGATTGATGAAAGTAAAAAATTATTGTCGGAGAATGAAAGTGTATATATTCCTCTCGGTTCTAAACATCGTCTTTCAAATCCTGGTAAATTAGATTTAATTCTAATTGAAGTGCAAAGTGGATCTTATTTAGGTGAAGATGATATTTATAGATTTAAAGATAATTATGGAAGATAAATATTTTTAATTTTTTTTAAATTAATTTTTTAAAAAAAATTTTTATTTTATTAACTCTAAGTTATAGTAAAAGAATTTATAAATTACCTATTAATAAACATTTAATGCTTATGAATTTAAGAGGTAAAAATATTCTTGTTACTGGCGCAGCAGGTTTTATCGGTTATGCTCTTGCCGAAAGATTGTTAAAAGAAGGGGAAATAAATATCATCGGTATCGATAATTTGAACTCTTATTACAATCCAGCCTTAAAAAAAAGAAGAATTGAAATTCTTAATCAAAAAGATGAAAATAGGTTATGGCATTTTTTAAAAGTAGATTTAAAGGATAAAAATAAAGTAAATGAAATTTTTGAAAAATATAATCCCCATTTAGTGGTTAATTTGGCCGCCCAAGCGGGAGTAAGGTATTCCTTAGAAAATCCTGATACTTATTTAGAAAGTAACCTTTTAGGTTTCCTAAATATATTAGAAGGTTGTAGAAACTTTAATGTTGAACATTTAATATATGCATCTAGTAGTTCTGTCTATGGTGGAAATATAATAATGCCTTACAGTGAAGATCATAGTGTAGATCATCCTTTGAGCTTATATGCAGCAACAAAAAAATCTAATGAAATGTTGGCACATTCTTATAGTCATCTTTTTAAAATTCCTTCAACAGGTTTAAGATTTTTTACAGTTTATGGACCTTATGGAAGACCAGATATGGCTCCAATGATTTTTGCGGATTCTATTTTAAATAGAAAACCCATAAATGTTTTTAATAATGGAGATATGTCAAGAGACTTTACATTTATATCTGATATCGTGGAGGCTATTTATAAATGTTGTTTGAAAAAACCAATCTCAAATAAAAGCTTTTATGACCATCGACCAGAACCATCAACTTCTTTCGCTCCTCATAGGATTTTCAATGTAGGAAGTAATAATCCAATTAATCTCATGAGCTTTATTGAAAAATTAGAGGATGAATTAGGTATTAGTGCTATAAAAAAAATGAGACCTATGCAACCTGGCGATGTTAAATCAACCTTCGCCGATATAACAAAACTAAGTGAATGGATAAATTACCATCCAAGTACGTCTTTTAATAAAGGTATTCATCTTTTCGCAAAGTGGTATAAAGATTATTTTAAGTCTGATTACTATAGAAAACCCTCTAAAAATTGACTTTAAAGATTCAAAGTTGATCAGGTGAATAAGTTTAAATTTTTAACAAATATATGGTTTTTCTAGACCGTTTAAAAAAAACTAACTGCTAAATGACTTTTTGCTCCAAATTGTAAATCATATTAGGTTTAACCTCTTTAATGAGGTGAATTAAATTAGTACTTTCTTAAATCACCATAATGAAGCATAAATCTTCTATTTAATTCGAGGATTCTGATATAAATAATCTATTCTTGAGGTATTAAAACTTCTTTTCCTTATCTGATCCCATGAACTTCATATACTTGATTCAATAATAATTAAGCAAGATAACATCGAACTTGCCCTGTAATAATCTTAATTAAATAAAACTTTTTTCTTAATCACTTAAATAAATTTTACTTTTAGAAAATTATATAATTTTCTTCTGCATAACTTTAAAAATATATTATTCAAGAATTTTTTGATATCAAATTCTTAAAGAGTTCCATCCCCTATCCTCCATAAATTAAAGTCATTTTTAATTATTTCTTTTGGATTCACTATCGATCTTACGTCAAAAATCCAGGCAGGTTTTCTCATCAAAAATGCTGCGGAAGCCCAATTAATTTTCATATAATCATCCCATTCAGTAAGGATTACTACAGCATCTGCATTTACAAATTCAGAATCAATATCATCTATAAAAAACCATCTACCTTCTCCATTATAAATTTTATCCTTTTTAGATTGTTCCATACCTAAATCTTTTGATATTTGTTTAGGGGTAACTTTAGGGTCATGAATAAAAAGCTCTGCGCCTTCTTCAATCAAATCTTTACAAATTTGTATAGATGATGATTCTCTTGTGTCGTTTGTATTTGGTTTAAATGCAAAACCTAAAATACATATTTTTTTGCCTGATACAGTTCCAAATAATTTCTTAACAACTAACTGTGATATTCTATGTTGATTCCATATATTAATATTAACAACCTCCTCCCAAAATCTTGCAACTTCAGGTAGTCCGAAGTAGTTCGATAAATATACTAGATTTAATATATCTTTTTTGAAACAACTTCCACCAAAACCTGGTCCAGATTCTAGAAATTTGGATCCAATTCTGCTATCAGATCCTATCGCTCTAGAAACTTCTCTGATATCAGCTCCAGTCGCTTCACATAAAGCACTTATGGAGTTAATAGAACTTATTCGTTGAGCTAAAAAAGCGTTCGCAGTTAATTTAGCTAATTCACTACTCCATATATTGGTATGTAATATTTTTTTGCTTGGGACCCATTTTCTATAGATTGCACTCAAAGTATTAATAGCTTTTTGATTGTCTCCGCCAATTAAAACTCTATCAGGAAATTCTAGATCCTTGATAGCAGTACCCTCAGCAAGGAATTCTGGGTTAGATAAAACATCAAAAGTTACAGGCTCTGAATTATTTCTGCCCTTAGATGATTCAGATGCTTCAAGAATTGTCTTGATAACTTCTGCGGTTCTAACAGGTAAGGTGCTTTTTTCGACTACGATAGTATAACCCTTAGCAAATTTTGCAACATCTCTGGCACATGCTTCAACCCATTTGGTATCACTAGCTTGTCCTGCTCCAATTCCTTTAGTCTTAGTAGGAGTATTAACAGAAATAAAAATCATATCTGCAATTGAGATGTTTTCATAAACTTCAGATGTGAAATGCAAGTTTTTACCTCTACATCTCTTAACTATTTCTTTTAATCCAGGTTCATATATTGGTAATTTAGATAAATCATCAGAGTTCCATTCCTCTATCCTCGATACATTGAGATCCACTACATTAATTTGAATTTCTGGACATTTATCTGCCAAAACAGACATTGTAGGCCCACCAACATATCCTGCTCCAATACAACATATATTTTTAATTTCAAATGTCATTAAATTTGATTTCAAATTTGTCTTATCTTATCAACAAGATATTACTCATAATAATTTTTTTCAAAAAAGGTTTACTTTTAAAAACGAATTTCTTAATTTTATCTTTCAGATTTTTTAAAAATGGAATCATTTCTTATAAATTAATTTCCAGGGATAGAATACTTTGTCTTCATTTACAATTTGGTATTTTTTTAGTTTAATATTTTTATTAAAATCTTTTGTTGTCCAAGCATAACTGTCCCCGCTCAATACACTTAAATTATCTAATCTTCTTTTCCCAATCTTGGGTGTTTTAACCATTATTTTTATTATTTTGGATAATACTTCATCATCATTAAATTCAGGTTTTATGATTTCAATTGATATGTTTGATAGGTTTTCATTTTTAACTAAATTTTCAATTGCAATTCTTAATTCTTTTGATTTATCTGTTATGAGACCAGATTGTACTAGAAATAAAATCAAAAGATAAGGTCCTATAATTGCGAAATTTAATTTTCTTTTTTTATTTTTGAGGAGATTATATGTTATCCATATCAAACTAAATAACCCTGCTCCTATAAAAATAAAAGGTTTAGTTCTATTATCTAGAGATATTATTTCTGAAAAATTTATAATTAGGATAAATGCAATAGTTAATATAGGAATAATAAGGAAGTTGATTTTCTCAAGATAAAAGATAATATTTTTATTATTATTTTCAATAAAGCATTTAATTCCAATATATGTATTTATAGATATTAAGGATAGAATCTGTATAGGATAATAAGGTGTTTTAGTAGAGAATAAACTAAGTAAGACTAAAATAAAAATCGGGTAATAGAATAAAAAATACCTTGAAATTATATTAACTCTTGATGCTTTAAATAACCCAACAAAAGAAGGAATTGTCCATGGAAAAATATTAATTGATAAGTTCCATAAATAATAATAGAAAGGATTAGTAAAATGATTATTCTTAGAGAGAAAAATTAATTTTTCAAAAAGACCACTATAAGTTGAAAAGCTGTATAAAAGGATGTATTTATAACTCCATAACAAAAAAGGCATGAATCCCAAAATAGTACCGACCCAGAAATTCCTTTTATAAATTAATTTTGATCTAATTAAAAAAGGAAATAGTCCTAATAAAGGTATAGCTGTTAAATATGTCTTCATCATAAATGCGAGACCTATCCAAGATCCTGAGATTAATATTTGATTTTTATTATTAGTTTTATAGGCTTTTATTGTAGATACTAAGCCTAATGATACTAATGATGAAAAAACGATATCTTGAGTAGCCATATGTGCATAATTTATCCATAGAAATGTTGTGGATAAAATAAATGCTGAATAAATTGGATTTTTATCTTTTATTAATTCTTTATGTAATTGATAAGTACAATAAATCATTAAAATAGCAGCAAAAATAATTGGGATGTAAATTACAAATATTGAATCTCCAAATAATTTCTTTGATATGGCAATTAAAAACTGAATTCCAATTGTCCTATCTGAAGTCACTTCATCCCACCACATTGGACCAATCCAATTAGATTTTTCAATTATCCATCTTGCTTGCAAAGCGTAAAATCCTTCATCATAGGCAATAAGGCTTCTTTTCCCAAAATAAATAAGTAATGGAAGAAAAAGTAAATATTTAAGTTTGCTCTTTGTATTTTCTATATTCAATTTGGAAAATCTTCTTTATAAAAGATTATATGATTATTGGCAATTTTCTTAATTCTTTTCTTATTATTAAATCTATAAAATTATCTTTGCGATTCTTCTAAGAGATTAGTTTTCAAATTAAGAAACCTTTTTGACATAGTTTTAATTGAGAATTGCTCAATATCAATTTTTTTTCCAATAGATAATTCATTTTCAGTTTCTGAGTAATTATTGTATGACTTTAGTAGAGTTTCTAGACATTTCTCTTCAGTATTTAGTAAAGGATAATTATTTATTAGTAATTTGAAGTCTTCACATTGCTCTCCAATTATTAAACACTGATTCTTAGATCCAATATATTCGATTATTTTTGAAGAAAACCAATTAACTAACTTATTATTATGAACATATAAAGGTAGAAATAAAAGTTTTGCACTATGCATAAGGTTTAATGATTCTTCATAAGAAACTTTTGGTAATACTTTAAAATACGAGCTATATTTATTTCTTTTTATAAGATTTTCTAGATCGCTTGAGCTAGTTCCAATAAATTCAACACTTACTTTAATTTCCTCTATTTTGTTTGCTTCAATATTTTCAATAAATTGCTCAAATGAATTCATGAACAATCTGAGATAGGGTATTTGTTGTTTATATAAAGTACCAAGATACCTAATAATAAAAATTTTATTTTTAGTGATTTTTTTTCTCTTTTCATTATGCATTTCTAGATCCGTACAATGAGGAATGTATTCAATTTTTGGATCATGGAGATTTTCTAATACTTTTGCCCATCCAGGCTGACAAGTTATTATTTTATCTGATTTTTTTAATACTTTTTTTTCTAGAATCTTATCAATATTTTGTCTCAATTTCATATATGGATAAATATGATTTTGACTCCATAAATCAGGAAATTCTGCAATCCATTTAATTTCTGGATTGGATTTCTTGATTTCTGCTGCTATTAAATGAGAAGAAACAGGATAAGAGCTTATAATAAGGAATGGATTATATCTTTGACATAAATGTTTTGTTAGTGGGCGCGCAGAAATTATCCAAGGCCAATGATCATCTGGGATAGCAATAAAATTTTCAAAATAAAATTTTATTTTTAAAGAAAATCTAATAAATAATTTAATTAAAGGATGGAAATTATTATTTTCGTTAATCTGATTTACTAGTCCTGAATCTATAAATAATTTATTCTTTTTCTTTTTTATTAATTTTGATAATATACTGAAAGTAAATCTAATTGGATCATAAATTGTAGTAGGACCCTTGGTTTGATATATCTTAAAAGGTTCTAAGCTTAATTTATCGAGATATCTAAATAGCGGTCTACTTAAGCAGATAACATTGTAGTTTTTGGAAAGTTCCCTGCATAATTTTGTAGTTCTATGACCTCCATATGAATAAGGCCATGGAAAACCTATAATTAATATGGTTTTTTTGTTAGATAAATTAAAATTCATATTAATAAATTCTATCATTTTAAAATAATAATACTTTACGAAAAATTATTCCTAGTTTCTAAAGTTATAAAAATTATTTCTCTTTTTCAAATATTAATCTTCTTGCATTTCTTATAAAAAATTCATCATTTCCAATAATATGTTCTGAAGGTTCGTTTTTCTTTAAATTAAAGCCAAATTCTAATAAAATTATTTCATAATTCTTTGAAAAATATGCATCATTTTTTTCTGTAGTTTCTGAATTATGGAAGTCGTCAATAATTAAATACCTCATGTAATCTTTATAATTTTCAAAATGTTTTTTTATTTCATTTTCACTTAGAAGATATAAAACTCGATCATATATTCCTAAATCAAATTTTTTAATTTTCCAATTATCTAGCTTTGAATTAATTAGTTTTGGACTGATTTTTGAAGTAAAAAAATAGGAATCTTTTTGTGACTTTTTTTTTGCAAACTTTATTGCTTTTGAACTTATATCGTATCCAAAATAGGATAAATTCCAAGGGACATTTTTATCCATACTAAATAAATTAGGCCCACTTGCACAACCAAATTCAAAAATAGCTTTGAGGTTATATTGCTGAATGAATTTAGAGTAAAAATCTCTTCTTTTGGATGGCGAATCTCTATAGTAAGTTGACCAAATATTTGGCTTTATTAAATGTCTTAATATCCAATAAAACTTTTGATTTATAATTAAATTCTTAAATTGTTTTAACACTTGTAAATTAAAATTCTTTTTATAGATTTTAAGATAATCTCAGATAAGATTAAAGTAAATGCAATTTCTATATTTACAAATAAATAAAAATAAATAGTCAAATTTATCTTATGAAAGAAAATCTTAGAAATAATAATTTTATATTTAATTCTTATTTTAATAAGACGCTAATAAGTAGATCCCTATTAATAATTGAAAAAATTATAAGTTTTTTAATGACAGCATTAATGGCAAGCATTCTCTCTTATAAAGATATTGGCTTTTGGTCTCAGGTAATGTTTTCGGTATCTCTTTTTACCTCTTTAGTAGGCTTCAATATACCTAATGGAATCATAGCTATAGTTCCAAGAATAAATAATTCAGAGGAAAAATATGAATTTATTTTTAAGTCAGCTTTATTTATATTATTAACTGGACTAATTATTTCTATATTTTTACTTTTTTTTAAGGACTTCGTATCAAATATTTTATTCAATAATGTTTTGAATTTAAATATTTTTATATTGATTCTAATTATAGGATTCTCGGAATTATTATTAGAATTTGTTCTTTATACATATAGAAGTATAAAGAATTTTAGTTTTGCAAACTATATTTTAATTCTAAGAATCTTGCCACGTATTTTTGCATTTGTAGGCATTATAAAAAATGATATTAATCTAATAATAAATTTATATTCGATAACATTTATCATTTCATGTATAACTATCATTTTATTTTTATATAGATATTATAGTTTTAAAATTATTTTCTTAATAAGAAAAAATTTAAATTTAAGTTTATTTTTTAGTCCCAAGCCTTATTTGCAGAGTCTGTTTTCACTTTCAAGAAAGTCTGTTTTCGCAACCTTAACAGCTTCATTATTCTTTTTCCTTCTTAGAAGTATTACACTTTCAAATATGGGATTAGATGGAGTAGGGCAGCTTTCTTTAGCTATTTCAGCAGGAGCAACTCTATTATCTTTAACAGCATTTGTTGGATTTACTTTCTATCCATATATAAGTAATAAGGCAATAAATGAAAAAAAAATAGCTTATCAAAAAACTAGAAAATTATCTTTAAATCTTATCTATTTATCAATACTAATCCCTTTTATTTTAATATTATTAAAATTAGTATTTAAAAATAATTTGAATTTTTATCCATTCACAATTAGCTCTATTGATCTTTTTATGGCTTTTTTAGCTTACGGATTTTTAGGTGCTTATCAATTATCACAACCATTTGCTTTTGCTTTAACTGATAATATTAATATTGTTAAAATTGAAATACTCTCATCAATTCTTTCTTTAGGCTTACTTTTTATAATTTTTTTAGTTGATAATTTTTCTATTCATTTTGCAATTCTATCATTTTGTATTTATGCATTTTGCAATTATTTGCAAGCCAATCAAAGAAACTTTAAAATATTTAAAGAGAATATTGGCTAATAGATGCCATTACAAATAAGTTTTAATGAAGATTCTATATTTAGCACCAGGGAATTCAATTCATAGTAAAAAATGGATTGAAAAAATTAAATCTCTTTATCCTAATAATAATTACTTCTGGTTTTCTTATGAGAAATTTCAATACGAAATTAATAATGAAATTAGTATTTTTTCTATATCTGGTAAAAACAAATTTAGATTAATTAGAATTATAAAATGTATTTTTAAGATTAGAAAACTTCAGAAAAAAAACAATTTTGATCTAATTCATATACATTCAGTAGGAACATATGGAATCTTCGCAATAATACCAATTTTATTTAATATTCCTTTCATTGTTACTCCTTGGGGTTCAGATATTATTTTTGGCTCTAGAAAGTTTATAAATACTTTAATAATGAAATTTATTTTTTTCAAGGCTAGTTTAATTACCTGTGATGCAATACATATATCCAAACTTATTTCGAAAATCTCTCCTATAGCTAATCCAAAAATAATTAATTTTGGAATTGATTCTTCTTTTTTTGTTGGATCAATATCTAATTATATAGATGAGAAATCAATAAATATCATTTCAACAAGAAATCATGAACAAATTTATAATTTGGAGACTTTAATAAATACATCAAAAAATTTAAAAAATAATAATATAGATTTCGCACTAACTATTGCTGGTTATGGATCTCAAACTGAAAAGTTAATCAAAAAGTCTAATGATTTAGGATTAATAAAAAAAGTTAGATTTATAGGAAAATATGATTATGAGACTTTACCTGAACTCCTAAATAAGCATGATTTGTTTATCTCTACTTCTTTATCTGATGCTGGGATAGCTTCAAGCATAGCTGAAGCTATGGCTTGTCAAAAAATTGTAATAGTCTCCGATAGTGGAGAAAATAAATTATGGATTTCTAATGGTTATAATGGCTTCTTATTTAAAACTGGATGTTCAAAAAGCTTATATAATACAATTATTAAAGCTATAGATAGAAAACATTTATGGAAAAAAATTGGAATTAGGGCTAGAGAAACAATATTAGAAAGAAATGATATTAGTAATGAAATGAAGAAAATGGGTAAGCTGATGGATCTAGTTTAATTCATTTTGATTTTGCCATTCTTTAACTAATTCATTCAGGGTTTTTAAAATTTGATCTTTATTTCTTTCGTTAATCAATTTTTTTAAATTTTCTAATTTTGGGATAATTTCATCCATTGGAATAAATTTTTCTTTCGCTCTAAATATTAAAGGATGGTCTGTCTTTTCTGCCTGAGCATCAATTAGTAATTCTTCATATAATTTTTCACCAGGTCTCAATCCAGTAATCTTAATTTCTATATCGCCATTAGGATTTGAATCATCTCTCAATTGTAGTCCACTCAATTTAATTAATTTAATAACAAGATCTTTTATACATATAGATTTACCCATATCTAATAGGAATACCTCTCCTCCTTGAGCCATGGCTGAAGATTGAATAACTAATTGTGAGGCTTCCTTAATCGTCATAAAGTAACGCGTTATTTGAGGATGAGTAAGAGTTACTGGACCCCCAGAGGAAATTTGCTTAATAAAAAGTGGAACTGCTGATCCTGATGAACTAAGAACATTTCCAAATCTAACCATGGAGAAGCATGTTTTTTTTTCTTTTTTATTAAGCGAATTTTTTTCAGCATCATGAGCAAATGCTTGAACAATAATTTCAGAAAGTCTTTTAGATGCGCCCATTATATTTGTAGGTCTTACAGCTTTATCTGATGAGATCATCAAAACCTTTTTTAAAGAAAGTTTCTTTGAGGCAATACATATATTGAGGGTAGAAAAAACATTATTATTTATACTATTTATGGGATTTATTTCTACCAATGGAACATGCTTATATGCTGCTGCATGAAAAACAATATCAACTTTTTCTTTTCTGAATAGGTTCTTTAGAAATTCTAAATTACAACAATCGCCTAAGGCCGGTGTTATTTTTATGCTACGAAAATTCAAGCCTTCAACCGCTGATGTTATTTGGTAAAGATTTGATTCACAATTGTCCAGCAAGATTATTTTCTTTGGATTTAATTCGATTATTTGCCTTGTTAATTCGCCGCCTATAGAACCTCCTGCTCCAGTAATGCAAATTATTGCTCCTTTAATGTCTTTTGATAGTAGATGAATGTAAGGATCTACAGCATCTCTCTCAAGTAAATCCTCAACATCAATTGGTTTTAAAGAATCTATTATTGATTTCTGCTTTGTTATTTCTTTTATTGATGGTATGGAAGAGATTTTGATATTAAATTTCTGTAATGAATTTAGAATTTTCTTTCTTTTTTTTGGAGGAAGTGATGGAATTGCTAAAAAAATCTGATCAATATTTTTTACTTTATCTTTTAAACATTCAGGAGGAAATATTTTAATTCCATTGATTTCTCTGTACCAATAACTTGAGTCGTCATCTATAAAGAAACTGACGTTATATAGGTTAGATATTCTCAAGGAGGCCTGAAGTTGCCTACCTGCTCCGCCAGCTCCATATATGGCAATAGATTTTGCATTTTTAGATTTTAAAGAAATTCTTTTTTGAAAAGTATCCTTATATATAAAACGTGAAAATGAAGTAGCAGAAACAACAATGAAATATAATACAATCCAAGCTTTAAAATCTGGGATTTTAAATAAAAATATTTGTCCAATAAAAGCTAAAATTATTAGAAAAAATAAAGAATACCAAAATAATTTATATATGTTCTTTGTTGTAAATAAACCAAATAATGATTTGTATTGGTTTGATAAAGAGAATATGAAAACCCCCAAAAATGGTGCAATCCATAATATCCATGCGTAATCATCGGGGAAGCCTCTTAAATCTGATCTTATAATTTCATAAGAAATATTTCTATAACGTATTCCTAGTTGGCAAGCAAAATATATTAAAAGAAAATCAATACTAGGAATAAGTAAAGAATCTAACCTAAGTCTTTTTATAATTTTCTTTAAAAATTCCATTAATTATTCAGGTTTCTCTTGTAACAACGATTTCATTAGAACCTGGAGGAGGTGTAGGTTTAAGTTTATCTTTTCTAAGTGATAACTTACATAAATCTTTTGGAGCATCAAGTTTTAACAGAGTTTTATTAATTAAGATAAGAGAAAATTCTCTTGAGAAAAAACTTAAAATTGTAAAAATAATAATCAAAATATCTAGCTGTATTGATTGTTTTTTTATATAAAAAAGACCTAATCTACTTTTCCATGGTCTAATAAGTTGGTTATAAGAAATATCAGGATCATCAACATTTTTCAAAATTTCCGATTCATCTGAAAAGATAATTGAGGCAAAATCAGTAATGCCAGGTTTAACTCTTAAAAGATTTTTTTCAACTTTCGTATATAGATCAGTCTCTCTTTTAACATTTGGTCTAGGACCTACTAAGCTCATTTCCCCAATAAAAACATTAAAGAGTTGAGAAAGTTCATCCAATTTTAACTTTCTTATAAACCTACCTATTTTAGTTATTCTAGGATCATTACTCGATGTACTATCTACTTTATTTTTCTCAGCATTTACTATCATTGATCTAAGTTTTATCATATTAAAGTTTTTATTATTTTTGCCAGTTCTTTTTGCAATGTAAAATGGTGTATGTTGATCCTGTAAATAAATACCAAAACAAGCAATTATGATTATCGGAAAGAGGAGAATAAGGCCTAAAAATGAAAATATGAGATCGAAAACCCTTTTCATTTTCGATAAAATTCAATAATTTTTTGACATATATAATCTATATCTTCGTTAGTAATAAACATGTTCATTGGAATCATTATACATTCTTTAAAAAATGCTTCTGATTTGGGTAAATGTAAATTGAAACCAAGATGCTCCCATTGATG
Organism: Prochlorococcus marinus str. MIT 9312; assembly: GCF_000012645.1. Lineage (NCBI taxonomy): Bacteria > Bacillati > Cyanobacteriota > Cyanophyceae > Synechococcales > Prochlorococcaceae > Prochlorococcus > Prochlorococcus marinus. The sequence goes on along the minus strand of NC_007577.1, from coordinate 1,212,534 downwards.
AATAGCTTTCCCACCCCACTGTACTAATGTTCCAATGCCATAATCTCTAAGATATTTCTGTAACTCATCTCTTCTTTTTGCAACTATCTCATAATTTTGATAAACATCATAATGATCAGAATTATTAAATGGGGATTCTGGTAATTTTAATTCTTCTAAAATCGAAAGTTTAGAGAAGTATTTAGATGCTATTTCTCTTCTTCTTTCAATTACTTTTTCATAAGACTTTAGATTAAAATTTAATATTGCTGCTTGTAAGTTATCAATTCTACTATTTCTACCCCATGATTTAACATTACCATTCTTATCTCTACCATGATCATGAAGTTGATAGGCTCTATCAAAAATTGTTTCATCTTGGCATAATATGGCACCTGCATCGCCAAAACAACCAAGAACTTTTGCAGGGAAAAAACTTATAGCTGATGAGTGTCCAAATGTCCCGGCATTTTTCCCCTTGAATTTTGATCCTAAGGCTTGAGCTGCATCTTCAACAACATAAAGTTTATATTTATTAGCTATTTGCATAATCCTTTCCATATCACATGTGCGCCCATTTAGCTGTGTGGGCATTATCCCAACAGTACGTGATGTGATTGCGTTTTCAACTGCATCGGGATCTATTAAATTATCATCTCCTATCTCTACTGGAATTGGAATTCCCCCTGCTACTTTAATTGCAGATGCAGTTGCCAACATAGTATGGGAACAACAAATAACTTCATCACCTTGTCTTAAATTTAATGCCATCCATGAAATTTCAAGACCATCGGTAGCATTACCTACTCCAATTGCATATTTTGAAGATGAAAAGATTGATAAATTTTTTTCGAAAATATCTACGTCATCCTGCATAATAAAAGCCCCTCTTGAAGCTACATCTGAGAAGATATTCATATATTCATCTTTTTTATCTAAAAAAAGTCTTGGGTAATCGAAGAATGGAATTTTCATAGAAATAATTATAAATTATTTTCAAAAATTTTAAAAATTTTATTTAATATTTTTTTCTCATTTGGATAGTATTCTTTTTCCAAAACTTTGCTTGTTGGTGCGGGTGTAAAAGGTAGAGTTAACCTCGCAGGTTTGGATTTGAAAAATTTAGGTTCGACATTCTCGACAGCGGAAGAAATTATCTCAGATGATATACCACAAGGTCCCCATCCTCCATCCAGCACAAATAAACGGCCAGTTTTCTTGACTGAATTAGTAATTAATTCACTATGAAAAGGATTAATTATTCTCATATCAATGATTTCAGGATTAATTTTATTTTTAATTAATTTCTTAGTTATTTGTTTAAGTAAAAATGTTGAGTAACTACATCCAACTAATGTTATTGAATTGCCTTCTCGCAAAATACAAGGATTTATACTTTCTAGGTTGATTTCTTTCGCTTCAGGGAGTTGATCTTCTTGATCGTAAAGCCATCTGTCATCTATATAAATTACTGGTTGATCAGCTAAAACAGAGGCTATTAAAAGATCTCTAGCATCAGCCACTGATGATGGCAAGACTACTTTTAAACCTGGTATGTGTGCGAACAAAGAATGTAAGGCTTGTGAGTGTTGTGCCCCTTGTTCTCCTCCTCTATTTATTATTCCTCTTATAGTAATAGATGGACTTGATTGCCCGCCAAACATATAAGACCATTTTGCAGCTTGATTAATTATTGGATCCATTGCGTACATCATAAAATCCATTCTTGGATGAACAACTATTGGCTTCATTTCATTAAGTGAGGCTCCAACGGCGGCCCCTGTTACCGCAGCTTCTGATACTGGAGTATCGATAATTCTTTTTTTTCCAAAATTTTTATCTAGATCTTTCATAGTATTACCCACATACCAAGGACTCCATAAACCTTGTCCAATTACGAATACTTCAGGATAATTTTTTAATAAAAAATTATATGCATCTAGAATTGCAGTGCTATATGTAAACTTTTTCATTTGTAATTGCTTTTAAAAACATAATCTAGGGATTCGTTCCATTCTGGGGAAGATTCTCCTAAAGCATCGACCCATGCGTTATCTATATCTTTCTGAATATCTTTCTCTAAGTTTATCAAATGATTCTCTCCAAAATAATTTTCTTTTAAAAGTGATTTTTTTAACCTTAAAATTGGATCTCTTTTCTTCCAATATTTTAAATCATCTGCAGATCTATTTATTCCAACATCAATATCTTCTCTCCAATCGACATGACCAAACCATCTATATGTAAGTGCTTCTATGAAAAATGGCCCCTCCCCATCTCTACATCTTCTAATAAATTCTTTGCCCGTTTTGCAAATAGAAGTTAAGTTGTTTCCATCTAATACTTTTGACTCAATATCATTTGCTTTCGCAAATCTATACGTTAACTTTTTGGGCTGCCTCAACTTTATATTTAAATGACTTGAGAATAAGTTATTTTCGACTACAAAAATAACGGGACAATTATTAATTCTTGCAAAATTTAAACTTTCGTGAACTATGCCTTCTTCTATTGCGCCATCGCCTAAATAAGAAATAGATACAACTTTTTCTTCTTTTAACTTACTAGCTAAAGCCGTTCCAACGGCAAGAGGAACTGTTCCTCCAACTATTGGTACAGATCCACAAAAACCTACTGAACCTCCAAAAAGATGCATTGAACCACCCATCCCCTTTGATATTCCTGAGGATTTTGCAAGTATTTCAGAAAAGAATGATTTAAGATCTATACCTAAGGAAAGTATATGAGAATGAGATCTATGGGCCCCAAATACTTTATCCTGATTATTTAAATATTGAGAGATACCTACTGGTATAGCTTCTTGACCAACCCCTAAATGTACAGGACCACCAACTAATCCAAATTCTCGTCCTTTGGCAATTTTATATTCTGCATTTCTTATTAATATCATTTTTGAAAGCATTTCCAATAATTCATCTCTAGAGAAATTATCGATATTAATTTCCTTTTCAGATGTTATGGAATCTATTTCTTTACTATTGGAATCTTTCATATATTTATAAACGCATCCAAATTTATTTAATCATAAACTAAAAATCTGCACTATTCATAATAATTGCCTTGCTTTTATTATTCTTTGCTCTTATAAAGACTTGTAGTTTTGTTCGATAAATTTAATAAATTCTCCATACACATTATCAGAAGTGAATTTTTCTTCATAAAGTTTTCTAGAATTATAAGATAATGAATCTCTTTTAATAGGATCATTTATACATGAGAAGATTTGATCTTCCCATTTAGAATTTTTATCGCAAAAATATCCAACATTATATTTTTTGATTATATTTTCTAATTCGCCTTTTAGTGAAGTAATAATAGGAAGCCCAAAAGATAAGCTATCAATCACCTTATTTGGGATACTCATTTGAAAGTCGGGTGTGTTTCTATATGGAGCTAAAGTAGCAATTGATAGTTTTTTTATTGCTGTCAATTGATTTAAGTCAACCCATCCAGGAAAGAAAATATTACTTTTTTCTTTTAACTTTTCTTTTAAAAAGCTAATGCATTCTCCATCTCCGCATATTAATATTTCAAATTCACAATCCTCTAATTTAGGGGATAACGTTGCTGAAATAAGATCATTGAAATCATAGGCGTTGTTGATATTACCAGCAAAAATTATTTTATTTTTCTTTTTTATATCTATCCCAATTTGCTTTTTCCACCAAAGTAAACTTTCTTCTAATTTTAATTGTGAAATTTCCTTTATGTTGGGAACTAAATACAAGACCCGATTGTTTTTATTGAAATTTTTAGAAAAATTTTCAGACCAATTTAAAAAATTGGGAGTTATTGCAGTTATGAAATTTGCGTTTTTTAAAGAAAATTTTGCGGCATAAAAATATGGAGTCAATATTAATTTGATAATTTGTCTTTTTAATCCCATTGATTTTTGAAGAAATATATGAGGCCATTGATCTTTTATATCAACGCAAAATGGTATTTTTTTTGATTTCAACCAAATTGATAAAAAGAAAGTTGTTTCAATGGGAGGGTAACCTATAAAAACAAAGTCAGGATAGTTTTCAGGTCTAATTTTAAAAAGATATTTAAACGTATTTATGCCAAGAATAAAATGATCTAAAAGTCTTTGAAAACTTATATTTGATTTATAGCCAGGGGAGGGGATAAGAGTTATTTGAAAATTATCGCTTAATTTTTTCACTGTTAAATTTTTATATCTATGTAATTTCATTTGGTGGCTAAAGTCAGAGCTTAAAAGTTTTACTGAATGTCCTCTTTTAAGAAAATATTCAGAAAGATTAATAGCCCTCATTGGCCTAACATTTTCACCATCTGTTTGTAGGAATTCTCCAGTCTGCAAAATCCAAATTTTCATAAATTAGATAGATGATAATTTTATAAATCTCTGTTCTTTGGCAGATTTGTAAGCTGCATTAATTATTTTTATGCTTGATAAGCCGCTTTCTCCATCACATATAGGCTTAGTATTACTCATTAGATTATCAATCATATTTTGATAATAAAAGTTATGTCCAAAACCGTAAACAGATTCTGTTTTGTAGTTATATTTTTCTAAACACGCGTTACTATCATCTTCAAAAAAAGAATATTCAAATTCATTTACTGCTATCCCCCCAACTTTTGCACTTCCTTTATCACCAATTATTGTAATTGATCCTTCAATATTTTTTGGATAAGTTATCATCGTTACTGACATTGATCCTAGTGCACCATTTTTCCATTTCAACTGAATAACTGCAGTATCTTCAACTTCTATATCTCTACTTATAGTTGATACATTTGCATATAAGCCATCCAAAGGTCCAATAATCCACTCTAATAAATCAACATAGTGACTAGCCTGATTAAGTAGGGCCCCTCCATCAAGATCTTTGGTTCCTCTCCATTCATCCTGATCATAGTATGATTGGGGTCGCTGCCAAAAAACGTTTATATCGACTATTCCTATATTCCCAAATTTATTTTCCTCTACTTTCTTTTTTAAAATTTGTAATGTTGGATTTAGTCTATTTTGTTTAATAACAAAGAGCCTTACATTTGCCTCTTTGCATACTTTTATCATTTCTTTTGCATCAGAAAGATTTAATGCCATTGGCTTTTCTGTACAAACATTTATTCCTGATTTTGCTGCAATCTTTGTTTGTATAGGATGTAAACCACTTGGGGTTGCTAAGACAATTAAATCAATATCAATTTTGTTATTTAATTTTGCCTTTATTAGTTCCTCATAAACATTAAATTTAATTAAATTTTTTGATGGAAAATTTCTCTCTTTTAATTGACTATTATAAAAATCCGATATATTTTCAATCTTTTTTTCATTATTATCGCAAATTGCAACAAGTTCACATCTTTCTTTTTCACTAATAATTGCCAGAATATGTTTTTTGCAAATTCTTCCACATCCAATAATAGCTATGTTGATTTTTCTGGGAATTATATCTTTCATAGTCAAATAAACTTAAGCTCTAAAAATATTTTCTGAAAGAGTAAATCTTCCTCTAGTATCAATAATTAAATTGCTATGTTTTTTAATTAATTCATAAGGGAAATCATCATGATCAGTTAGTAGTAAAACGCAATCGAAGGAACTTAAAAGATCTGCTGTTATTTTGCAATGCTCGATTTCTAAATTATATTTTCTGACTTTTGGCAATTTTGGGATGTATGGATCGTTATATTTAACTACTGCGCCTCTTTTTAAAAGTTCATAAATAATATCTAAGGATGGAGATTCTCTAATGTCATCTATATTTTTTTTATAAGATAATCCAAGGACAAGAATCTTACTGTTTTTTATTGATTTACTTCTATTATTGAGTAAATTAAAAATCTTTTCTATTACATATTGAGGCATTGAAGCATTAATTTCACCCGCTAATTCAATGAATTTTGTATTCATACCATATTCTCTAGCCTTCCAAGTTAAATAAAATGGATCAATTGGTATACAGTGTCCACCTAAACCAGGGCCTGGATAATAAGGAGTAAAACCAAAGGGTTTTGTTGCTGCGGCATCTATTATTTCATATAAATCAATATTCATTTTATCGGACAGGATTTTTAACTCATTCATAAGTCCAATATTTACAGCTCTATGAATATTTTCTAATAACTTTGTTATTTCAGCAGCTCGTGTTGAGGAAACTGGTACAAGTCTTTCAATTATTTTGGAGTATAATTCAATTCCTATTTCTCTGCAAATTGGGGTAATACCTCCGATGATTTTAGGTATAGATCCCGTTGAATAGTCTTTATTCCCAGGATCTTCTCTCTCTGGTGAATATACAAGGAAGAAATTATTCCCAATTTTAAAACCAGAAGATTCAATTAATGGTTTTAATACTTCTTCAGTCGTCCCAGGATAAGTAGTACTTTCTAAACTTAATAGCTGACCTTTTTGGAAATATTTTTTTAAAGAATTTAATGTTGTGGTTATGTACTGTAAGTCTGGCTCTCTATTTTTATTTAAAGGTGTAGGTACGCATAAAATAATAGCTATACATTTCTCTGCTTCTGAGAAATCTGATGTTGGTTTAAATTTGCTATTTTGAATGACTTCAGAGATCCTTGAATTGTTGATATGTCTAAGATAGCTCTCTTTATTTCTCAACTTGGCAACTTTTTTTTTGTCAATATCTATTCCAATAACAGAAAAGTTTTTTTCGGCAAAAGTAAGCGCCAAAGGCAAACCGACATATCCAAGACCTACTATCGCAATACTTTTATCTTTTTTGCATAAATTTTCCTTGAAATTATTTATTAATTCTCTCTTATCCGAAGTCATAATATCCAATAAAGATTTTTGGCTATTCCAATAAATTAATCTACTATATCTTCTCAGCAAAAATTTCTGATTGTTTCAAAGAATATTTAATATTCATTTTTTGACATGTCCATGAAGCCTCTCCCTCTAAAGGAAGAGGTATGTTATCACCAAATTCACTAATCCACCCAACTTGTCTTGCAGGAATTCCTTTAACCAATGCATATGATTTAATATCCTTAGTAACTACTGCTCCAGCAGCTACAAAAGCATGCTTACCAATTGAAACCCCACATATTATTGTACAGTTTGCACCTAAGGAGGCACCATTCATTACTAATGTTTTTTTATATTCGTTTTTTCTTCTTATCTTTGATCTAGGGTTTTTAACGTTCGTGAAAACTACACTAGGGCCGCAAAATACATTACTTTGAAGCGTTACATCATCATAAATAGAAACGTTATTTTGAACTTTGACATTGTCACCTATGTTTACCTTATTAGCTATAAAAACATTTTGACCGAGAGAACAGTTTTTACCTATCTTGGCTTCTGAACAGATATGGACCCAATGCCATATTTTAGTATTTGCTCCTATTGTGGCACCTTTGTCTATTATTGCTGATTCTTCTATTATTACACTTGGATGAATATTCTTTTTATGATTCCTCCAGAAATTATTAAGCATAAAAATGCACCAGTTTCTTAATTACAAATTTTCAGATTATTTTTTGTTAATGAAATACACCTTAAGCCAGAGAATAAGATGCAAATCAACATACTGACTCTACCATCATAAAAAGTCATATCACTTAAATGGATTAAGAAAATAACTATACCTGCTGAAATCCATGCTTTATTTAGATTTTGATAATCATCTTTTTTATCATTAGAGTAAAACACTTTAAGAGATTTATAAAAAATATAAAAAGCTATTGAAGTTAATAATATTGAAATTGGGATGCCAAAATTAAAAGCCATCTCCAAAAATAAATTATGAGTATGTTGAAATTTATGAAATACAAAAGGTGGATTCCACATATTGTCTTTTGCTAGATAAATTAAAGCGAATGTTCCTGATCCCCAACCTAAAAAAGGTCTTTGAAATATAAAATTCAAAGCTGATCTGAAAATTACTAATCTTGGTGTATTAATGAAGAATGTGAATCTTTTAATTCTTAAAAATGTTTCAGGTATGAACTCTAATATATTTAGTGTTGGCAGTAAGTTAAGAATGACAAAAAAGAAAATTATACCAATTGAAAATATAAAAAAAGTCTTTATTCCAAAGAAAACTATTATGGTTGAAATCATACTGAGCAGAGCATTTTTAGAATTTGTATTGATTATTAAATAGCTAATCAGAAAAGTGATGAATAGAATGGAAAGACTTTTAATTTTATATTTTATATTTTTCTTTATGAGGTATATTCCAAATGGAAGATTTATTGAAAGCCAAATACCTGCATAATTTCTATTACTAAATAATCCTGAAACCCCTCCAGTAACTTCGAGAGGCTTTTGAAACCATATAATTAAACCATTAAAAATTTGAAAAGGTCCATGTAAGTCAAAGAATAGTTGAAAAAGACAACTTACTATAAATGGAACTGTTCCAGATAATAAATATTTAGAAAAAATTAATCTATCATCTTCAGTTTTTACATAGCTTTGGAATCCAATAAAGCCTAATAAAGGAGGAATCCAATTGAATAAATTTAGCAATACAAATGAATTATCTAAATTTGGAAGCACCCTAGGAATTAAAATTGTATTATTTATAAGTGAACTAAATAGGATCATTCCTATCGCAATGATTACTAATAAATTCAATTTATCTTTTAAAAAACAAAGTTTACTTTTGGAAAAAGATAAAACTAAAGAAAATAGTAAAAATAACGCAGATATTACGAATGCAGTGGGTAAAAGGAATACTCCTATAAGAAAAGAATATTTACCAATATTCAGATAATTTTTTTTTGCATATTTAAGAAAATTATTAGTTAACATTTTATTTCTATAGTCAAAATCTTTTAACACTTTACGCTTCCTGCAGGATTCGAACCTGCGGCCCACTGCTTAGAAGGCAGTTGCTCTATCCAGCTGAGCTAAGGAAGCTAGAGGTTTTTGGGCTTGTTAGTCGCAGAACAAAAAGTTCATAGAGATGTATATCACCTTTTTGACTTTTCTCTGGATAAAAAAACCAAATAACCTACCTATCTTAAAACAGCCCAGCACACACAACAAGTAAATTACCAAAAAGAAACACTACAATATTATGTATGAAATTATTTTTACTTAAAAATTTATTTCACCTCCCTGATCCGTTTACAAATCTAATGATCTAATCCCATAATTTTATAAAACTGAAACTTTAATCTTCTATTGGATGTTATTTTTTTTTATTAAAGTAAATTTTAGATTTAATTTTAGGAAATACATTGAACGTTTATTAAGTATTTGAGACCAAAGAATTCGTTATCTTCTTTATAAATTATTTTTTTATAATGATATCTATTTTTTCTTCTAAATTATTGTAAAATTTGTAGAGATAACAAGAAATAAAATTTGGCTAAAAGACTTACAGAAAAACAAAAAAGTGAAATAGCTGAATATTTTAAAAATGGTAAAACTATTGAAGCTTTATCTGAAGATTTTAATTGTACATCATTAACTATAACTAGAAACTTGAAGAAAAAGCTTGGGGAAGTAATGTATAAAGAATTAGTTGAAATAAATACAAATGCTGATCAATTAAATACTCTTTTAGAAAAGGATAAAAAGAAAAAAAATGATTTTGAATTGTCAAAGAAGAGTTCTAAAAATGAATTTAGTGATGATTTAATTTTGGATTCTAATCAATCTGAGAATAATATTTTTTCCAGAAATGAATTTATAGAAATTTCTCCTTTGAATTTCGAAATAGATAATGTACCTCGAAAAGAGTTGTCTTCTATCCCTATACAAGAAATTGATTTTCCTAAAACTGTTTATATGATTGTTGATAAAAATATTGAATTAGAAATAAAATTATTGAAAGATTATCCGGAATGGGAATTCCTCCCAAATGAAGACTTACAGAGAAAAACGATAGAAATATATTTTGATTTAAAGTTAGCAAAAAGAGCATGTAGTAAGGAACAAAAAGTTATTAAGGTGCCTAATGCAGATGTATTTAGAATCGTCTCTCCTATACTAATTTCAAGAGGAATATCGAGGATTGTGAGTGCTGAAAAACTTATAGCTCTTTAAGTTATTAACTTTTATTTGTTAAATTCATATTAAAAAGACTTCCTATTATAGAACCGCTAATAAAACTCGAACCAATAATAAAACTTATTGGTAATTTAACAGTCTCATTTATTAAAAAATTAACTTTACTTTTGTTGGAGCTATTTTGTATCCCAATCATCAATAATAGGAATAAACAAGAATTGAAAGTAGTTGCAAAAACTATTTTTTTTAATATAACTGACATAAATTTAACTTTTTTAAACTCTAATTTAAATTATAAATTATGCTTTTTTTGATGCCATATTTTTTTGCTAAATACTTTGAAGCCGCGGTTAAACTTAAACCTGCATTAGTTAATTCATTAAGATCCTTTTTTAAATCTGACTTATTAATTTCTTCATTTTTCTCTTTTTGAATACCTTTTATTACTATTGTTATTTCCCCAATCACTTCTTTATCTTTAAAAAATTCTATTGTACTATCAATATTATTGCCCACATGTTCTTCAAATTTTTTAGTTAATTCTCTTGCTACAACAATTTCTCTTTCACCCCCACAGAAATCTAATAATTCTCTCAACAATTTCTTAAGACGATGGGGTGATTCATAAACTATTGTTGTTTTCTCATTCTTACTAATTTCAAAAAGAATTTTGTCTCTATCAACTTTTTTTTTAGGAAGAAAACCTTCGAATATAAATTTAGAAGATGGCATTCCACTTGATACGAGAGCTGTTATTGCGGCACAAGCACCTGGGATACAAATAACATCATATCCTTGAGATTTGGCTTGACTAACTATCTTTTCTCCGGGATCACAAATTCCTGGCATTCCCGCATCACTTACAAGCGCAATTGACTTGCCTGCTTTTAGATCGTTAATTAACTTAGGAATTCTTTTTAAAGAATTTTCCTTATTAAAGCTTACTAAATTATTAGAAATACTAAATTTATTCATTATTTTTCTGGTTTGTCTCGTGTCTTCGCAAGCAATTAAAGAGACATTAGCAAGAATATTAATTGCTCTAGGGGAGATATCATTTAAATTCCCAATTGGCGTACCAACTAAATATAAAATTCCTTCCTCAGGTTCTTCTTTTCTATGAGATAATAGGGAAATATTTTGCATTAAGTGATTAAATTACCTTTCGGAGTAGAAATTAATAATCTAATAGATAATCTGAAGAGTTTGAGTTGGGAAGCTGCAGATATCTTGTTGTACTATGCCAATATTATTAAAAAATTAGAGCAAAAAAATGAAATTCTTAAGAATAAAAATAATAATGACCCTGTAACATTAGCTGATTTAGAAGTAAACGAATTAATTATTAACAGAATAAATCAAAAATATCAAGATACTAATTGGGAGATCTTGAGCGAAGAAAATTTCAAAATAGAATCCAATTATTTTAATAATGTTGACTGGCTTTGGGTTCTTGATCCTCTAGACGGAACTAAAGATTTTATTCAAGGAACACAAAATTATGCTATGCATTTAGCCTTGAACTATAAAAGAAGGCCATTTATTGGGGTTGTGCTTATCCCCGAAAAAGATGAATTATGGATTTCTTATGCAGAAAAACTTTGGTGTGAGAAAAGAGATGGAAGTATTCGAAAACAAAATTTGTCTGAAACAGATATTCTCAAAGATATGACCATAGTTACCAGTAAGAACCACAGGAATGAAAAATTAAAGGATTTAATTGAAAAGATTAATTTTAAGAAAACTATTGTAATGGGTAGTATTGGTTGCAAAGTTGCTTCAATTATTAGAGGAGATAGTGATATTTATATTGCATTGAGTTTGCCAGGCAAAAGTGCGCCAAAAGATTGGGATTTTGCTGCACCAGAAGCTATTTTAAAAGCGGCTGGGGGATCAATAACAAATATTGATAATGAGGATTTGGTTTATGGTAGTACTGATCTTAAGCATTCAGGTATTATAATTGCCTCTAATAACAAGAAGAATCATAAAAGAATCTGCTCGCAAGTAAAAGAAATTATTGAGGAATATAAAATTTATCCTTAGGAAATTAGTTTAAAGGTGCTACTGGCGTAGGTGTTGGCTCAGGATAAGACATCCCACTATTTTGTGAAACTCCCCTCAAAGTAAGATTGATCCTACCTCTGCTATCAATTTCACGAACCCTTACAGTTACTTCATCACCTTGTCTTACAACATCTTCCACCCTTTCAACTCTCGCTTCAGATAATTGGGATATATGAACCATTCCCTCCTTACCAGGGAGAATTTCAACAAATGCTCCAATCGGAATTATTCGAGTGACAACTCCAGTGAAAATTTCACCTTCGTGGACTTTTCTAGTTAATCCTTCTATTATCTTCTGCGCTTCTTCAGCCGCAGCGCCATCATGTGATGCGATGGTTACAATTCCCCCATCTTCAATATCGATTTTTGTATTTGTTCTTTCGGTAATTCCTTTAATGGTTCTTCCACCAGGTCCAATGACTGTCCCAATGAGCTCTGGATCAATCCTAAAGCTTAAAAGTCTTGGTGCGTGGGGAGATAAGGATTCTTGAGGTTTATCTATTGCCTCTTGCATTTTTTCTAAGATGTGTAATCTTGCAGGACGAGCTTTTTTGATTGCATCAGAAATAACGGAAACGGACAAACCTGTAATTTTCATATCCATTTGTAATGCTGTTATCCCCTTTTCTGTACCAGCAACTTTAAAGTCCATGTCCCCAAGAAAGTCCTCGATCCCTTGAATATCCGTGAGAATTCTGATCTCCTTCCCTTCTTTGATTAAACCCATAGCAGTACCACTGACAAGGGCTTTTAAAGGAACTCCTGCATCTAATAACGAAAGTGTACTTCCACATACAGAACCCATGGAAGTTGATCCGTTCGAACTTAAAACTTCGCTAACAACCCTTAATACATATGGGAATGTTTCTTTCCCCGGAAGAACAGGAATTATCGCTCTCTCTGCTAAAGCTCCATGGCCAATCTCTCTTCTGCCAGGGGTTCTCATGGGTCTGGTTTCCCCAACTGAAAAAGGTGGGAAATTATAGTGATGCAGATAAGTTTTTTCAGTGCTTGGATTAAGGTCGTCCATTTCCTGTGCGTCACTTGGCGTTCCCAAAGTTGTCGTTGATAAGACTTGAGTCAACCCTCTTTGAAATAAGGCTGAACCATGAACCCTTTTTGGAAGTATCCCAGCAGATGCTGAAATTTTTCTCACTTCATCTAATTCACGGCCATCAACTCGTTTGCCATCATTAATGATTTGGGACCTCATTAATTTCTTTGTAAGTTTTTTGAAGTCGGAACTTAACAACTTATCATTCTCTGAAAGAAGAACTTTTAATTCGTTATCATCTTTCAAAGATTCAATTTTAGCTTGAGTATCAACTTTTATTTTTTCGAGTTCAAGATCTCTCTCATCTTTAGACTGGTCAAATTTCTTTAAAACCAACTCAATTCCCTTTGTACAATTCTTCTCTAAATAAGAGGGCAATGTATTATCTTCTTCGGGAGCCGATGACTTAACCTGTTTTATACCTAAATCTTTTAGTAAATCTACTTGAGATTTAATTAGTTCAGTTACTGACTCATAACCAAAATCTATAGCTTCAATAGTATCTTGCTCTGATAATTGGTTAGCACCTGCTTCAATCATAACAATGCCGTCAGGTGATCCTGCAACAACAATGTCTAAATCTCCTTTCTCTATCTCTCTATAGCTTGGATTTAAGATGAAATCATCTCCTATGAGCCCAACTCTAACAGCTGCCATTGGCCCATGAAATGGTATCTCTCCAAGTAAAGTTGCTATTGAAGCTCCAGTAACAGCTAAAACATCTGCTGGAACCCTTTCATCTAAAGAAAGGCATGAAGCAACTATTTGTATCTCGTCTCGCATCCATGAAGGGAAAAGCGGCCTCATTGGCCTATCAATCAACCTTGAAATTAAAGTCGCTCTTTCTGGAGGGCGACCCTCTCTCCTCATAAAACCACCTGGAATCCTCCCTGCAGCATAAAGTTTTTCCTCATAGTCGCATATAAGAGGTAGAAAGTCTGCAACCTCTTTCTTAGTCGTTTTTGTTGCTGTAACTAATAACGAGGTGTCCCCACACTCAATCATTACTGATCCATTTGCTTGAGGAGCATATAGTCCTGTAGTTAGTCGTATCTCTCGTCCGTCAAACGTGATCGACTTATTTTGTCCTTCCACTTTTTAAATTATAAATCTATACATAATTTATTCTTACATTTTATAGGGACATATTGAGTAAATTATTTAGATAAGCTATAAAAATTTTAAAAAATTGTCCCTAAATTGATTTATTAATTTATTTAATTAAAATTTTTTCTGAAGAAAAAACAATATTTAAGTAAATAATTTATACTACCAGCTTGATTTAACTACCCCAGGCAGTTCGCCGTTATGAGCTCTTTGCCTTAACTGATTTCTGCAAAGACCAAAATCTCTATAAACTCCTCTAGGTTTACCTGTTGCCCAACATCTATTTCTAACTCTATTTGGAGCAGAGTTTCTTGGCAGAGCTTGAATCTTTCTATGTATTTCTAATCTTTCCATTGGATCTTTTGCTGCATTGAATTCATCTAATAATGATTTCCTTTTTGCAGCATATTTCTTCACAAGTTTTTTGCGTTTGACATCTCTCGCAATCATGGACTTTTTCGCCATCTATCAGAATTTTAAACTATTTAATATATTAACAGCTTATCTAACAATTTTTAAAATTATTCATTGGTTGAAAAATCTTTGTACGATTAAAAGCTGACTAGTATCTCTAATAATAAGCAAAACACTTAAACCAACTAGAAGAAAAAAACTGGACTGAGTAACAACCATTTGAACCTTTACTGGGACTGGTTTACCCCTAAACCCTTCAATTAATGTGAAAACAAGTTGTCCTCCATCTAATAGTGGTAAAGGCAAAGAATTGAGTACTGCTAAATTAATAGAAATTAAAGCCGCAAATAATAAAATCCCTGTCCCACCTTGTTGCGATAATTGGGCGCCAATTTCGACGATTTTGACCGGTCCACTTAGTTGTTGAGCTGTTGAAGAGAAATTTGTTATTAACCCTTTATAACCTTGAATTGTTTTTACCAAAAGTGATGAAAACTCATTATTAACATATTTAAAAAGTACAAAAACGTTTTTTGTTTTTTTAGTTTCTTTTCTTACATTAGGCTGCAATTGAGCACCTATTGTGCCTTTCCCTTCAACATTTTTTGGTATCAAAGTTAAATCTTTAAAAGCTCCATTTCTCTCAATTGTTATCGCAATAGGGTTCTCCGATGAATTCTGTATCTCTTTTACTAAATTGGAAACAGCTTGATCACCAATTCCTAAGAAAGTTTTTTCTATTTTTAAAATTTTATCTCCAGGCTCTAAGCCAGCTATAGAAGCAGCCTTCTCAGGCTGTGTAGCTAATACTAGAATGCCTGGTTCAGGATCATAAGGAATTCCTGCAGTAGTTACATTTATGATTAAAATTGAGTAAGCAAGAATTAAGTTCGCGAATACTCCAGAGGAAATTACAATAACTCTTTGAATTATTGGCCTATTTTTTAAAAGATTTGGATCTTTAGGGTCAATATTATTTAATTCTTCATCAGGGAAGGAAACAAAGCCCCCTAAAGGAAAGGCTCTAAATGAATAGGTGATATCTTTATATTTTTTTTGAATTATTGAGGGCCCAAAGCCAATTGAAAATCCATCAACATAAATTCCTTGTAAAATTGCTGCAAGAAAATGGCCCATCTCATGAAAAAAAATGAGAAATCCAAGAACTGTTATTGAGGTTAAAACATTCATTTTTTTATATTAAGCAGTTTTTAAATAATTTGATCCAAAATATGGAACAAGAGCATCTGGAATTTTAACGCTACCATCTTTTTGTTGGCCATTCTCAAGAATCGCGGCCATTGTTCTTCCAATAGCAAGCCCACTACCATTTAAAGTGTGCAAATATGTATTTTTTTTATTAATTTTTGATCTTATTGATGATCTACGTGCTTGAAAGTCTAGACAATTACTGCAACTTGAAATTTCTCTATAACATTTACTACTGGGCAGCCAGACTTCAAGATCAAAAGTTCTACTAGAAGAAAAGCCTAAGTCTCCAGTACAAATATCTACTAATCTGTATGGTAAATTGAGCTTTTTTAAAATGCTTTCTGCATCAGAAGTAATCTTTTTATGAGCTTCTAAAGATTTACTTGGATCACAAAACCAATAAAGCTCAACCTTATTAAATTGATGAAGTCGTATTAAGCCCTTAGTATCCCTACCATAACTACCAGCTTCTCTTCTGAAACATGGACTATATGCAACATACTTAATAGGTAACTGCTTAGGATCAATAATTTCATTTCTATGAAAAGCAGTGAGTGGAACTTCGGCTGTTGGAGAAAGCCATAAATCATCATTAGAACATTTAAAACTTTCATTTGAAAATTTAGGTAATTGTCCAGATCCCCTAAGACTTTCTGAATTTACTAAAGCTGGAGGCATTAACTCTAAATAACCATTTTTAGTATGAATATCGAGCATGAAATTAATCAATGCCCTCTCTAATTTGGCGCCATTACCAATAAGAGTGATAAAACGACTTTTTGATATTTTTGTTGATTTTACGGAGTCAAAAATATTAAGACTTTCTCCTATTTCCCAGTGTGATTTAATATTCTCCCTTATAAGAGTGTCTCCCCAAGTTTTTATTTGTACATTATCACTTTCATCTTTCCCAATAGGTGCTTCTTTGCTAGAGAAATTTGGCAAATTATAAATCTCATCATCTACTTGTTTATCTAATATTCTTTGTTTCTCTTCAAGTTCAGAAATTTTGATTCTGTATTCGTTTCCTCTTTTTTTTAAATCATTTAGTTCTTGTGAATTAGTGTTTTGTGATTTTGCAATTACTTGACCGATTAATTTGCTTAATTTTTTACTCTCGGATTGAAGGCTCGATATTTCTATATCAATTTCTTTTTTTTTAACTGTTAATTCGTGAATGTGGGATATTTTGTAAACTTTTCCTCTTAAGGATAAATTCTCTTCAACAGACGTTGGATTTTCTCTTATTAATTTTTGGTCTAACACTCTTTTTTTTTTATACATTAATAAAGATAGTTAATCTCGATTCATTATTTGGGATTTTTGATGAAAAATTAACTAAATTAATGATTCCTAACTTATGCAAAATTTTTAATGAATTAAATTCTAATTAAGATGCAGAACGAGCCCGCCCTGTAGATGACCATTCTTTTAGTAAATCAATTTGCTCTTTAGCTGTTCTCGATAAGGGAACCAATTCAGAAACTGCCTTTACTAAATCTTTCTCCATAAGCTCTCTATTGTCTGAGAATGAAATGTGCATCCCCTCTATTACTGCTTGTTCAAGTTCTGCGCCTGAAAATCCATCTGTTCTGTCGATGATGGTAGTAAGAGGGAAACTGTAACTTGGTCTTCTTTTTTTTAAGTGCAAATCTAGAATGCTTAATCTTTCTTCAGAATTTGGCAAATCAAGAAAAAATATTTCATCAAATCTACCTTTCCTTAATAATTCAGCAGGAAGCTTGTCTATAGCATTAGCGGTGGCAATTACAAATACTGCGGATTCTTTTTCAGCCATCCAGGTTAGCAAGCTTGCCAAAACCCTTTGACTTGTCCCTCCATCACTTCTAGCATCGCCACCAAAGCCCTTATCAATTTCATCGATCCAAAGGATACAAGGTGACATGGCCTCAGCTCTTGATATTGTTTCTCTTGTCCTTGCCTCGCTTGAACCAACTAGGCTAGAAAATAGTCTCCCCACATCTAACCTAAGAAGCGGCATCGACCAACTATTGGAAATTGATTTTGCAGTAAGCGATTTCCCTGTTCCTTGTGCTCCAACAAGTAATACCCCCTTGGGAATAGGTAGTCCATAATCTCTTGCTTCTTTTGAAAAGGCCCTATATCTTTGTTTAAGCCAAACTTTTAAAACATTTAAACCACCAATATCATCTTGACTTGATTTGGCTTCAAAAAATTCTAAAATTTCACTTCTTGCGATAACTTGTTTTTTCTCTTCAAGAATATCTTTAATATCCTCTTTACTAATTTTTCCTCTTTGAGCAAGAGCCTTAGCAGTGACTTGCTTTACTTTTATTTCGGTTAATCCACTTGAAGCTATAGAAAGTTCATTTAAGTCTTCTTCCTCAAGATTTGAATTAGTATTAATAGCAATTTTTTTTATTAGATTTTTCAATTCTTTTTGATCAGGTAAAGGTAAGCTTATTATTGTCATTAATTCATCCAGTTCTTCAGACGATGGAAATAGATGAGAACTAATAATTAAATTATGACTGGTTTCCTTAAGCGCTGAAGATAGTTCTTTAATAGTTCTATTAATAGATGGATCATCATAAAATTTATGAAAATCTTTAACTAATAAAACTGTTGAAACCTCAGAACTTTGTTCTTTAAGCCAATTAAGCACTCCTAACGGATTGTTAGAAAATTTCCCTTCTTCATTTATTAATCCTTTAATACCGCTAACACAATCCCAGCAAACAAATCTTTTTATATTTAATCTTTCACAAGAAAAATTAACTAGCTTTTCTAATCTTTCCTCTTCTTTAGTCCTTATCCAAATTAATGAAGCCCTTGATTTTATAAGTAATTCTAAATTTCTACACCAAGAATTCATTATTTAAAATTAAAACTATTTTTTACTGTTTGGTTCAAAAGGCAGTCTTTTCTCTGAGATGGTTGAAGCAGAAGTTGTTATTACTTCATCTTTTGCCAATAATTGCTGATCCAGAATTTTCTGTAGATTCTCTGGAAGAGTCTCTTTATTAAGAAGAAAGGTCTGAAATGCCTGAAATATATTTGCGACAACCATATATAGTAATACTCCTGCTGGTAGTGGGAAAAACAGGAACATTCCAGTAATCATGATTGGTGTGATTTTGTTAGCTGTTGATTGCTGTGGGTTAGCAGGCATCCCCTGACTAGACAAAACTTGAGATAGAAGTAGAGTTAATCCAAAAGCACCAACTAGTGTAGCAATATCCCAATTAATAGCCCCATCGACATAAAAACCAACCTGACCGAGAGCTTTAATAAAAAGAAAACCACTTTTTGCAGCTAGACCAGGGATCTTCGCTTCTATTGTTGCATCCCCTGGCTTAATCGCAGTTACTGTTCCATCTTGGGAAACTTTTATATTTTCTGATCCTTTTGATACCTTCCAAGAAGGGAGAAATTTTGATCCATTATCGTATTTGGATAAAACTTCTGAATAGCTATTACCATTTGTTGTTTGTAAATTTATTTTTATTGATTCTTCTGTCCCTAATTTAGTTCCATTTGGAATGGTAGCGATTACAGGAAAATGTGATTTTTCTGTAATAAAAATAGAGTGTCTTGGGGATTTATAAGGTTTTGGATCAATAGCCGCAATTTGATCTTGAGGAACGACTTTAAGATTTATGTTGTAGGGAACATCAGCAAATGGTGATCCCCTTAGGGTTGCAAACAATGCAAATAGGATAGGCATTTGTACAATCAATGGAAGGCAACCCGCAAGAGGACTGCCAAACTCATTCATTAGTTTTCCTAATTCTTCTTGCTGTTTCTTTGGATCACCTGAGAACTTAGATTTTATTTCTGCTTGCCTTGTTTTCATTACTGGTTGTGCAATTTTCATCCTTCTTGCGCTTCTAATGGACCCAGCGCTTAAAGGGAAAAGTGCAATTCTAATCACAACTGTTAATGCAACAATCGCTAAACCATAACTAGGAACTAAGCCGTAGAAAAAATCTAGAATCGGGATAAGTAGTTTTTCAGAAATGAACCCTATCACGATATTAAAGAAAGTGTAATTTTACTAGACATTTTATTTTACAGGAAAAAAAGGTTTTTGTAATTAATTTATTTAGGATTTAGTAGCAAATCCTTCAACCTCGTTTAGATTTGGGATTTGTGTTTTTTTATTCAAATTTTTCTCAATAAATTTTTGCTTTTCTCTGAACAAAGGTAATGATTTCATTTCAACCTTTGATCCGTCATTAAGAATAAGAACCATATCACCATATGAACCGAATCCCCTTGGAATAGATCTTATTTCTTCAATATTACTTAATGAAACTTGTGTTTTGTTTTTACCAAACCAACCACCATCAATTGTAATCCTTTTGTTTGTAATTTTATATCTCAACCACAATGCTCTAACTATTGCGGCAAAGGTAAATGGCAAACCAAGAAGAGTTACGCCTGCAAGTAGATTTATTATTAAATCACTTTTTGCAGGACCACCTTCGTAAAATGTTTCTTCGTTCATGTTAATCATTTGATTAGTCGAGATTTGAACATTAAGTTTTGAAATTCCTCCAAAAGTTTATTTTTATCATTGCAGAAATCTCCAAATTTAAGGTTAACAAGTAACCAATAAGGTTTGTGGCTATTAATTTTCGGGATATTTGTTATTAACCACTCTTGCAGTATTCTCCTTATTTTATTTCTATCTACAGCTTTTTTAGAAACTTTTTTACTGATAGCTATTGCAGCCCTGAAATTGTTTGAGGCATTTGTGTGATTATGGGATAAGAGGATTTCTGGATTTGATCTTGCTACTTTAAAAGTCATTAATTTCCCATGATATTTTATGGAATTTTTATGAATATAATTAAAAGTCCTATGACCTTTCAATCGCATATCTTTAGGTAAGGCCATTTGAATTTTAGGTTAGACAGCTATTCTTTCTCTACCTTTTTGTCTTCTGCTTTTAATAACTCTTCTACCAGTATGAGAACGCATTCTTACTCTAAAACCGGATACACGTTTTCTTTTTCTTGAAGTTCCGCCAAAAGTTCTTTTAGTCATTTTTTTAATTATCCATAATTAATTTATCATTTAATCGATCACTATAGTCCAGCTTCCTAAATAACTTGAAACCGATTTCCCTTTAGGTTGCCCATAAGAGTGGAATTGATATAGCCCTTGTCTCTTTGGATTAGTAACTTTTAAAACAACCGCATAACTGTCTTTATTAGATGGAATTGGACTATAAGGGTAAATGTTTATTGAATGTAAGGATGATTTTTTATCGGAATTAATTTCAATATCGGCTGGAACATTTTCTAAACATTTAGTTCGATCCTCAAAACCGCCTATTCTTACCTTGCAAAGACTAATTTTTTCTTTTTTCAGTTTTGCTTTAAAGGGTTTAGGATTGGTTAAATTTATTTTTAAATAATCAGTTCTCCTGTCATATGGCCTCAAGAAAAAATAAATTGTATTTCTAAAATTTCTTTTATTTTCTTTTTGAAACCACTTTAATCTTTTGTAACCACTGTCTTGCTCCCATTGGAACTCCAATCCTGCTTTAGCATCTTGGATCTTATTAAAGGATGGAATTGAAACTAAAATTGCAGGAATAAGAAAAAATCTTAAAATTCTAAAACTTAAAGGAAGCTTCTTTGTTTTTTTTAACATAGAGGAAAAAATTTTTACAGGCTTAATTAGGGCAATCCCAATTTAAGAAGGGAAAATTGTTTTACTAAGGTTAACATCTATCTGTCCTTAATTTTGCAGCACCTCTTAAATAGGGATGCTTTACGGGATTATTTGGCGACAATAAAACTTGAGCCAATATTCTGATACAAAAATCTATATCATTTGATACATGCATTTGTTGGCAGTCTAAAAAGGCTACTGAATCTAGTCCATTACATTTTCTTGCAATTGAAGCAGGGAAACATGCATCCAAATCTTTTGTCGCGGTGAATGTAATGCATAATAAGTTCGACTTAATAAGACTATTGCGTGAAATTAATTCATCTATTAACTCAACTACTGCATCTTCAATTTCTTCAATAGAATTACCAGATGCTGTTGTAGCTCCTCGAATAAATGTAATTTTATAATCATCTTTCATTTTTTTATAACTATTAATTTAAGGCTTGTATAACCAAAGTATTTTATTAGATGAATCAATCTCAAAGAAAATATAATTGATAACTCTTTCAATAACTTTACTTCCAGGAATTAATCCAAGTATTTTCTTTTTTTTCTTCCCAAATGTTAAAGGCTGCAATTTAGGATCAATATTGACCATTTTTGCGGCAACTTCCCTGGCAACAAATTCATCTCCAATTTCATCAACAAGTCCTAATTCTTTTGCTTGGGTTCCAGTAAAAATTCTTCCATCGGAAAATTTTCTTACTTCTTCAACGGGTAAATTTCTTCCTTCAGCAACAGCTTCAGTAAATTGTTTGTAGCTTTCATCTATTAGACCTTGAAGCAGTCTTCTACCTTCCTCACTTAAAGGTTTATCTGGAGAAAGTATATCTTTAAATACGCCGCTTTTAACAGTCTCAAATTTTATGCCAACTTTATCTAACAATTCAGATAAATTATTTCCCCTTATAATCACTCCAATAGATCCTGTAATCGTGCCTGGATTTGCAACTATTTTGTCAGATGCAACACCAATGTAAACTCCTCCAGATGCAGATATATTCCCAAAACTAGCTATGACTTTACAACCTTTATCTTTTAGTCTTTTAATAGCAGAGTATATTTCTTGGCTATCTCCTACAGTACCCCCTGGCGAATCAATTCTCACGATTAAAGCAGGAAATTCTCTATCCTCAATTTGTTTAAGAGCTTTAAGAACAGAAACTCTTGTTGAACTTGTAATAGGCTCATCAATTAAAATACGAGCCATTCTTTTTTTTGACTTTCGTCTAAAAGGCCAAATCATTCTTTTAAGGTAAATACATAAAACTACTTTAAAAAGATTATCAGCAGACTTAATGAATTCAATCCTAAATTGGTTTTTAATGTTACTCCCTTTTGCACTTTGGGGGACTTCAATGGCAGCTATGACCCCCTTGGTATCTAGTGCTGGACCCGAGTTTGTTGCTTCTTTAAGATTACTTCCTGCAGGGATTCTTGTTCTAATTACAACATATTTGTTTAAAAGAGATTTGAAAATTTATAAATGCGATTTGAAGTGGTTTTTTGTTTTTACAATTGTCGACGCTACTTTTTTTCAGTTATTTTTAACTTATGGCATTGAAAAAACTGGAGCAGGTCTAGGCTCTGTATTGATTGATTCTCAGCCCCTTTTGGTAGCTATTTTAGCAAGGGCAATTTTTGGAAATTTAATTAATCCAATAGGGTGGTTAGGCTTACTTTTTGGCCTGGGAGGAATAGTATTCTTAGGTGTTCCGCAAGAACTTCTAGGAAATTGGTGGTTAATGTCTAATAAGGCCATGACTGATGTGGCTTTTAACTTTGGAGAGATCTGGATGCTCGCAGCTTCGCTAGCTATGGCACTAGGAACAATTTTAATTAGATTCACCTGTACTAAAAGTGATCCAGTTGCTGTTACAGGATGGCACATGGTTTTCGGTAGTGTGCCCTTAATTATTAGGCATTGCTTACAATCAAATTTTCAAATAATCCCTAATTGGTCAATATTTGAATGGGGACTCATGTCATTTGCAAGTATCTTTGGAGGAGCAATAGCTTATGGATTGTTTTTTTACTTTGCTAACAATAAAGAAATAACTGGATTTAGTACTCTTGCTTTTTTAACTCCTGTATTCGCTCTTCTCAGTGGAGGTGTTTGGTTAGATGAAAGACTTACTATTGTTCAATGGATAGGAGTAGTTTTTGTGCTTATCTCGGTATTTTTTGTTAGCCAGAGAAGGCTTTTATGGGAAAATAAATTCACAGACACTAATATTTAAATAGGTTCTTGGTATAAAAAGTCTAATAATGCGAATAGTTTTGATTAGTACTCCAATAGGCTTCATTGGAAGTGGAAAAGGTGGAGGAGTTGAATTAACTTTAAATTCTTTGGTATCAGGATTGCTTTCTTTAGGTCATTCGGTAGAGGTGATAGCTCCTAAAAATTCTAAATTAAATGCAATTAATGAAAAAGCAAAATTATATTTTGTAGAAGGTGAAGATCAAATTAGTTGGCAGCATCAAAATTATAATTCTCCTGTAATCATCCCAGACAATTCACTTCTAGCAGGAATGCTAGAAAAGGGATTGGAAATAGCAAAAAAAGCAGATGTATTGTTGAACATGTCTTATGATTGGTTGCCTATTTGGATGACTTTAAATGTAGAGATGCCCATTGCGCACATAATTAGTATGGGCTCTGAAAGTTCGGTAATAAGTAATTTAATCTCAAAAGTATATGCTAAACGTCCACAAAATTTTGCTTTCCATTCCAAAATACAAGCTAATGATTATCCTTTCATTAACAATCCAACAATTATTGGCAATGGTTTTAAATTGGATAATTATACTTTTCAAGATTCAGTGAAGGGACCCTTGGCTTGGATTGGCAGAGTGGCACCCGAGAAAGGTTTAGAGGATGCTGTTTATATCGCAAATGAACTTGGCGAAAAACTAAAAGTTTGGGGAGTTATAGAAGATGAGACTTATGCTTCAAAGATAGAACAATCTTTTCCTCAAGGAATTATAGATTGGATGGGTTTTGTATCAACCAATGAATTGCAAAAAGAACTTGGTAAGTGTAGGGTTTTGCTAAATACTCCGAAATGGAATGAAGCATATGGGAACGTAGTTGTTGAAGCTTTAGCCTGTGGGGTGCCAGTCATAGCTTATAAAAGGGGAGGCCCTAGTGAAATTATTAAGCATGGGCAAATAGGGTATCTTGCTGATCCTGATGATAAAACAAATATGCTTTCTTATGTAGAGATTATTGAAAAAATAAAGCGTAATAAATGTAGAGAATGGGTAGAAAAAAATGCCTCCACAGATATATTTGCTAACAAGGTTGTGAACTGGCTTAATAAGGTAATGCACGAATATAAATAAAATAAATAATTTTAAATGATTCTTCTTAACTCAAAAAAAAGGCTTATAACCTTATCGATAGTTTTAGTTTGTGGGATCATTATATTTATCTTAGGTTTGGGCACTACAGGACTAGTGGATGAAACTCCTCCTTTATTTGCGGCTGCTGCACGGGCAATGAGTGAATCTGGGGATTGGTTAACGCCAAAAGTCAATGGAATGGCACGTTTTGATAAGCCTCCACTAATATATTGGCTAATGGGTTTTTTTTACTCATTACCAAAAAACGAGATTTGGGATAGTTTTGGGACAATCTCAGCAAGACTCCCCTCAGCTTTGGGATCATTATTTTTAATGTTGATGATTGGAGATACGTTGTTTTGTTGGCCACAAAAGGGTGATAGGCAATTCCTCACTCCAATAGTTGCATCATTAGGCTTTGCTTTGTCTCCATTAATAATTATCTGGAGTAGAACTGCTGTGAGTGATGCTCTTTTAACTGGAACTTTAGGTATTAGCCTGCTTTTGTTTTGGAGAAGAATGGCAAGTGAAAATAATGATCAATGCATTTCAGCATGGTTATTTTTAGGGTTTGCAATTTTGACAAAAGGACCTATTGCATTTGTTTTGGCAACATTGACTATTACATCTTTCTTATTTATTCAGAAGGATTGGAAAACGTTGCTCTGCAAGATAAATCCTAGGAAAGGTTTTTTAATAACAATACTAATAAGTGTTCCATGGTACATTTTAGAACTCATAAAAGAGGGCAAACCTTTTTGGGACAATTTTTTTGGTTATCATAATTTTCAAAGATATACCTCAGTTGTAAATAATCATGCAGAACCATTCTGGTTTTTTCTTTACATAATGATATTGGCTTCATTACCATTCACTCCCTTTTTATATCATGGGATATTGCAAGCCTTTAAGGATTTCTTGAAAAGTTCAAAAGAAAGTTGCAATGTCACTGAAACTCTTTATACATATTCTTTATGTTGGTTAATATCAGTTTTAATCTTTTTTAGTATTTCTGCTACGAAACTACCAAGCTATTGGTTGCCAGCAATTCCAGCAGCGGCAATCTTAATTAGTAACAGCTTTATAAACTTAAAAAAATCAAATAAAAGTTATGTATCTTTATGGATGTTGAATATTTTAATTTTGTTTGGAGTATCAATAGCATTCTTTTTATCAAATATTTGGTTAAGTTTAATAAATGATCCTGAAATGCCAAATCTTGCATCAGAACTTATAAGCTTTGGGATAATTTTTAAAGCTAAATTGTTCTTTTCTTCATTTACACTTCTTGCAATAATTTTATTTTCTTTAAAATCCAAAAATATTTTTCTTTATCTTCAAATATTACTTTTAATTGGGCAATCTTTTTTGATGTCGCCAATTAGAAAATTAGCGGATACTTCTAGGCAATTACCTTTGAGGAATATCTCAAAATTAATTTCAGATATTCGTGAAAGGAAGGAAACTTTAGCAATGATCGGGATAAGAAAACCCTCTTTACATTATTATTCGAGACAAATAGTTTTTTATGAACCAAATACTAAAGAAGGATTAATTAATCTTTCAGAAAGGCTAAATACTGATAGGAGAAAAAATTATGAGGATCAACCTGATTATGAATACAAATCTTTTTTGGTCGTGATTGATGAATATTCTTCGAGCCAAGATCATTGGTCAAATATTAATCATCAAAAATTGGGCGAATATGGGATTTATAATTTATGGCGAATTCAGAAAAGTGATTTAAATAAGTATTCGGAACTTTTAGTGAATAGTGGTTATAAATCTGACTGGGAAAATAGAAAAGTTGAAAAATTTTAACAAAGTCTTTTTTTAAGAAGAGCGTTTTTTAGGTCATCAAGGCTACACTTACTGGGAATTTGAATTTCATTCAAATCTTCGAGTAATTCGAGGTCGATGACAGAATCTTCAGCTAAAAAACTAAAAACTTCATTAATGCTTATTCCCATATCTTCCGCCATCTCTGAGATTAGCCTTAGAGTATCTCTCCTTACACAAATCCTGAGATCTAATGGGATATATTCATTTTCAGGGCTTGCTGACTTCATAACCTAAATCTTAAGACATTATGTAGTTATCTGGATATTTTCTTTACAATATTCATTATTCATGCTTTTAAGGCCTTTCTAAGTTTTTTATCTAAATGCATTTATAAAAATTGTTAAAAGAGGAATTGTAGCTATTGAAATCAAAGTGGAAGTAAAAAGAATTTTTGAAGCAATCTTCTGGTTTACGCAATAAGCCTCTGCCATTAAAAGATTTGATATTGCAGCTGGGGTCCCTGCTTGAAGGATTACAGCTGATGATTGATAGAAGTTAAAATTTAAAAATTTACTTATTAGAAAAATAATAAAAGGAAGAATAAATAATTTAAGTAAGATTGAAAATCTAATTTCTTTATTAAAATCAAAAATCTTACCCTTTTGATTTGTTATTAATCCAAGTTTTGTTCCAACAATAATTATTGCCAATGCAATTACTATTCTTGCTGGTATCCAAAGGTAATTTCCTAATAGTTCATTTATTTGGAAAAGGTAGGCCAATAGTACTCCAATGATCCCTTTAGAGGCAGGATTATTTATTAATGCATTTAATAATCTTTTGAAATTTGGGATATTGTTGCTCTTCGAGATTTCTTGAAGTAAAAAAGGCCCAAATAGCCAAGCGAATAGTGTTGTTCCTAAGTCATATCCAATGGTAAAGTTTATCGTTTTTGTAGGGAGAAGTGCTATTGCAATTGGTATTCCGAGAAATGATGTATTACCTATTAGGCCTGCAAGCTGCAAAGTAGCATTTGGAAGCCTTTTTTTAAATATTGGGAATATATTTATTAAAACTATTAAAAATCCAATTATGGAGAATGCTAAGAATGCACTTTTAATAAGGTTTATATCTATACCCTCTTTTAATAAAAGACCCATTACACTAAATGGAATGCCAAATTTTATTAGGGGTCTTGCAATATATTCAGATATCTTTGGGTTCTTTTTTCCAAGAAAAAATCCAAAAATTAAGAAAGGTATAATATTTATAAAAAGAGAGAAGATGGTATTAATTAAATATTTAATAAAGCAATATTAACTTGCCGTGGAGCATTCAAAAAAAATTTATTGTATATAGATAATTTAAATGATTTTCCATATTGCTTGATCAGGAATTAAAGGAGATTTATATAAATCTTCTGGTTCTTTAGTCAAAACTCTCCAATTAGGAACTCTACAAGTTACGTATGCAGGACTTTCTATTAAAACCCCAGGTTTCTCATCAAAAGTACATGTAAAACCTTCTTTCCAATAACCCCCATTGTTAAGGCTACCTTTAAACCATACCCAGCATTTTGAAGTTTTCAAGATTAAAAAATTTAGCTCTATAATAATTAAGATTTCAGTATTATTTTTAAAATTTAATATTTATTAGAGTAATTATTTATCACTTGAGTTTTTGAAAAATATATTTTTGAGATTAATATTAAGAGATTTAAGATTAGGGTAATTAAATTAGCTATCAATATTGGGATAGAAGAAATTTTATAACCGTAAATAATCCAAGAAATAACTCCTACAATAAACATTATTAAGGTTGTCAAAGAGACATCATCTGCCTTTTTTGATTTTAAAGTCTTTATTAATTGAGGTAGAAATGCAGCTGTTGTTAAAACCGCTGCAAAATATCCAAATATGTCAACATTCATAAAAAGGTTTTAAAAAACTATTCTTTAATTAAATCAGATAAAAATCCTAATGGATCCCTCATGTTTGATGAATATCCAAGCACATCACTAGAAAAAAACTTATAAACAATTTGATTTTTATCATTCAATAAAAAAGAAGCACCTCTTTGAGGAAGGTATCTTTCATGAAGAATATAATCACCCCAATTTTTGATGATTTCATTCATATTATTTAATCTGAACGTTGCGAGTTCAAATGGTCTTAAATAACCATTCCCGAAAACCTGTTTAAAAGAATTACCTGAGAAGTTAAGAAATTGTAAAACGTCAATTTTGTCAAATTCTGAATATATTTGCTTTGCCTTACGGTCTCCTGTATAACCTCTAAAAACTTCTTTGAGTGTTTTAAAAGAATTTATTCCGGATAACATCAACAGCATATTGATCCAGCCTCCTAAACCTATATCTAATCCTCTGGAGACTTTTAGATTATTATGGATTTGGTTATCGGAGACGACTTTTAAATTTGCTTCTCGAAAGCCAGTAAAGTTACAGAATTTTTCTTTCCCATTTTGGTTGCCAATAGCAATGGCAAAAATATCTATTTTTTGATCTTGATGATTATCGATAAAATTTTTCAAATTTATTGCATATTCAAAGGTATCAAAATCTCCCAATAATCCAAATAAAACAATTAATTTGAAATTTTTATTTCCATTAAAGTTAAATTCTTCAATAAGATTATTGATATCATTTTGAAATTTGTCAGTCACGATGTTTTAAATGTGTTTATAAATTATTTTCAAAAAAAATTTTCTTACCTTAAAAAGTATAAAATTTTACATGAAAAAGTTTTTAAAGAAATTAATTTAACGTTTTTAGATTTTATTATTTTAAGGTAAACATTTTGAAGTTATGACTGTAGGAATTTATTACGCAACTACAACTGGAAAAACTGAAGACGTAGCTGATCGTCTTCATAACTTTATTTCTTCGGCAGAAGCACCTAAAGATGTATCTGATGTTGATGATCTTTCAGAATTCGAAGGTCTTGATGGAATTATCTGCGGGATACCTACTTGGAACACTGGGGCTGATGAAGAAAGATCAGGAACTGCATGGGATTCAATTCTGGAGGATATTGGTGAACTAAGTTTATCAGGAAAAAAGGTTGCAATTTTTGGTTTAGGAGATTCTTCTACCTACACAGAAAACTATTGTGATGCCATGGAAGAACTTCACAGCTACTTCGCTAAAGCAGGTGCCGAAATGGTCGGTTACGTAGATAAATCTTCTTATACGTTTGATGAATCTAAAAGTATCATTGGAGAAAGCTTTTGTGGATTACCTCTTGATGAGGATAGTGAATCTGATTTAACCGATACACGTCTTGAAACATGGGCTTCTCAGCTTAAGGACGAAATCCCTTCATTGGCGTAAGCTTTCAAAGATATTTACTTTCCCAATTTGTAACATTTGTTCTTTCATAATATGTTTTTTTTACATAAGTAATTAAATCTGTAAAGAACATGTAAAAACCCATACTGATAAGCAATATGCTCAACATGCTGTTTATTTAAATCAAGTGTTACAAACTTACGGAAAATCTGATGTCACCTATGACTGGTACGCAGGAAATTCTGGTGTTGTTGGCCGTTCAGGTAAATTCATAGCTTCTCACGCTGCTCATGCAGGACTTATGATGTTTTGGGCAGGTGCTTTTGGATTATTTGAATTAGCTCGTTACGATGCCAGTATTCCAATGGGTGCTCAAAAATTAATTTGTTTACCTCACCTCGCAGGTCTTGGGATAGGTGGTATTGAAAATGGAGTTATTACTGAAACATATGGAATTGTTGTAATTTGCACATTGCATCTAATTTTTTCTGCTGTATTGGGTGCTGGAGGATTATTACATTCCACCAAATTTGCCGGGGATCTTGCAGATTATTCTGAAACCAGTAAGCCAAGAAAATTCGATTTTGAATGGGATGATCCAGATAAATTAACTTTCATTCTTGGCCATCATCTAATCTTCTTAGGTATAGGAGCTATTTGGTTCGTGGAATGGGCTAAATGGCATGGGATCTATGACCCTGCAATTGGTTCAACAAGACAAGTAATTTACAACTTGGATATTGCTGCTATTTGGAATCATCAATTTGATTTTTTAAAAATAGATAGTCTAGAAGATGTTCTGGGAGGTCATGCATTTCTAGCCTTTTTAGAAATAATTGGCGGAATTTTCCACATTTTTACTAAGCAATTTGGAGAATATACAGAATTTAAAGGTAAAGGGTTACTAGGTGCTGAAGCTATTTTGTCTTACTCAGTAGTAGGCGTTTCCTATATGGCCTTTGTCGCGGCATTCTGGTGTGCTTCAAACACAACAATATACCCAGTTGATTTATATGGAGAGCCATTAAAGCTTCAATTTGAGTTCGCTCCTTATTTTACGGACACAGTTGACTTAGGTTCTGGCGTATATAGTGCAAGAGCTTGGCTTGCAAATGCTCATTTCTATTTGGGATTCTTTTTCTTGCAAGGTCATTTATGGCATGCTCTAAGAGCTATGGGGTTTGACTTTAAGAAAATTGGTCAAGCTTTTGACAATATGGAAAACGCAAAAATTACACAAAAATAGTTCAATCTGATAAAAAACCTCTCCTCTAGTAGGGAGGTTTTTTTTTGTAGAATTATTTCACTTATTAAAAATTTAATGGAGAATTCAAGACAAATTAATTGTAAGGAGATTTTTCGAAAGGCTTATGAAAATAGGTACACCTGGAAGAATGATTTTAATGGGTACCAAGGTAAATGTATTTTTTTGCGTAATAATAATATTTTTAAAGGTAACTTCGTATTAGGTAAGGACTTTAAACCAAATATTCAAAAAATAGAAGATGAGAAAATTGTTAAAAGTATTGCCTCTCAGTTATTTGAAGTATGCATACACAGGGTAAAGAGAGAATTCGAATCTGTTCATTCAGATAATAATTTTAATTTACTCAAAAATACTTTAAGTGGGATTGAAATGAGTGTTTCAGGAAAGAATCAAGGTGATAGGTATAGAGTTAAAAATGACTGTATTAATATGGTCTATAGAAAAATTCATGGAACAATAATTGAAATTTTTGTTGAAGAATTCTTACATACAGGTATAGGTTCCCTTAGTAAAAAATACAGTAGTCAGTCAATTGATCCAGATACACTTATGGCAAAATCACAAAAATTAGAATATGAGGATGAATTTATAAATATAGGTGAAGAGGAGGATTATTGGATCTTAAATTCGAGAACAATAAAATACTTAAACCAAAATCAAGAAGAAGAAACACAAAAGTTTGTTTTCGAGGATTTAAGTTTATTGAAATAAGTTTTTTTATTCAACCAATCTAAATCCTTTATCAAGTAGTTTTTGATAAAGGAGTCTCGCTCTGAAGGCTAAAATTTGTTCTTCATTTTCATTACTAATTACATGGAAATAATTATTGTCTAGTTTATTTTTGCTAAAACATACGTTTGCCTCACCTAATCTTAAAGTCCAGTTTTGTTCTTTTGCTAAATGCTGATTAGGACCTAGATCCCAAGGACATTTTTCAGGATATTTCTCTCTTTTAGAGCCCATATTATTAATTTTAACTATCCAATATTAGTAAAAATTTAAGATTATGGCTATAAAAATTTATTAATAGCTTTGTCTGAAATTTAGTAAGGGTATTATTTACTCTTTAGCCGCAATTAAGCAATAAAATGGATCTTTATTGAAAAAATTAAAGATATTAATGACCGGTTTATTAAATTTTTTAATAATTTTTGGTTCATTAAATCCGTTTGTGATTAATACTTTTCTTACATATTTAACTCTCTCTTCCTCAGTAGAGGTAGTCCATATATTAGGCGCCTTATGCCAAAATGCTCTATTTGAAAAAGCTATTATAAACTTGCCCTGATTACTCAAAATTCTAACGATTTCTCTAGTTAAATTTTCTGGATATTGTAAATATTGCCAAGCTGCGACCATTAAACAATAATCAACACTTTCGTTATTTAGAGGAATTTTTTGATTCAAATTGAAATTTTGTGTCCAATAAGTATCAAAAATTTTGTTTTTCTCAAGTTCTTGTTTGTTTAAGCCATGCCCGATAACCTTTTTATATTTTTTCTCTTCAGGTAAATAACTATCCCAACTGGACATTAAGTCGAGTACTGTTGAATAATCTGAAATTTCATTTTTATAAACATATGATAGATATCGCCTGAAGTTTGCATCTAAATGATAAACAAATTTTGGGTCAGAATAAAATTCTTCATCATTGCTCTCATCCAGTTTCCTTCTTTGATAAATATTTAAAACTTCCAAAATGATAATTATTTAAGACGCCCTTTAAATTTAGTAAATAGATATTAATATTGTGTTTTTGAAATGTATTTTGCATTTAATTAATTAAAGATCTTTAAAAAAACTAGACATCTATTCAAAAAAAGTTAAATTATTAATTAATAATTTAGTTAAAAATGATTGAATTCAAAAAGAGCAAAAAAAGTAGATCTAAAAATGCTCTTTTCAATCCATATAAAAACGGAATAAGTGAATACGATATGGCATATCTTTCATCAAAAAAAGTTTTAAAAAATAAAACTTTTAATCTACAGAATGATTTTCAAAAAGATAATTTAGCTGCATAAATATGCCTTACATTAATGTTTCTACTTCAGCCAAAATAGAGGACAAGAAAAAATTACTTGAAGAAATCTCAATATTGGTTTCATCTTTAACAAATAAATCAAAAAGATTTGTTATGGCTAAATTAGATGATAACTCTGATATGTATTTCGAAGATGAAAGCCCTTGTTGTTTTTTAGAGATTAAGTCAATAGGCTCTTTAACTCCTTCAGAAATAGCAAAGCCAATATCTAATTTTGTATATGAGAAAATAGGAATTCCAATAGATAAGATTTATATTTCTTTCGAGGATGTGCCTGCTTCAATGTGGGCTTGGAATGGAAGAACCTTTGGTTAATTATTATTTTAGGTATTAATTAAATGGAAATAAATAAGTTAGTTGATTTAAACGGTCTTAGAACGGCTCCTCAATTAAGCAATAGTCAAGTAAAAAAAATATTAGAAGAACTAGAAGCAAATATTTTTAATGCTGATTGGCTAACAATAGGAATAATGGCACCTAGTGATACTAAAGCTATTGAAGCATTGAAATCAATTACTGAAAGATATTCCTCAATTAAATTTGTGAATTTAGAATCCCTTCATGCTGATGGAAGTGTTTTTTTAAAAGGTAATCAAAAAACTGGGAATGTTTTTATTAGATCTGAAACTGGTATTGGTGAAGGGATTTTATTAACCAGTCAGTATGAACAGCAATATAAAGAATCTAGTACTTTTGGACCATTGCCACTAGATTTTTTTCATAATTAATTTCTAATTTATGTATTTATCAAGGATTTTATTTTAATTATAGCTTTTTACTAGATAATACTTTTCAGAACTTAGAGTTGAAGATATTTTTGTTTTTAAGCTTTGTTATTATATTTAATGGCATTGATCTAAATTTTTCACTTTTTAAAAATTGATGTTTTTTCAGGATATAATTCAAAATCTAAATAATTTTTGGTCTAAAGAAGGTTGTTTGATTATGCAGCCTTACGATACTGAAAAGGGTGCTGGCACAATGAATCCTCATACCTTTTTGAGGGCTATTGGACCGGAACCTTGGTCGGTTGCATATGCCGAGCCATGTAGAAGACCAACAGACGGAAGATTTGGAGATAATCCTAATCGTGCTCAACATTACTTTCAATATCAAGTAATAATTAAGCCTTCCCCTGATGGGATTCAAGAAAAATATTTAAAATGTCTGGAATCTCTTGGAATAGAACCTAAAAATCATGACATAAGATTTGTTGAAGATAATTGGGAGTCGCCAACTCTTGGAGCTTGGGGAGTGGGTTGGGAAGTATGGCTAGACGGAATGGAAGTTACTCAATTCACCTATTTTCAGCAATGCGGAGGGTTTGATTGTAATCCAATCCCAATTGAAATCACCTTTGGATTAGAGAGAATTGCAATGTTTTTGCAGGATAAGGAAAGTATCTGGGACTTAAGTTGGAACAAAAATTTGAAATATAGTGATATTTGGCTTCAATTTGAAAAAAGTCAATGCGAATATAATTTTACTGAATCTAATCCTGATAATCTGAGGAAATTATTTGAAATTTACCAAGAAGAGGCAAATTCTTTAATAGAAAAGAAATTAACATATCCCGCGCTTGATTTTGTTCTGAAATGTAGTCATACTTTTAATCTGCTCGATGCCAGGGGAGTTATTTCAGTTACAGACCGTGCTCAATATATTGAAAAGATTAGAAAATTAGCAAGAGAAGTTGCATCATCTTGGAGAGAGGAAAGAGAATTTTTGGGATATCCACTAATAAAAAAAGTAAATTAACAAATCAAAAAATATTGATATGTCAAATATTCTTGATATATGGAAAGTATCAATGGTTACATCTCCTTGAAACTTTTATATCATTTCAAGATTGTTTCTTTAGATACAGTATGTATACCCCATTTTATTGGGTTACTTTAGTGTGAGGTAAAATGAAACTCTTCCAACAAATGTTGGTGGCAGGGGCATCTTTGAGCTTATTAGCTCCAATTGCTGCTCAAGCTTCCGATGTAGTCAATTTAGAAGAAATGAATAGCTACGGACGTAGCCAAAAAAAATCTTCAAAACTTGACAGTAATACATTCATTAACGAAGTTAGTGAAGATATTGCAACTCTAAACGGCCGTATTGATGGCCTTGAGTCTAAACAAAATGATTTTGAAGCAGGCGCTTTCTCTTCTACAACATCCATGGATGGTAAGGCGATCTTTTGGATTGGTGCAATAGAAGGTATCAATGATGTTGATGACAATGAGGATGGTCTCAATACAGATGAACCATCTGATTCGGTTCAGACAGGTTATACCTACACAATGAACTTAAATACAAGTTTTACAGGTGATGATAACCTCTATGTACGTTTAAAAGCTGGAGAAAATGGTGGGGCTTGGTCATCTAAACCAGCTGGTTACCATATCCATACCAAAGATACAAATGATGAATTTAGGGTTGATAAGATTTGGTATACATTCCCTATAGGAGATAACATTACTGCTTTCGCAGGTCCTAGGATTGAGAACTACTACATGTATGTAACTCCATCTATTTATAAACCAGGTGCTTTAAAAGCCTTTAAGTTAGGTGGAAATAGTAACTTTGGAGCTAGTACCGACGTTGGTTTTGGTTTAAAATATGAAGCCGATAACGGTTTTGCTATAGCATCGAACGTTGTTGATAAAAACGCTGATGCAGCCAATAGTGGTTTCTTCCAAGACGATTCAGTTAGCAAATGGGATACTCAAATTGCATATACCCAGCCTAGGTATCACTTATCTTTAACTGTTTCAAATGCTCAGAACTGGACATCTCAGCTTTATAATGCAACAGCATTAGGTGAGAATACCGCGACAGATTCGATGGGATATGCCGCAAGAGCATATTGGATGCCAGAAGAAACAGGTACTGCAATGCCTGAAATTTCTGTTGGTTACGATACAAAGGTCTGGGATGATGCTGCTGCCGGAACTGTTGATGAGGCAGATAGCTGGATGGTTGGGTTGACTTGGAAAGATATTCGTCAGCCAGATGACAGAATTGGAATTGCATTTACTCAACCATTAAAGGCTACTTCTATTGCTGGCGGAGGTGATACTAATGAAGTTGATCCACTATTGTGGGAAGTATATTATTCATGGAAACAAAATGATTCTGTGACAATAACTCCTGCAATCTTTGGCGGGTCTGATTCTTTCCAAGCAGATGATGATACTTTTGGAGCAGTTGTAACAACAGCGTTCAAGTTCTAAAGTCAACTTTAAGCAATTGCTGAAATTGAACTAGAAAACACCCATTAAGGGTGTTTTTTTTTGATTATTATTTTTTGTTTAACTTACCAACAATTTTCTCCTTCCCCAATAGGTATACAAACGTTGGATTTTTGTGCCTTATCTGCAATTTCTTGTGCTTTTTCATCTAATATGAAATCTGCATTAACGTCCATGTCTGTATTCCATTCTTTTAGGCCCCCCATATCATTTTCCCCACTATTAACTGATGATGATATAGACAATGCGCTAGTAGCAGCAATGAATAATGCTATCGAACTTTTTTTTGGCATTCCAAATTTCTAATTATTTTTTATTTTAAATATTTTTTAAACAATTTTCTATTTAGTGTATAAAATGATTCTTTAGTTACCAAGTAGCCTAAGAAGATTTGAATAAGACTTGAAAATAAGATCCAATTCATCTGACCTCCCATTTTTAGCTAATAAGCCTTTTGCACCTGCATCCAGATCAAATAAATATTCTCTTTGTTCGATTGATTTTACATAACTTTCAATCCAACCTACACATACTAATCTTTCTCCATTTTTAATCTCTTTAACTGAATGTAAGTAAGTACTAGGATAAATAATTATCTCACCTGCATTTAGTTTGAATTCTTTTTCTGAATTCATCTCTTCAATAATGAGTTCTCCCCCATCGTATGTATTTTTATCAGTTAAAGAAATGGTAAAAGATAAATCAGCACGTCCTGATGACATAAATGGATTATCAATATGCCTACCGTATTGCATATCTTTTAATGATTTCGTAAACATTATTCCATGAATTATTTTTGGTAAGGCAAAGCTTTTTATTAGAGGGCTGGAAAGAATTTTCTTTTTGATTAAATGGGAGAGTTTTTTAGATATTTCGGATTCTCTATTTAATTGCAAATTATTTTTTACCATTGAGGCGTGACTGCCGGCAGTTTTTTTTCCATCTTCCCAGAGAGTATTTTCTTTGTTTAAATTTTTAATTAATGCTTCTATTTCTTCTTGAATGAGAAGCTGGTTAGTTAAAAAATTCATTTTGATTATAAAAAATGATACAAGGTGGTGTATAGAAAATATCTTTTAGGATTCTTGTTCTTTTAATATATATAAAGTAACCATAGATACTATTTGAAAAAATTGCAAAACCTAAAAAAAATATTTTATTCAGCTTTGACTTGTTCCTTTTTATTTAATTTAAATATACCTGCAAATTCGACAGAAAAAGAAGTCAAAGTTTATTCAGGGAGACATTACAACACAGATAGAAGTGTTTATAAAAAATTTGCAGAGGAAACTGGTATAAAAGTCAGACTAATCGAAGCTGCTGGTATCTCCTTAATCGAAAGGTTAAAACGAGAGGGAAAAAATTCTCAAGCCGATCTAATTTTGCTTGTTGATGCGGCAAGAATTACTAATGCTGCAAAATTAGGATTGCTACAAAAAATTGATTCTCCCACTTTAGAAAATGATGTTCCTATTGGATTAAAAGATCCTAATAAGGAATGGTACGCATTAACGAGAAGAGTTAGAGTTATGGTCGCAAATCCAAAGGTGGTAGATGTAAGTAAGATTAATGATTACACTGATTTGGCCGACCCTTCTTTAAAAGGAAAAGTATGTCTGAGGAATAGAAAAAGTCCCTATAATCAATCTTTGGTTGCGAATCAAATAATTAATAAGGGAGAAGAGGACACAAAAAATTGGCTTAACGGGATGATTTCAAATGTATCACAACCATTTTTCCCGGGAGATATTTCTATAGTAAGAGCAGTTTCTAAAAGAAAGTGTGGTGTTGGTATTGTAAATCATTACTATGTTGCAAGAATGCTAGCTGGTGTAAATGGAAGAAGAGATGCTTTATATGCAAAACGAACAACTGTCCTCACACCTAATCCGGCACATTTAAATATTAGTGCTGGTGGTGTAGCTAAATACGCTACAAACAAAAATGAAGCTATTAAGCTCCTTGAATATTTGGCATCTCCAAAGGGAAGCAATGGCCTTGCTGCTCCAACTTTTGAACATCCATTAAAAGAGGTTAATCAAAATCCAATTGTCAAAGACTTTGGAGAATTTATTCCTGATAAGGTAACTATAGAAGACCTTGGGGCAAAAAATTCTATAGCAATAAAATTGATGAAAGATGCAGGTTGGGATTAAAATTAAGATAATTAGATAGATTATATTTTATTTTTAATTATGTGCATACTTATAAGAAGGTGGAGAGGTGGCTGAGAGGTCGAAAGCGAACGACTCGAAATCGTTTAATAGGCAACTATTCGTGGGTTCGAATCCCACCCTCTCCGTAAGATCTCAAATCTTCTTTTTGATTAGGAGAATAAGAAGAAGATTCTCTAGTCCTTAATACAGTTGCATTAAACAGGTTCTTTTTTACTATTTCTCTTTATATCAATGATGAATTTATTAAATCCTGCAAGAGGGATTAATCATTCATAGATTATATAGATTAGAAACTATTAACAAAAATATTATTAGTAATTAATACTTTAGATATTTGTACCCTTGTTCCATTAGGTTATATAAATCAGAAACTCCTCACACACTAATTTCTGATAATTAAACACCCTTTTCTCTAAATTAGGGTGTTTTTTATTGCCATAAATCCTTTAATACATAACTGCTACATGTGACAGTTACGTAACATTCCATGCGCCCCTTCCACGGAAATGAAATATATGGAATATTTTAAACAAGTGTGAAGGAGTGGTTTTACTCAAGCAGTGGGAACAAGGAAACACTTGGTTAGGTAAAACCAGAAAAAGGCCTCTAAAAATAGGGGCCTTTTTTTTTTAACTTACTACTTTTATTAACTTTCCTATATCGTTCAAAGTGTTTCCTACTCATACCAATAATGTTTTGGTGGAATATACATTGAAATGAATCAAAAATAAGTCATAAATAGTCTAATATCTGCCTATACTGCTTAAGAAAGAATTTAACCCTCTCCTGATTTCTAAACGGACAAAACTTAGTCAGGGATATTCAGGTTGTCCAAAATCACTTTTTTTACAGTGAAAATCAGTGGTTTCTCTAAGTCAGTACACCCAAAACTTATGACAAATAATCTGATGGTGTCAGGGTCTTTGATAAATATTTCTTTTTTACATGACAAATACTTTCTTTACTGGACAAACTAGGAACATCCCACTAACACCCTTTTCTTCTATTAATACAAATAGTGCTAGGTTAAAGATAGAAAAC
This sequence comes from Prochlorococcus marinus str. MIT 9312, assembly GCF_000012645.1. Classification (NCBI taxonomy): domain Bacteria; kingdom Bacillati; phylum Cyanobacteriota; class Cyanophyceae; order Synechococcales; family Prochlorococcaceae; genus Prochlorococcus; species Prochlorococcus marinus. Next base: position 1,172,838 of record NC_007577.1, on the reverse strand, counting down.
TAACTTAGGGACTGGAATTAAATTAAATTTTTTTGTTGAATTAACAGAAGATTTAGTCTTCCCAGAACGGGTCTGTAGTCAGAGAAATTTTTAATGGAGATCTTTTTTTACTTTCAATATTGCTTATGCAAGCTCTTATAGTTTCTCCATTAACATCTATTTCACAAGCTCCGCAACTTCCTGTTAAGCAGCCAGTTGGAATTTCTAAACCTGCTTTTTTTGCAGTAGAGAACCAATCTTCCCCTTCAGAAACATATGTTTCAATATTATTTGGCCAAATAATTTTAATTTTTGAATTTTTCAATTTAATAATGATGAGAGGTTTAAATGCTTATTAAATTCATTTGCTAGATTTTCAATTATTTTTTCTCTCTTGTTTTTATAAGAGCTTGTTCTTTTTTTTAATGCTGGCAATTTCTTGTTCATTCTTATCAAATTTATATATTGATCTCTCCAAATATCATTTTCAAAGATCCCGTGAATGTATGTACCTGCAATTGTCCCACCTTCTTTATTTTCTTTGTACCAACCTAAATTTAAGTCTTTGAAGATAGGGTTAATCTTTAATGAGTTTTGAGTATTATCTAATTCGGTCTGGCCATTGTGAATTTCAAAACCATTAATTTTAGATTGGCATGGCCATAAAGATTCGGAACTGATTTGACGGGTTAATTTTTCTTCAAAGAAAGTGGTTCTTAATGGCAGTAATCCAATGCCTTTAATTTTTTGTTCTGAGAAAGTTTTCGAGCCCTCTTTTAAAAAAGGATCTTCAAGAAATGTGCCTAACATTTGTAAACCTCCACAGATCCCAATAATGTGACCCTTATTATTTGAATATTCCCTCAAATCATGAGATAAACCAGTCTTTTCAAGAAACATTTGATCTTTAATAGTTTGTTTACTACCAGGCAGAATAATAAAGTCATACTTCTTAAGGTTTTGCGATTCTCTAATCCATTCAATTAATATTGATTCTTCATTTTCTAATGGATCAAAATCTGAGAAGTTACTTATAGATGGTAATTTTATAATTCCAACTTTGATCTCAGCATTTGTGAAACGAGATTTATTTTCTAATAAATCTAAAGAATCTTCTGGAGGGAATGAATCATTTAGCCATGGAACAATTCCAATAACAGGTATTTGAGTTTTTTCTTCTATCCATTTTTTCCCTTCTTCAAATAATGAAAGGTCTCCTCTGAATCTATTTATTATAATTCCCTTTATAAGTTTTTTTTCTTCAGGTTTCATTAATTCAAGGGTTCCAATTATTTGTGCAAATACTCCTCCCCTTTCAATATCAGTAACTAAAATGCAATTTGCCTTTAAATACTTTGCAATTTTTAAATTAGTAAGGTCTCTATGTTTTAAATTCATTTCTACTGGACTGCCAGCCCCTTCTATAATTAAACGACAATTTGGATTTTTTTTATAAATAGAGTTTAAACTTTTTTTAATTACTTCCCATCCGGGAATAAACCAATCTTGGTAGTAATTTTTCGCGCTTGTGGTCCCTATACTTTTGCCAAGGTGAATTACCTCGCTTACTGAATTGCCTTGTGGTTTTAATAAAATGGGGTTCATTTCTGAAGAAGGATTGACACCACAAGCGAAGGCCTGAAGTGCTTGTGAATATGCCATCTCTCCCCCTTCCCAGTCAACCCATGCATTGTTACTCATGTTTTGTCCTTTAAAAGGTATTGGCTGTTCAGCTAAATTTTTAAGAATCCTGCAAATAGCTGTAACCGTTAATGATTTTCCTGCTCCACTAGAAGTACCTAGGACCATTATTGGTTTCTTTATTTTATGTAATTTCTCTTCTAAATACATTCGTAATTTATATTAATTTTGAAATTTATTAATTTGTAAATTGAATTATAATTTGATAAAAAAAATTTGTGTTAATTCTAGCCTCTGCTTCTCAATCTAGAAAGAAATTACTTGAAAATTGTCAAATTGAATTTATTCAAATCTCAAGTAATTTTGATGAAACTTCAATAAAAGAAAAGAATATATTTAATTTAGCTTTGGAATTATCTTTTCAAAAGGCTAATAGTTTATCTAAAAGTATAAAAAAAATATCATTGCCCGAAGAGATTAATTATGGTCCTTTGGGAATCCTTGGATGTGATTCAATTTTTGAATTTAAAGGAGAAGCCTATGGAAAACCTTCTGACAAAGCAGAGGCATTTATTAGATGGAAAAAAATGTCTGGAGAATTTGGATTTTTACATACTGGTCATACTTTAATAATTGGAAATTTTGATTCTACTTCAAATATTTTTAAAATCACTGATACAATTAAAAAAACAGTAAGTTCAAGAGTTTATTTTTCCAAGTTGGAAGATTGGGAAATCAAGACTTATATAGATACGAATGAACCTTTATATTGTGCCGGAGGATTTGCTTTGGAAGGAATAGGTGGTAAATATATAGAAAAAATAGAGGGTTGTTTCAGTAATGTAATGGGGTTAAGTTTGCCATGGCTCAGAAAAAATTTACTTAAACAAAAAATATAACAAAAAAAAAACCCTATCTTTTGATAGGGCTTTTTTTTATATGAAATAGAAATTAATCTAAATCTGGCATTTCTAGAGCTGGTTCACTCTTTCTGTCGATTCCTTTTTCGAAACCAGCAGCGGCAGCTCTAGCACGTCCTGCATGCCAAAGATGACCGATGAATGTAAACCATCCTAGGAAGAATTGAGCTGCAGCTAACCATTGTCTTAAATTAACGAAGTTAACAGCATTAGGCTCAGTAATGATTCCACCAACAGAGTTGATAGAAGCATTAGGAGCATGAGTCATATATTCAGCAGCTCTTCTGACTTGCCAAGGCTGAATATCATTTTGGATTTTCTCAAGGCTCAATCCGTTTGGCCCTCTTAAAGGCTCTAACCATGGACCTCTGAAATCCCAAAATCTCATTGTTTCACCACCAAATATAATTTCACCTGTAGGAGATCTCATGAGATACTTACCTAAACCTGTTGGTCCCATTGTTGTACCTACATTAGCTCCAATTCTTTGATCTCTCACTAGGAAAGTAAAGCTTTGGGCCTGTGAAGCTTCGGCGTTTGTAGGGCCATAGAACTCAGATGGGTAAGCAGTATTGTTAAACCAGATGAATGTTGATGCAATAAAACTTGCTACACAAATTCCACCAAGAGCGTAACTTAATAGACCTTCACCGTTCCAGATGAATGCTCTTCTAGCCCATCCAAAAGGTTTGGTAAAAATGTGGAATATTCCTCCAATAATTGCAGTTACACCCACATAGACATGTCCACCAACAATATCTTCAATTGAGTTAACACCGATTATAGAACCAGCGCCTCCCCATGGAGATCTAAATAGATAACCAAGAATAACCCTTGGATCTAATGTTGGATTGACTAATCTGACTTCACCACCACCAGGTGCCCAAGTATCATAAGCACCACCAATGAAACACCAGTTCACAGTCCATGCTAATGCACCTACACCAAGAACACACAAATGATAACCAAGAATATTGGTCATTTGATTTTTATCTCTCCAGTCAGTAGAGAAGAATGGGAAAGCTTCTTCAAGCTTCTCGGGACCCGCTAATGAATGGTAAATTCCACCAAAGCCAAGCACTGCAGAAGCTATTAAATGAACCACGCCAGCCTGAAAGAAAGGCATGATATCAGTAACTTCACCACCAGGTCCTATTCCATAACCAAACATTGCTACGTGTGGCATACAAATTAGACCTTGCTCCCACATTGGTTTATCAAAAGTAAAATGATTAACCTCAAAAAGCATCATTGCTCCTGCCCAGAAGACTATAAGTCCAGCGTGAGCGATGTGAGCTCCTAATAAACGTCCAGATAAATTGATTAGTCTAGCGTTACCTACATACCAGGCATAACCAGTCTCTTCAATACTTTGGTTTGGAGCTCTTAATAAATTATTAAAGGGCGTTTCCACGTGGAAGAACCTCCTCAGGGAATACAAAATTTTCGTGTGGTTGATCCACAGAAGACATCCATGCTCGCATACCTTCGTTCAAAAGTATATTTTTTGTATAGAAAGTTTCAAATTCAGGATCTTCTGCAGCACGTATCTCTTGGCTTACGAAATCATAAGCCCTTAGGTTTAGTGCTAAGCCGACTATACCAATTGAAGATGTCCACATACCCATAACAGGTACAAAAAGCATCAAGAAGTGTAAGAAACGCTTGTTTGAGAAAGCGATACCGAAGATTTGACTCCAGAATCTATTCGCCGTAATCATTGAATAAGTTTCTTCTTCTTGTGTAGGGTCAAAAGCTCTAAATGTTGAACTTTGAACCTTACCATCTGTGTAAATACTTGTATCTTCATACAAAGTATTTTGTACTGTAGCTCCATGAATAGCGCAAAGTAGAGCACCACCAAGAATTCCAGCTACTCCCATCATGTGGAAGGGATTTAAAGTAATATTATGAAAACCTTGAATGAACAGAATATAACGGAAGATTGCTGCAACACCAAATGAAGGTGCGAAGAACCAACTATGCTGTCCTAAGGGATAAATAAGGAAAATACTTGTGAAAACTGCAATTACTGCTGAGAAAGCTAATGCGTTGTATGGTCTTATTCCAACAAGGCCAGCAATTTCAAACTGACGAAGCATAAAACCAATAAGGCCAAATACTCCATGTAATGCGACAAAGTTCCAAAGACCACCAAGTTGTAGCCATCTAACGAAACTACCTTGGGCTTCAGGACCCCATAAAAATAGAAGACTGTGTCCCATGGCATCACCAGGGGTACTAACAGCTGCTGTTAAAAAGTTACAACCTTCAAGGTATGAGCTTGCAACTCCATGTGTGTACCATGAGGTAACAAATGTTGTTCCGACGAACCAACCACCTATAGCAAGATATGCACAAGGAAGAAGTAGTAGTCCGGACCAACCAATAAATACAAAGCGGTCGCGCTTCAACCAATCATCGAGGACATCAAACCATCCTCTTTGTGGGGCGCTACCAACTGCGATCGTCATGAGAAATCGTTTTAGCTTCGGGATACGGAGAAACTGTAACAAAGATTGAGAGTAATGTGGGGAAATATTTGTATATCTGAAATGCCTTGTAAAGGTTTTCTGACTTTTTTATTAAAAATTAGGTAAGAATACTCCATTAGTTTGTTAAATTATCTGAATTAGGATCTAAAAAAAGATAAAAATGAATTCAGACCTCACGTCTTTCGATAAAATCGAACAAAAAATTGGTGGATCAAGAAAAACTTCTAATTACATTATTGGTGGAATGCTAACGATTGGGGGTATTGGTTTTCTTTTGGCCTCCATATCTAGCTATACAGGAAAGGATCTATTACCTCTGGGGAATCCTTCAACTTTATTGTTTATACCTCAAGGAATAATAATGGGAGCTTATGGAGTAGTTGCTAATTTGTTAAATTTTTATTTATGGTATATGGTTTACATTAACTTTGGTTCAGGTAGTAATTCTTTTAATAAGTCATCAAAATCTGTTGAAATAAAAAGAAAAGGATTATTTAAAGATATTGATGTCAAATTAAATTTTGATGAAATTAAATCAGTTAAGTTGGATATAAGTGAGGGATTTAATCCTAGAAGAAGAATTGCTTTAGTACTCAAAGGTAGGAAAAAACCTCTCCCTCTAAGTGGGGCAGGTGAACTTAAACCGCTTCTTCAAGTTGAAGAAGAAGGAGCTCGGCTGGCTAAATTTTTGAATGTTAATTTGGAGGGCTTAAAATAAAAAAAAATAATTTATTAAAAACATTATCTTTTATTCAGGTTCTGTTTTTGGTACAAGCATGCAGTTTCAAAAATGAGATCAGTCCAAATTATTACTGCCAGAAACTTAAATTTAGTTGTATTCAAGATAATAAAATAGTTTATTTTAAAACTTCAAAAGGTGATTTTGAGGTTAAATTATTTGGTGAAGAAAGCCCAGTAACAGTATCAAATTTTCTAGAAAACATAAACAATAATATTTATGTAAATCAACAATTTTATAAAATAATAAATTATCCCCAAATAAGATTTATTCATGGAGGCGTTAATCCAGAAAAAAAATTTTATGTTGAAAGAAATCAAACTTTAAATAAGACAAGTCCTTCAATACCTTTAGAAATAAAATTCAGAGAAGAAATTAAACCAAGATATAATTATCAAATAAAAAATCCTAATGAAACTGAAAATTTAGTTAATACTTTTGAGAGTGGCTCAATCGCTATGGTTAAAAGTGGTAAGCATAACTCTTCCTCTACTGAATTTTTTTTTGTAACTAATAAGATTCCAGAACTAGATGGTAGATATTCAATTTTTGGAAGGATTATTAAAGGATTAGATGTACTTAAAGAAATCAAGTTAAATGACTATATAAAGGAAGTCCGGATATCTAATTAAATTTCTAAAGAATATTTGTTTATTTTCAACATTTCTGTATTAACTCCTGAAGATCGTTTAAGAGCTACCTTGCCAGTTCTTGCGATTTCAAGTATACCGTAAGGTTCGAGTAATTTCTCTAAAGCAACTAACTTCCCAGGATCTCCAACCACTTCGAGTGTTAAGGCTATATCTGAAACGTCAACAACTTTTGCACGGAATATTTGAACTATATCTAAGATATTACTTCTGGTATCTTCTTTAGATGAAACTTTGAGTAACATCAATTCCCTCTCAACAGCTGCGAGATTAGTAAAATCTACAACTCCCAGAACATTAAATAACTTATTAAGTTGCTTAGTCATTTGTTGAAGAGTTGCATCGTCACCTTCTACAACCATTGTTAACCTTGAAATTCCTTTGGATTCTGCGGGACCTACTGCAAGGCTATCTATGTTGAATCCCCTTCTAGCAAAGAGACCTGAGATTCTACTCAAAGCTCCAGATTCGTCTTCAACAAGAACTGATAATGTATGTTTCATATTTTAAAATGTTTTAATTCTCTAATCCATTCATAAGAGATTCTATTGAATAATGAAGGATCTTCATCATGTATGCAATGCCCTGAATTGGATACTATTTTTAATTTTACCCATCTATGGAAATTTGCAATCTTTTTACCAACAAACAAAGGTATGAAATTATCTTTATCTCCCCAAATTAATAAAAATGGAACTTTTTTTGAGGTGCTAAGTTTTCTTAAAAGGTAAGAGGCTTGAAAATTTTCACCTCTTGAAGACATTCCAATACACATTGCTCTTAATGATCTAGCTGAAGTTCTCCTTAAAACTGGTTTTGTTACCAAATCTATGAGTTCATGATCGATATTATCTTTTTTGAAATAGGCAGAATTTACACCCAGCCTTATAACCCCTAATTTGGTTATTAAAAATAAAATAATCTCTAAAGGTAAAAAAATAAAAAATATTTTTATGAATCTATCTATAAATTTTTTAAATAATCTTTTAGTGGTTGTTTTTCTTTTGTTTTCGTGAATTTGATCTGGCAGAGGCGATGCAATAACTGTTGCAATCTGGTCCTCTAATGAAACTGCACATGTCAAAGCCACTAATGATCCAAGGGAATTGCCAATAAGAATGACTTTCCTAGAATTCTTCGGCTTTACAACCTGTTCAATAAAGTCTTTCACTTGGTTAGACCAAATCTCATTGTTTAATCTTCCAATTTGTCTTATCCCAGGTTGATCTGAATCCCCAAATCCGATTAAATCCAAAGAATATGAGGCACAATTCCTTTTTGCAAAATATTTTAAATTTTTTCTCCAATGCTTTCGACTAGCACCAAACCCGTGGAGAAATATAATTGGATTTTCATTGTCTTCGCCAATAACACTCCAACAAATTTTAAAACCATTCCAAGTCCAGTAGTTAGGATGGTTTATATTTTCTTCTTTAAAATTACTATTCATATATATAAAAATTTTCAAGATATTTGCATTATCTACTTTTTTAACAAATAAATGTATATTGAATGTAAATTATAGTAATGATTGAATTTTACTATGGCTAAAGAAATTTTTAGTATTGCTGCAGTTTTTTGGATACTGATACCAATAGGATTGGTTGGTGGTGCATTATTATTAAAGTTTCAAGGAGATTGATTCTCACGAATACATTACAAAGTGAGTTATGGTCTACAAGTTAAGTAAATCTTAAATATGAAGATTCTTTTAGTAGGGGCAACAGGGACTCTTGGAAGGCAAATAGCAAAGAAGGCTATAGAAGATGGACATGAAGTGAGATGTTTTGTTAGAAACCCAAAAAAATCTTCTTTTCTACAGGAGTGGGGTTGTGAACTAACAAAAGGTAATTTATTAAATTCTTCTGATATTAAATATGCATTGCAAGATATTGAAGTTGTTATTGATGCGGCAACCAGTAGACCAGATGACCCTAAAAGTATTTATGAAATAGATTGGGATGGAAAACTCAATTTATTCAATGCTTGTGAGGCCTTAAATGTAAAAAGAGTAATATTTCTTTCAATACTTCTAACAGAAAAATTTAGAAATGTTCCATTAATGGACATTAAATACTGTACTGAAAAACTTCTTGAGAAATCCGATCTAGAATATACAATCTTCAAATGTGCAGCTTTTATGCAAGGAGTTATAGGTCAATTCGCTATACCCATTTTAGATAGTCAAGCAGTATGGATGAGTGGAACTCCAACGAAAATTGCCTATATGAATACTCAAGACATGGCAAAAGTTATTGTTGCAGCAGTTAATAATCCAAAAACTCATAGAAAATCAATGCCATTAGTTGGTCCTAAAGCATGGGATTCAAACGAAGTTATATCCCTATGTGAAAAATTTAGCGAAAAGAAGGCTAAAATTTTTAGAGTTTCCCCCTTCCTTATTAGTATTACTCAAAAAGTGGTTTCTTTTTTTCAGGACTCTTTAAATGTTGCTGAAAGATTGGCTTTTGCTGAAGTGACAAGTAGTGGAGAATCATTAGATGCCGACATGAGCAGAACCTACGAAATATTGGATCTAAAAAAAGAAGATATGACATCTTTAGAAAGTTATATCAAAGAGTACTATCAACAAATACTTAAAAGATTAAAGGAAATGGAAGCAGATCTAAATATTGAAGAAAAAAAGAGATTACCTTTCTAATATTGCAATTATAGAGTTATATAGTATATTTGTACTATAAACTATATTAGTCGCTATGTCTGTATCTAGGTCTAAAAATCTTGAACGAAAACTTGATAATTTTGAAAAAGAAGCAAAAAATGAATTGAATAACGTCTGCGGATCTTCATTATGGGAAAGTCTTGGATTTGTTTTTTTTGATCAATTAGAAGATTCTGAAAAAATTGCGAAAGCTAATTTTTACTATGGTCAACTTCAAATAATTAATGAAATTAAATTTTCAATTTAAATTGAATTCCATATTTTTAAGCATTTAATTTTTCTATAATCAATTTTGGCCAATCTTTTTCTGATAATATAAATTTAGTAAAAAATTAATTAATGATTGAAACTTCAGGTGTAATAGAAAAAGAGCAGGGAAATGGATTTTATTTGGTTACCTTAGAGCAGCCTGAAGGTCATCAATGTTTATGCAGAGCTGCAGGTAAATTGACTAAATTTAGAATTAAATTATTAGCTGGAGACAAAGTGTTAGTTGAGATAAGTCCTTATGATCTTTCTAGAGGGAGGATAACTTATAGAGAGAGGAATGCAGGGGGTGCCAGACCTATGACTAATAAAAATAATCCTAAGAGGAATAATAAGTAAACATCTACTTTATATAATATTTTTTATAGCTTCTTTAAATTCACTTCTTTGTTTAACACCTTGCCATTGTTTTTTTAATAATTTGTCTTTAAAAAGTTGAACTGTTGGTGTACCGTTAATGCCTGCTTGTTTTGCAATATCTTGATCTTTATCAATATCTATTTCAACGCCGAGCACTGCACCATTTAATTCTTTAATTATCCTTTTTAATTGAGGTTTTAAGACATGACATGGGCCGCAGCTTGGGGAACTAAAAATCACTAAGAGAGGTTTTTTACTCTCGTGATAAAGTTTCCTCAATGCATAACTCCCTTTTTGCCATTCAGAATTTGAATCGAAGGTATCTTCATTAACTTCGTCTTCATTAAAATCTGATGAATTAAGTTTCTTATCTGGTTCGGGTGTTTCTCTAATTATTGTTTTTGCTAAGTTTTTCTCGGCTAGCCACCTTTCAGTCGCTAATGCAGCCATGCATCCTGTTCCTGCAGCAGTAACTCCTTGTCTCCATTCTGAATCAACAACATCACCTGCTGCGAAAATGCCTTCGACTGATGTCTCTGGCCGTCCTGGTTTGCAAGCAATATATCCTTTATTATCTAAATCAATTTTTTTGTCTAAGAACTTTGTATTAGGCGTATGTCCTATTGCGTAAAAAAGACCTTTAATATTGATTTCCCCTTTACCTTCTTGAGAATGGATAGTTTCTATTTTCTCAAGCCATTCAGAACCATTAGCTTTCTCTACTTTTGTTTCCCAGTGGATATGTATTTTTGGATTAGCTTTTACTCTGTCAACCATTGCTGCACTAGCTCTTAATTTCTCTGATCTAACAATCAAATGAACCTTGCTACCGTATTTTGTAAGGTATGCTGCTTCTTCGCATGCAGAGTCTCCGCCTCCTATGACAGCTAATTCTTCATCCCTAAATTGTGGGGTTGCTCCATCACAAATTGCACAAGCACTTATTCCTTTACTCCAGAATTTATCTTCATTTATGACTCCCAATCTATTTGCACTTGCCCCAGTTGCAATAATAATTGAATTCGCTTTTATAGTTCCATCTAAAGTTTTTAATTCAAAGGGATGCAAATCAGTATTAATCGAAACGACATCACTTTCGTATAAATTTGTACCCCATCTTTCAGCTTGAGCCTTCATTAGGTCCATCAGTTCAGGACCTAGTACTCCATCCGGGAAACCTGGATAATTTTCAACAAATGTTGTAGTCATTAATTGACCTCCAGGAATTCCACCGGAATTAAATCCTGTTACAAGCAAAGGTTGAAGATTTGCTCTTGCTGCATATATCGCAGCTGTATAACCTGCAGGTCCTGAGCCTATAATTACAACATTTTCTAAGTTTGAATTTTTCTCTTTATTTTCCATATTATTTGCTAATTTCAATTCTAATAATAATAAATAATCCCAAATAATGAAGGTCGGCCTTCACAAGATCGATTAATTATTTAATCGTTGAATTGTTGGTCTAGTAATTCCTTTAATTCCTTGGGGAAGTTTAAAACTGAATCTCTTAAATTTTCGTTCTTTTCTCCAATATGTAAAATCCACTCTCTAAATTCTTCTGCGATTGCATAACTGTCTTCATATCTTTCTAGAGTATCCATCGCAGAAATTCTGTTGGTAGCCCAACAGGTTGCAATATCAATTCTTTTCCTAATGAAATTTTCCATTGAAAGTTAAATGTTGTTAATACCTAAGCACAATAGATAATGCATGTAATGTCTAATAAGTTACAACTTTGTACTTCCAAACAATAATTTAATTATTAATTTATATTTGAGTCAGTTTTTGCGGTAATTATAAAGAAAATATAAAGAATAGGTGTTAAACTGCCTCGCTATGATTTGCAAGTAGCCTTTCGACTTCCTCGAAACCCTCTTTGGCTGAATTTACTGCAAGTTCCTCGCTAACTTTTTCTTCAGATACTAATTTTGCAGATATTTTCTTCAAAAGAGTTTCTTTCTTTTCTCTTAGTGAACTAACAATTTCCTCTTCAATAATAGATTTTATGGCTTTAGAAATTATTTTTTTATCATTAGCTTCTTCAAATGTACCCTGGACTAATTCCTGAATAAATAATCTATGCACTTCACTACTCCTTAAAAAGCTTTCTGTGGCATTGATAATTCCTTCAACAAGAGCTTCATCAGGTTCAGAATCATTTTCTGCTAACTTGAATTCCCAATCTAAATGTCTTCTTTGCCAGCCAGCCGAGTGAAGACTTGGCATGACTGTCTGTGAATAAGTATCAACAGACATTTCGTAAATTCTCTCTGCTAATTTCTCACACCAGTCTTTACCATGCTTTTCTAGATTCTTCTGCATAGCTTGTCTGGGAACAGCATGACCACCATGATGGCTGTGACATACTCCATCAGGACATTCGATTGCTTTTATACTCATTGGATTATTAGTACCTATATATATTTGATAGCTATTTTTTATAGAAAAGAAAATATATTTTTAACAAAAATCCAAGACTTTTGACTTTCTTCAATTTATATTTAGTATGTAAAAAAATAAATAAATTGACAAAGATACTTATTCCTTCCGAAACTAGCTCTGGTGAAAGGAGAGTTTCAGCTACTCCAGAAGCCGTAAAGAAATTAAAAAGCCATGGATGTGATGTATATATTGAAAGTTCAGCAGGAAAATTATCAGGATTTAGTGACTTATCATATGAAGAGTCGGGCGGCACAATAATCAGTAACTTAGATCAAAACATTTGGGGTGAAGCGGACATGATATTTTGTGTTCAAACTCCATCAGAGGATAATTTAATTAAATTAAAAAATGGTGCTGTTCTGCTTGGCCTTCTTAACCCATACGGTAACAAAGATCTTCTTAAGATAATAAATAGTAATAAGATTTCAGCTTTATCACTAGAGTTGCTTCCCAGAATTAGTAGGGCTCAATCTTCTGATGTTCTTTCTTCACAGGCTAATATTGCAGGATACAAAGCAGTCCTTTTAGCAGCAAGTGAGTTAGATAGATATTTCCCCATGCTGATGACTGCAGCAGGCACTGTTCAACCTGCCAAAGTTGTGGTTCTAGGTGGTGGCGTTGCAGGATTGCAGGCAGTTGCTACAGCAAAAAGACTTGGTGCAATAGTTTTTGTATCCGATATAAGGCCTGCTGTTAAAGAACAAGTTGAGTCCCTAGGCGCAAGATTTATAGAACTTCCTGAAGTTGACGAAAAACCAGGAGAGGCAGGAGGCTACGCAAAAGCTGTAACTCCTGAATTTCTTTCAAAACAGAAGGCTACTTTAACTAAATATTTATCTGAAGCAGATGTTGCCATCTGTACTGCACAAGTTTTGGGTAAAAAGGCACCTGTTTTAATAGACTCTCCAATGCTTGAAAAAATGAGACCTGGGGCTGTAGTGATAGATTTGGCAGTTTCTCAAGGAGGTAATTGCGAAGGAACAAAATCAAATGAAACTATTATCAAAGATGGTGTAAAGCTTATAGGTGCTGGTGAATTACCTTCATCAGTTCCTTACGATGCGAGTTCACTTTATGCTAAAAATTTAACATCTTTAATTACACCATTCATAAAAGATGGTGTAATTAAATTAGATAAAGAGGATGAACTTATTTCTGGATGTTTATTAAGTGATGAAGGAGTTGTCCTTCAAAATAAAGTTTTTGAAAATTGAGGTATTAGAATTATGTCTTTTATAAGTCTTCTTTGGGTCCTTTTACTTGGTAGTTTGTTAGGCCTGGAGTTAATTGGAAAAGTTCCTCCAACGCTTCATACTCCTTTAATGAGTGGAGCAAATGCAATTTCAGGAATAACAATGCTGGCAGCATTGACTTTAATAGTTAAAGCAGGAGAAAATGTGCCACTTTTAATCATCGGTTCAGTTTCTCTTGGATTTGCTCTTTTCAATGTTGTGGGAGGTTTCTTTGTAACTGATCGAATGCTCGCAATGTTTAGCCGTAAACCATCAAATAAGAAGTAATTATTAGTATGAATCTACCTGTAATCATTAAATTCGTTATTGACCTTATAGCTGTACTTTTACTCGCTTTGGGAATAAAAGGGTTGTCAAAAGTAAAATCAGCAAGGGATGCCAATAGATTAGCTGCATTCGCTATGTTTCTATCGGTAATAGGATTACTCTCTTATTACTTGGGGACTTCTGGAATTGCTATTCAGTCTTGGACTTGGATAATAATGGGATCAATAATAGGTAGTTTGCTCGGAGCAATCCTCGCAAAGAAAGTACCAATGACCTCTATGCCTGAAACAGTTGCTTTGTTTAATGGTTGTGGGGGAATGTCATCACTTTTAGTAGCCTTGGGAGTAGCTATTTTCCCAATATCTAATAGTTTTGAAAATGTTGATTTTTTAAAATCACTTATTAACGAAGTTTCTATATCGGTTTCTATATTTGTAGGTGCAATAACTTTCACTGGTTCCATTGTGGCAATGGCAAAGTTGCAGGGTTGGTTGTCAACGCCAGGATGGACTCAGAGCAAAGTTAGACATTTTGTAAATATTGTTTTTGCAGTTGCTTCCCTTATAGCTTTTTTTGATCTGATAAATGGCAATACAAGTTCTATTTGGATTTTAGTTATATTTTCTTCCTTATTAGGAATTGGAGTCACTCTGCCAATTGGAGGAGCCGATATGCCCGTTGTTATATCTTTATTAAATAGTTATTCAGGTATAGCAGCAGCATCAGCAGGTTTTGTTGTTGATAGTCAGCTTTTGATAGTGGCAGGCGCAATGGTTGGAGCAGCAGGTCTAATACTTACTCAAGTAATGTGCAAAGGTATGAATAGATCATTGGTTTCAGTGCTTTTTGGAGGATCTCTATCTGCTCAAAGTATGACCTCTTCTGGATCAGGAGAATATACTAATATAACTTCTTGTAGTGTTGAAGAATGTGCATTGACTTTAGAGGCTGCCAACAAGGTAATCATTGTTCCTGGTTATGGTCTCGCAGTAGCTCAAGCCCAACATACATTAAGGGAGGTAACAAAAAAACTAGAGCAAAATGGTATTGAAGTTGCCTATGCAATACATCCTGTAGCGGGCAGGATGCCAGGTCATATGAATGTACTCCTAGCAGAAGCAGATGTTCCTTACGAACAACTTAAAGAAATGGATGTTGTAAATCCTGATTTTCCAGCAACGGATGTTGTGTTGGTTTTAGGAGCAAATGATGTAGTTAATCCTCAGGCGAAAAATGATAGTTCTTCTCCTTTATACGGCATGCCAGTGCTCGATGTGCAGGAAGCAAGAACGGTATTCGTAATTAAAAGAGGTATGAGTGCAGGTTACTCCGGAATAAAAAATGATTTATTTGATCTGCCAAATACTTCGATGGTCTTTGGTGATGCAAAGAAGGTCTTGAATGATCTTATTGGAGAGTTAAAGGATCTTGGAGTTGGGGAGAAATAATAGTATATCTTCTAGTTTTTCAGATTACTTAAAAAATAGGCCATTTCAAGAAGTCTTACCTTGGATAGGTGGCGACTTACAAACTTTGAGAGATACCTTTGTTATTGATTTTGGTAAATCAAAAAAAAATATAAAAATATGCTTTCCGATTAATAAAATTCTTTCTGATAAATTTGAATGTGATTATCTTTTGGGATTTCTAGAATTACCTGAAAACTTAAGCTCATTAAGGGGTTTTGTTATCGTTACACATGGGTTAGGGGGCTCAACTAAACGTTTTGGTTTAAGAAGAATCTCTAGGAAATTAGCAAAAAATGGTTTCGGAGTTCTTAAATTAAATCTAAGAGGATCTGGGCCTGCGAGATATTTGGCTAAAGGAAATTATTGCGCTAAATGCTCTAGTGATGTTATTTCAGCAATTAAATATTTTAAAAAATTAATTAATTTAGAGTTCAAAGATCAAATTAAAAGGAATAATAAACTTCCAATATACGGCGTGGGATTATCATTAGGTGGCACAATTCTTTTAAATGCTTGCCTAGATTACGATGAAAACAATGGAGAAAAACTTTTAGATGGCTTAGCCTGCGTAAGTAGTCCTTTAGATTTGTCATCATGCAGCCTCTGTATTGAAAAACCTAGAAATTCTGTCTACCAAAAATGGTTACTTCACCGCTTAAAAAATCAGTTATGGGATGGATATAATGATGAAGGCAAAATTCTTAATAACGAGAAATTAAGAAAAAAAATTAGAAGTTTAAAAAGTATAAGGGAATTTGATCAGAAATTTACAGCTCCTAGTTGGGGATTTAATTCTTTAGAAGATTATTATGTTAAAGCTTCTCCAATATTTAGAATCCAGAAATTAATAAAAAAATTACCTCAAATACTTTTTATTCATGCCAAGGATGATCCTTGGGTTCCATATAAGGCTACTTTGAGTTTAAGAAAAGAATCTATTGATAAATTCACTATTTTTATAACTAAAAAGGGTGGCCATAATGGTTTTCACTCGATTAACGGCTGCTGGTCAGACGAAGCCGTAAAGAATTGGTTTATGAGTATCTAGGACTATTTAAAAATGGTGTTTTTTTAAAAATCCACTTTTCGATTGGCTTACCTTTAATAATATGTGAGGTAAAAATTTCTGAGATTTTTTCTGGAGAAACTTTCTCATACCAAATACCATCAGGCCAAACCAGAAGAATTGGCCCATTTTTGCATATTCTTAAACAGTCAGCTTTTGATCTCAAAATATGAAAGTTTTTAGTAGAGGGATCATTCTCAAATTTTTTTAAGGTCTTTTTTAGAGATTCCCATGTTTTTTGACCTTCATTGCTTTTAAAGCATTTTTGTTTTGTGGGTGTTGCGCATAGTAGAAGGTGTTTATGAATCTCTTTCCCCATTTTTAAAAATCTTTCCCATACTGCTTTAGGATAATTCTAAGGGATGGTTCAATAACCTGTTAAAAATTCTATTTCAACAATTAAAGTAAGTTCTTAAATCTTTAAAAGTTAGTTTTATAAGTTCAGCTTATAGAGGGTATGAGGGTAAGTAATTATACTCACGATTATAATTTTCCATTATTAGATTTGTTTCAAGATTGCATTAGGAAGCGTCTTAGCTAAACAACCAACCAAGCAAATGAACGAAACAAAAACAGTTGAGAAGGAAAAAATTGTAGCTGAGAAGCTCAATGGTAGATTTGCGATGATTGGCTTTATTGCCCTTATTGGCGCATATCTAACAACAGGACAAATTATTCCGGGGTTTGTATAAATGGATTTTATATCTAAAAAACAAGGATATGTACCCCTTAAGTTGGTTCCTTACATATTCTTTGTTGCGGTTGTTTTAAGCATCACAACAACAAATACATTCGTATAGTTTTCAAAACTTTCATCGTCATGGAAGTCAGCTAATAGGGATACAGGCTGACTTTTTTAATGGGTATTGAGCAAATGGTTTTCAAGTATTAAAAGAAACCAATAATTAAAAGATCTAGAATATTAAATAAAACATTTACGTTCTGAACTACTAGCAATTATTTTCAAATTCAGGCCTTAATTTAGTAAGTCTTGAGATCTCTAATTCAAGTTCCTCTTCGGAATTAAAACCTAAGTCATCATAGGAATCTAAACCTAATGAAGTTTCTCTTTTTAAAATTATTTCCATTTTTCTATAAATTAATAACTTAATACTAGATTTTTATAATTTAAAATAAATACTTAGTTTTTGATTCAACACCTTTTAACCAATTTAATAATTGACAATATAGTTACATTACAATGTATATTTGAGGTCCTTTTTTTTATTAATAGAAGATAAAGGATTCAACGTGACTCAAGGAATGACTTTACTACTTTTGAAGCCATTAAATTTTCCTCCTAATTATATTTTAAATCTAATAATTTACATAACTAACCCTAGAAATAATATTGGTTATTAATGAGACGCTTACTTCCTAATCCCACTAATAGAAACACTTGAGTTATCTAATAGTATTAAAAAAGGTTTGGTCAGTTAATTCCTTTTTTATATTCACTTTTATCAAATACTTACGTATTTTTTCCCTTTTTTTATTTCTTGCTTAACGAAAATTCTGGCCCAATTATCCACTTCAAGAATATCCTCCAATTCGGGACTCAAATTCAAATTCTCCATATGTGATTCACAAGCTTTACTTATAAATGTTGGAATTTCTTGAAAAGAAATTTTTTCTTTAAGGAATTGTTCAACAGCCATTTCGTTAGCAGCATTTAAGACTGCAGGCATAGTCCCTGAAGATTTTCCTGCGGCATAAGCAAGTCCCATGCATGGATATTTAAACTCGTCTGGCTCTTTAAAAGTTAATTTTCCAATTTCACTTAGGTTTAATCTTTTCCAATTTGTTTTAAACCTTTCAGGCCAACTCATCGCATATAAAATAGGTAGCTTCATATCTGGCCAACCTAATTGAGCTAATACTGAAGAATCTTCCATCTCAATCATTGAATGAATAATACTTTGAGGGTGAATAACTATTTCGATATTTTCGTAAGAGGTCCCAAATAAATAATGAGCTTCTATAACTTCTAATCCTTTATTCATAAGAGTTGCAGAATCTACAGTTATTTTTTTTCCCATATCCCAATTAGGATGTGAAGTCGCATCTTCCACTGTGACATGCTTTAAATTCTCAACGGGCCAATCTCTGAAAGCACCACCAGAAGCTGTTAAATGTATGGCTTTTAAACCCTTAGGCATCACTCCTGTTGAAAAATCTGCATTTTCATAATTAGGTAATCCTTGTAAGCATTGAAAGATAGCAGAGTGTTCTGAATCAGCAGGTAAAAGCCTACTATTATTTTTCTTTAATGCAGGAATAACAATTGGCCCTGCTGCAATTAAAGTTTCTTTGTTAGCAAGGGCAATATTTTTCCCCGCATTAATTGCTGACATTGTTGGAATTAAGCCTGCACATCCTACTATCCCGGTTATAACTGTATCTGCCTTATCCCAAGCTGCAACTGCGTTAATCCCCTCCTTTCCACCCAAAACCAAGGGAGCACTATCCAAATCTAAGTTATTAATATTATCTTTTAAATCTTCTATAAGATTTTCATCCTCAATTGCAACTACTTCTGGTTTATGTGTTTTAACTTGTTCAGTTAATAAAGTAATATTTCGTCCTGCCGAAAGAGCTACGGCTTTAAACTTATCAGGCTGCTCACTAGCTATTTCGAGAGTCTGAGTCCCTATTGAACCAGTAGAACCGAGAACAGTAATGTATTTCAATTTTCTCTGATATTTCTAATATCTTCCCACTTAAAGGTGTATTTAAAAAACAAAAATTTCAAATTGGGTTTTTTCTTAAAATTTAGACCCTTATCCATGTTGTTATTTCCTTTGATTGATCAATAAGTTCAATACCTTTTTCTTTTAACAAATTCCTGATTTCATCAGCCTTCGCATAATTCTTTCCCTTTTTTGCTTTCAATCTTTCATTAATAAGCGATGATATTTCTTCTTCTGTTATTTTCCTTTCTTTTACTAAAACCTCTTTTTTAAGACCAAGTACCTCAGTCAACTTTTCAAGAGTTTTAAAATTCTCAAGTAGAAAGAATTTTTCATTTAGGTCTATTTTTAAACCTTCAATCCTTTGAAATTGGTTTAAAAAGTTTTTTAATGGTTTGGCTAAATCGTAAATAATTGCAATAGCACCTGCTGTATTAAGGTCATTTCCTAGAGCTTCAGAAAATTTAAGCTTTTTTTGAGATAATTCAAAACTTAATTTCTCTTTATATTCCTCTTCGATAGATTCATTTTTATCAATAGATCTAAAAGCACCTTTTGTAAGGTCCATAAAAGAAAGGGCTAGATTAATGTTTTTCCAAGCTTCTGCAGCACTCCTTAAAGCTTCTTCAGTAAAATCAAGTGGTTTTCTATAATTCACAGTCATAACAAAATATCGCAAAGTCATAGGGCTTATACCTGACTTAATTAGCTCTCTGATAGTTTTAAAATTTTTAAGGGATTTACTCATCTTTTGTCCATTTACATTGACCATCCCATTATGTAACCAATAGTTCGCTAGCTTTTTGCCATTGGCTGCTTCTGATTGGGCGATTTCATTCTCATGATGTGGAAAAATTAAATCAGAACCACCTAAATGGATATCAATAGTATCTCCTAATTCATCTTTAACCATCGCCGAACATTCAATATGCCATCCTGGCCTACCTCTACCCCATGGCGAATCAAAAAATGGTTCATCATTTTTGGCTTTTTTCCATAGTGCAAAATCTTGCGGATTTTGTTTTTTATTATTTTCCTCATTAGCCATTCTTCCTTGCTTATTGATATTTTGTTCTTGTATATTTTGATTACTTAGCTTTCCATAATTTTTATTTTTAAAAACAGAATAATAAACATCTCCATCCCTAGAGTATGCATAACCTTTGTCCTCAAGGATTGTTATGAAGGAGCAGATATTGCATATATGATTCGTTGCTCTTGGCATACTATCCGGACGCATTATCCCTAAAGAATCCATATCCTTATGAAATTCAATAATATTCTTTTCAGATACTTCCTTCATTGAACTACTTTCTTCTTTCGCTCTTTTTAAGATTTTGTCATCAATATCTGTAAAATTTTGAACATACTTCACTTTGAAATCACTGTAAATTAAAAATCTTCTCAATACATCCCAAGCTATATAACTTCTGGCATGACCAAGATGACATAAGTCATAAACAGTTACTCCACAACAATAGATTTTTACTACATCATCAATAGGTTTAAAAACCTCAACTCTTTTGCTTAAAGTATTAAAAAGTTTGATCATCTTAAATTAAGTATTTCATAAGGTTTATTTTGTCTCCATCCAATTGTCTCCAATGCCAATATCAACTAAAAGAGGCACATTCAATTTTACACAATCTTCCATAGTCTTCTTCACTAATTTCGTCGTAATTTCCAACGAATCTGGTTCAACTTCAAACAATAATTCATCATGTACTTGTAAAAGCATTTTTGCTGGAACATTCATTTCTATGAATTTCTTATTTATTTGAACCATTGCAATTTTAATAATGTCTGCACTTGAACCCTGAATTGGTGCATTAGCTGCGGCTCTTAATGACTGTGCTTCCATGCCAGCCCTTCTTGCGGATTGCAAGTCAATTTCGTAAGGATCTTTCCCTATTAATCTTCCAAGTCCATTTTTATCAAACTTAAATTCTCTCTTTCGACCAAAAATTGTTTTTACATATCCTTTTGATAAGGCAAGCCTTTCTTGGAGTTCAAGAAATTTGAAAATTTTTGAATATCTTTCTTTGTATTTTATTAGGAATTCTTTTGCCTCTGGAGTACTTACTCCTGTTGAACGGGCAAACTTTTTGATCCCCATACCATAGATAACTCCAAAATTTATTGTTTTTCCAACTCTCCTTTCGTCGGATGATATTTCTTCTTTCTCGAAAATTAATCTTGCAGTCAAAGAATGAATATCATCATTTTTATGAAATGCATTAATTAATATTTCTTCATCCGCTAAGTGAGCAAGTATTCTTAATTCGATCTGAGAATAATCAGCTGATAAAAGTTTCCAATTTTTTTCAGGCAAGAATGCTTTTCTGATTCTCCTACTAAATTCAGTCCTAACCGGGATATTTTGAAGATTAGGATTGCTACTACTTAGCCTCCCAGTCGCTGTAGCAGCTTGATTAAAGTTTGTATGAACCCTTCCTGTCTTTTCGTTAATAAGATTTGGAAGAGCATCAATATAGGTGCTTAGTAATTTGCTAAGAGTTCTATGTTTTATTAAATATTGAATTATTTCATGTTCGTCGACTAATCTTTCTAGAACTACTGCATCCGTACTCCATCCTGTTTTTGTTTTCCTTGATTTCTTTTTATCCAAATTTAATTTTTCAAACAAGATCTCACCAAGTTGTTTTGGTGAAGATAGATTAAAATTTCCTTCCGCTAATTCATAAACTTTACTTTCAATATCTTCTAAGGTACTTTTTAGTTCTTTTGAGAGTTTATCCAAATAAGGGATGTCTATAGTGATGCCATTCATTTCCATTTGGGATAATACCGGCTCTAAAGGTAGCTCAATTTCTTCGAAAAGTTTGATTAATTCATCTTTTTCCATTGAGAATCTTTCTTTAAAAATTTTGACGATTTTAAAAGTTAGGAATACATCATAACCGCAGTAAACACTTGCTTCATCAATATCAACAAATGAAAAGTCTTTATTTTTTCCAACTGTTTCCTTAAATGAAGGGGGCTTAAATCCAAATAATCTAAAACTAATTTCACTTAACCCGTGCTTTTCCTGATTATTTAGAAGATAGTCTGCTAACAAGGTGTCAAAGGTTACTCCTTTAAGATCAAGTCCGTGATTAAAAAATATTTGCCTGTCAAATTTAGAATTTTGGAGTGCCTTTTCTTTTTTTGGATCTTCAATCCAAGTTCTTATTTTTGAAAAAACTTCTTCGATTGATAATTGATTGGTAGTTTCTTTTTTTGTTTGATGACCAAGAGGTATATAAAATAAATCATCAGTTTCTTCTCCAAGACATAATCCTATCCCAACAAGTTCGGCATCGATTGGATTTAAACTATTAGTCTCTGTATCTAAAGAAACTATCTCATTAGTCTTTTCTAATCTTTGAATTAATTTATCAAGTAATTCAAAATTATTTACAATAGTTACGCTGATTTTAGGGATTTTATTCTCACGATTGTCCAATTCATTTTTACTAGAGACTTTTGGTGCCTTCTCGTCCACTTTAGCTACATTATTTTTGTCAAAACCACCTTTACTAAAAGTTGAATTGAAAATATCAATTTGCCGAAGTAGTGTTGATAATTCTAGTTTTTGCAGTGACTCTGAAAGAAGTTCTTGATTTATATTTTTTAGTTCATAACCATCACTTAATATCAAAGGTACTTCAGTATTAATTTTTGCTAAATCTCTAGAAAGATAAGCATTATATTTATCATTTTTGAGCTTTTCTATAACTGAACCTTTGATGAATCCTTTATATTTTTTATCATTGTTCTGCAGAATTTTGTCCAAAGCCTGATAGATTCCATCAAGTGTATCGTTTTCTTTTAGTAGATTAATTGCGGTTTTTGGACCTACACCTTTAATTCCAGGAATATTATCAGAACTATCACCAGTTAGAGCTTTAAGATCAACCACTCTTTCTGGAACTACACCTAATTTTTCTTTTACTCCATTTTCATTAATTAGGGTTGGATTACCACTTTTTGCATATGGACCACCACCCATATAAAGGACATAAATACCTTTTTGATCATCAACTAATTGAAATAAATCCCTATCTCCAGAAAGAATATTCACGCACCATCCTTTAGAAGAAGCGTCATTTGCAATTGTGCCTAGGAGATCATCTGCTTCGTAACCTGGAGATTTGAAAATTGGTAAATTAAGACTTTCTTCTAAAATGATTTCTAGTTGTTCAATATCCTGAAAAAAAACATCAGGTGCTACATCTCTATTTGCCTTATAATTTGGATCTAATTCATGCCTGAAAGTAGGTTTTTCTGTGTCAAAAGTAATACAAACACCCTCAGGACTTATATTTTTGCAATTATCCAGAAGGCTTTTTAGAAATCCATATGTGACACTTGTTGGGAAACCCTCTTTGGTAGTTAAACCTCCATCAATCCCTTTGCTAAATGCATAGAAGCTTCTAAAAGCAAGTGAGTGACCATCGACTAAAAGTAAAATTGGTTTTTTAGAGTTTTCTGATTTTAAACTCATTTTCTTTTCTTAGCCCAAGGTGGAATATCAATAAAGATTTGCTCTCCAGGTTCTAATCCATTAATTACTGAAGTTTTATTTCCACTACTAATACCAATTTCTATTTTTTCAAATTTGGGAGAATTGTTTTTATCAACTTTCAAGATTCCCTTTTCACCTTTTTCAGTGACAATAGAAACTGTTGGTACTAGGATTTTTTCTTCATTACCTTCAACTCTAAATTCAAGATCAGCAGTCATTCCAATTTTTATTTCTTCAGAAATATCTTTAAAATTTAAAGTTACTTCGAATGAGGTAACATTATTATCTTTTACAGCTCTTGTAGCTATTTTTTCAACTATGGCAGTATATTTTTTTGATGGATAAGCCTCAATTCTTACAGAAGCTTCTTGACCTATTTTTATTCTACCAATGTCACTCTCAGGAACTTTCGCAACAATTTCGAGGCCCTCTGATAGTTCAAAAATAAAGTTTTTCGTTTTAGAGTCTGAACTTAAATTTGTGCTTGGGGTGACATAAGATCCTATCTCCGCATATTTTGCAGTTATCTTTCCTCCATAAGGAGCTTTAATTATATAAAAACTTTTTTCAGCTTTTGCATCATTAAGTTTGGCGCTACTAATGTCGTAGCTATTTTTATAACTTTCGTAATCTTCTTTGCTTACTGCACCTTCTTGATATAAATATTCTCTTCTTAAAAATTCAGATTTTTGTTTTTCTATATTTAATTCAAGTTCTTCAATTTTATAGATGAAATCTTCATCATCAAGAGAAGCCAAAACCTGATCTTTTTTTACAAGATCGCCTTCCTCTACTTTAATTTCTTTTATTACACCTTGCTTCCTAGGACCAATATTGCTTGTCCTGATTGCTTTTACTTCACCACTTGTATTAATTGAATCTGAGAGGATTCCTTTTTCAACTTGAACGACAAAATCAGAAATATCTTTTGATTTATTTTTCTTGAAGGAATTGGTTATAAAAACGAAAAATATAGCTAGAGAAAGCAATATAATTCCACTTCTTAGATTTATATTTTTTTTTATTAAATCAAGCATTTCTTTTGAAAAACGGCAGTAGATAATATTTAGAAACTAAATAAATAATCAAGACGATTATAATTAACTTATCCAAGATTGGTTAAGTAAATACTATATTACTAGAAGATGTTTTCTTGATAATTTTTCCATAAATTTTTTCAAATGTTAAAAGCAGGTATTATTGGATTACCAAATGTTGGAAAATCAACTTTATTTAATGCACTTGTAGAAAATGCTAAAGCACAAGCGGCTAATTTCCCCTTTTGTACTATAGAACCTAATAAAGGTATAGTTTCAGTCCCAGATCAAAGGTTGCAAGAGTTAGGTGATTTAAGTTCTAGCCAAAATATTATCCCAACAAAAATTGAATTTGTAGATATCGCAGGACTAGTAAAAGGAGCCAGTAAAGGCGAAGGTTTGGGAAATAAATTTTTATCAAATATTAGGGAGGTTGATGCAATAATTCATGTTGTAAGGTGCTTTGAGGATAATGATGTAATTCATGTATCCGGGAAGGTAGATCCCTTGGATGACATTGAGATAATTAATCTGGAATTGAATTTAGCTGATTTATCCCAACTCCAAAAAAGAAGAGAAAGAATTAAAAAACAGGTTAGAACTAGTAAAGAGGCAGCAAAAGAAGATGCTTTACTAGAAAAAATTGAAGAAGAGTTACATAAAGGACTTTCAGTTAGATCAATATCTTTGAGTGAAGAAGAAAATTTAATAATTAAGCAATTAGGCTTTCTTACCGCAAAACCAATTATTTACGCAACAAATTTGAATGAAAATGATTTAGCTGAAGGTAATGATTTCTCATCAAAAGTTCAGAGTTTTGCAGGTAGTGAAAATACAGAATGCATAAAAATATCAGCTCAAGTGGAATCTGAATTAATAGAGTTAGAACCAGAAGATAAAAAAGACTACCTTATTGGTTTAGGAGTAGAAGAAGGGGGATTAAGTTCTTTAATTAGATCAACATATAAATTACTGGGATTAAAAACTTATTTCACTACTGGAGAAAAGGAGACAAAAGCCTGGACTATAAAAGATGGGATGACTGCGCCACAAGCAGCAGGCGTCATCCATACTGATTTTGAAAAAGGATTTATTAGAGCTCAAACTATTTCATATCAAAATTTAATTGATTCTGGTTCAATTGCAAATGCAAAAACTAAAGGTTTGTTAAGAAGTGAAGGTAAGGAATATATTGTAAACGAAGGAGATGTAATGGAGTTCTTATTTAATGTTTAGTAAGTCTCTTAAGGCTTACTATTTTGCTTTTTGAATTTAAATTCAAAAAATGAAATTAATAAAATTAAGATACATCCTAAGCAACTTCCTACTAACCCAAAAACAATGGTTGTAAAGCCATCATCGTAGCCATATTGTAATTGTGGTAAGTGAGGGGGTATTGGCATTATTTTTCAACAGAATTTTCAATATCTTCCAGTAAATGTTTAGTTGATCTACTAAATCCATTAGTTTTTAAATAGTTTTGAGCCTCTCTGAATTTTTCAGCTACTCTTTTTGCATAAGGAGTATTCATAGAATTTTGAGTCATTTTAAAAATGCGACTCACTCTATAATCTGATTTAAGTACACCCTTGATAAGTATTCAAAAATACAAGAATATAAAAATAGGATTTTTTACTTACTAAAAAAATTTATTGTAAAAAGTTCTTGATTTTCTAAAATAAAGTTATTTCAAATTATAGAAACTGAGAATGACAAATATATTATTAATTCTATTTTTGATGATTATTTTTGTTGTACTTTTATTTTCTATATTTTTTTATTCAAGACGAAACAATAAGTCAGCCAAAAAAACAACAATTAGTCCAACTTTTGTTCCTTTCTTAAAAGAACAAGAATTTAATCCTGATATAAGTACAGATAATTGGGATTTACACAAACTTAGATTAGATAAATTTAGAAGATCACAATATAAGGGATTAACTTTTTTTGTAAGTTCAGAAAATAGAATTTACTATCTTTCTGAAGAAGGGGATAAAGTTTATTGCTAACAGGATAAATTAATTTTATAAATAGGAAAAGCCTTTAGAAATTATTAATATTAATGAAGTATTTATTTTTATTATCAGAAAAGTTCTACAGGTTTATTGAATGGGAGTGGAATACATTAAAGAATTTAAGAAGAACAAAAAGAAAAAATTTTTTTCTCAGAGTATCATTCGCTTTATTTAGTTTTTTCTCTATTCTTTTTTTAATATTTTCACCTCCTATTGCCTTTGGAATGTTAATAGGAGAGGGATTAAAATTTAGTATTGTTTTTATTTGGATATGGATTTTAAATTTAAAGTTTTTTTGAAATTATATAATTAATTACCTGAGATTATTTAAAATTAAGAATATAAAGAATTTGTCTTATGCCAAAAATTTTCAAACAAAATAAGTTCGCTTTGTTGGGAGCCAATATATTAATAATTTTATTTTGGGTAACTATATCTGCTTTTTTGATGAATTTATTTCAAGGTGAAAATGACCCATTTTATATTTATAAAATTTCTTTTTTAATTAGATTTCTTCCTCCTATTTGGGTTACGTGGTTTCTATGGATAAAAAGAGGTGGTTTAAAAAGATAAACAAAAAAAGATAAACAAAAAAAGATAAACAAAAAAAGCATTTTTACGTATTTACTATAAAAATAAATCAGTTAGAATCTAATAGCTTACTTGAAATTTTCATGTAAGAATTAGGTAATCTAGAGATTGTTTTCAGCTAAGAAACAATCTCTTTTTTTTTTTTTTAATATATAATTTTTCTCATAAAAAAGTGCTTGTCAGTATCCCTATTGACAAACACTCATGACGATCTAATTTTCTAAAAGTTAAACAGGTAATCTATTATCAATTTCTACAATTCCAGAATCCATAAGACGGCCAATTTTAATAACTAGAGCCATATCTAACCTTGAAAAATCAGATTGATGATTAGTTATCCAATCAAGTTCTGAAAGAGTTATTATGCCTAAAGTATTTATTTTAAGAAAAAGTAAGCCTAAATTCATTTTAAAAAATCCCAGGGATCATCCAGCCGAATAAGCCATAATTTACAACTAACGCAAATAAGCCCATCATTGCCATTCTTCCATTGGTTCTCTCGGCGTTTTGCCAATAAGTTGGTTTTGAATTTTCCATTTTCTTGATTTGTAAATCAATTATTTAGGATGTTTATACGAAACCAGGAATTATTTGACCTGTTGTTAGATATGCTCCAATAGCAGCAATTAATCCAAGCATGGCAAATCTGCCGTTGAGAGTTTCAGCAACAACTTTTTCTTTTTCTATTGTTTTGACTTTTGTGTTTGTGTTTTTCATTTGATTAGAAGATAAATAGTTTGAATTTTCGTTTTGAAATTGCTTGGTTAAATAAGCAATTAGGACAGCAGTAAAAAATACCATTACTGCTAAAAAACCTGAAAGTGGACTCATTAAAAAATACCAGGAATAATTTGTCCAGTAGAAACGTAAGCACCTACTAATGCAACAAGCCCAATCATTGCCCAACGACCATTAACTTTTTCTGCATTTTGTGGGTAGCTGTCGTATGAAACAGACTCATCTATGTAAGGACGTGTCTCAGTAGGAAACATATTCTGTCTGCCGCCTGATTCAGTAGTAACGTTTGAATTAGCCATGTAAGTGATGTAATTGTTAATTAATGTAACACTACTATTAACAAATGTAAAGCATTAGGTCTAAATTAAGTTATTTTGAAGATATTCGCTACATAATTGTAACATAGTCGTGACATTAAATTTTAAATAGTCGTTTTTTAGGCTTGCTACGCTTTACAGATTGGCTGGCACTCTACAATTTATAGTTATTCATGAATGGGATTGATTAAGCTTTTTTAGCCGGATCACTTATCCGTAATTATGAGCTACTTCTGTCCACCCTTTTTGGTGAAGTTGGTGCCACTTTTCCCAGGCTGAATCTATGTTGAGTTTTTCAGAGGATTTGTACCCTCCAGGTTCTCCAAGGTGATTTGTGTAGAAAAGATGAGTATGAATTTTTAAATTAGGTTTAGGAGAAGTTTTGCATTCTTCGAAAAAGATCATTCTGCTGCCTTCGGGATTTAGTAGGCATCCGTTGGGTTTGCTAGTGCTGCAACCAAATGAGTACTTAGGCTCCATGCTTTACCTTTAATTGACCGGCTGATTATTAATACGTTTGTACTATAAAATATATCCTCCTTGTTTTGCTGTCAATCCTTTTAAGGTTAAGTACTTATTTACTAATAATTATTTTGTTTTTTAATAAAAAAGATAATTTCTTTAGGCTTATGAATTACAGGGAAGATCTAGAAATCAAGCTACAAAAAGTAACACTTGCAATGCAGGAAGTTGTAGAGGATATCCATAAAACTGATCCTGAGAAGCAAAGAATAATTTCCAAACTTATTGAATTTAAAGAAGCAATCATTTCAAAGGGAATCGAACTTAATATTGAACTAGAGGCAGCCTAGAAATATTAATATCTCAGGAATGTTTAACAACTTTTAGAATGGTGTTACTAGCAAAGAAGGGTTATTTATCAAATGCAGCCTGGTACTTTTGAATTATTGATTCTTGTATTTATCTTTTTAGGTCTTCAAGCTTGGTGGATTATCCCAATAGTTATTAAGAATAATAAATTAAATAACAGAGGTAAGGATTTAAGAGAGGAAATAAAGCAATTAGAAAAGTTATATAAAAAATAAATTAGTTTATTATTTTTGCAAACTACCTATTATTAGTGAAACTTAAATATCTAATGAAATTAAAAAAATTTATTCCATTATGTTTCCTTTTTATTGGGACTTTAGCCTTACCATACCCATCTCTTGCTGATGAAAAGATTGAAGTTATACCTATTATTCAAAGTTCAAAAGGACTTAGTGGTAAAAATTTTAATTATCTCGAGGGTAAGCCTGAATTAAGACTTTTAAAAGTAAAGATTCCAGTTGGCTTGAAAACTCCAATTCATACTCATCCTTCCCCAATGTTGATTCATGTCACCAGAGGAAGATTAAAACATGTGAGGGGTGAAGAAATTAATTTTTTTAAAGCGGGTGATGCATTTATAGAGAGTAATAATGGGGGCCCCCACTATGTGAAGAATGTTGGAAAGAAGCCGGTCATACTTCATGTGGGAGTTGTATCTGTAGTTGGAATGCCTACGACCATAAATAAATAATATTTTTCTGTAATTTGTTCAATCTGCATTTTTAGGATTCACCTTTTACGAAGAACAACTGTAATGAGATACTCCTCCATAGTTAAAATACTGGCTTGGCTTTAGTCGATTATATTTTTGATCTATTTCTGGGGGTTGTTCTACATATGGATTGCTAAAGACATCCTGTAACTCTTTTATTTTTTTGTAATTTCCCTTTTCAGCTTCTTCATATGCGGGAACGACCATCCATTCGCGCCAAGTATAGACTGGATTAAGGGATTTCATTGATGCCGATTTTGCTTTAATATTTCCCTCTTTCTTCAAGACTGATTGCCAGTTTTCAAGCCATACTTCCCACCTATTATTGAGCTCGTCATTAATTGGTAAATAGAAACAGTCTTTTAAAGAATCTAAGTTATCAGGGATTTTAGAGAGTTTACGGAACAAAATTGTATAGTCTGCTTTTGAAATGACCATGAGATTAAAAAATTCATTTATTAGAGTTTCGTTGTAATGTTCTAAACCAAGCTTGTTTGCCCACATTTTCATCAATTCCTTATTCATTAATTCAAAAAAGTCTTTTTCGATTTGATCTAACTTTTCTTGATCTTGTTTGCTTTGTGAAAGTAACAGACTAAGAGATGAACAGAATGTTTTAAAGTTGATTGCCGCTGCAGAAGGCTGGTTAAAAAATGAGAAATGTTCACCTCCACCTGTCCATGGTTGAAATCTTGGATCAAATAATTCACAGAATCCAAAGGGGCCATAATCCAAGGTATAACCTCCAGCAGCACAATTATCACTATTGAAATTACCCTGGCAATAACCAACTCTCATCCAGTTGGCTATAAGTGATATAAGTCTTGATCTGTATAAAGAAGCCAGTTTTATTACTTTACTTTCAATTGAAATCTCATATTCAATTTCATCTTTATAATTTCTATCAATTAGATGTTGAACTATCATCTTTAGTTCATTGAGGGCCTCATCATGCGCATTATTACGAACTCGTCTTGCAAAAAGTTCAATCTGGCCTAAACGTAAAAAAGATGGAGCGACTCTCGTAGTAATTGCCGCTTGATTATCAATCATGACATCAGGTTCAAAATATCTGGACCCTTTGGAATACCACGGTCTTCTAACTATTTCTGAACGTGAGACATAAAGTGTTAAAGATCTTGAGGTAGGGATTCCCAAGGCATCCATTAATTCCTGTGCGAGAAATTCTCGTACGCTAGACCTTAAGACAGCTCTGCCATCTGCTCCACGACAGTAGGGAGTTGGACCTCCTCCTTTAAGTTGCATTTCCATTCTTTTCCCATTGAATAAACCTTCAAAAACAGAAATTGCTCTGCCATCGCCATAACCATTGCCAGTGCCAAAGGGACATTGTTGGGTATATTCAGTTCCGTAAATTGATAATGCATAACCTGTTGCCCAACCAACAGGACTCATTGGATAATTAGCAACAGAAATATCACCTGAGAAAAAACGACAAAAATTCTCGTCTTTAGTAAGATCTGAGCTTAGCCTTAGTTCTTTAAAAAGTTTGTTGCTATGGGAAATATATTCTGGTTCTGGAATAGGAGTTGGAACAACTGGTACATAATGACCTGAATATACTGAACGCGGCTTATGATCATTTCCATCTTTTGTTGATTGAGGATCTGCTTTAAGAGAATTCATAAGAGAATAGTCAGATAATTGAGAAAATTCAGAAAAATTTTCTGTAAGCTTTCCTTTTAATGAATCAGATTTGGTTGACATCAAATTTGCTATCTATTCTTTGTGGCGCTCTAATTTCTTTAAATTAAATACCTAAATGTATCTTATATAGATTCTATTAGGGATGGTTTTTGGCGATACGTTTGAGATTAAATATAAGTTAAAAGTTAATACTTAATTAAAAAAAGGATCCGCGGTAAGACATTTTCTTGGAAAAGATTTTTTGGCTTTTAAAAATAAAAAAGAACTTCTCCAATATATTAATTTTTAAGCAAGAACAACTGCAAATACTTATACATTGAAGATTTTTTTTAGATTGTTTTAAAATAATCTAAAAAAAGTTTCTAACTTACCCAGCCTTTCAGCAAGTCAAACACACTAATAAATAGTCCAAAACCAATAATTGGAGGCGCAACCCACCTTGTCATGAATTTCAAATAACGGGTTGTTTTGATTCCAACTTTTGAGTCACTAAGCTCTTCATCGAACTTTCCTGGAACGACCCATCCCATAAAGAAAGTTACTAAGAATCCACCAAAGATAAGTAATACGCCTCCAAAAATCGAATCAACTGTTCCAAGAATGTTTAAGTTCAATGCAGAAGGAATCCCAGCTAAGAATAGGAATAGAGTTATCATCCAAACAGATTTTTCTCTTTTAAAACCAAATTTATCCATTAAAGAGGAAACTGGAACTTCTAATAATGAAACAGAAGAAGTTATAGCTGCAATATAAGCTAGTGCAAAAAATGCAACAGCTACAATTCTTCCGGCTGCACCATATGAACCTAGGCCTGTTGGAATTGATATGAACAAAGCACCAACTGTGGATTCAGAAATAGCGTCACTTAAACCGAATGTTAAAACTATTGGGAAAGTTATAAATCCAGCCATTAGTCCAACCAAAGTATCTAATGATGCAACTCCAACACTTAGTTTTGGAAGATTACTTTTCTTATTTAGATACGAGGCGTAAGTAACCATAATTCCAATCCCTAAGCTTAATGAAAAGAATGCTTGTGT
The DNA here is from genome assembly GCF_000012645.1 of Prochlorococcus marinus str. MIT 9312. NCBI lineage: Bacteria > Bacillati > Cyanobacteriota > Cyanophyceae > Synechococcales > Prochlorococcaceae > Prochlorococcus > Prochlorococcus marinus. The sequence goes on along the minus strand of NC_007577.1, from coordinate 1,140,437 downwards.
AAAAGCGTTTCTTATTGTTTGAGGATTTCTTAATTCATTAAAATCAAACTTAAGTAGAAATGTTTTATATCCTTCCCAAGCCCCTGAAAGAGAAGTAGCCCAAATAGCAAGAATTACAATAATTATGAAAAGGATTGGCATGAAATATCTAGTAACTTTTTCTATACCTTTTTTTATACCTGATGAAACTATTATTGCTGTAAGTACAAGACTTAATAGGTGCCCTAATAAAACACTGCTACCACTACTAATAGAGCCAAAGAAGGTTTCTGCTTCAGTTAAATTTTTCGGTAATCCAAAAAATAAAGAATGGAACAAGGTATCTGCTGTCCATCCCATTATCACTGAATAATATGATGCTATTCCCAGGGGAGCTAAGAAGAAAAGAATTCCTAATGGATACCAATTTTTCCCAGCCAGCTTAACAGGAGCAAGTAATGTGCTTGCCATTGCGTTTCTACCCAATGCCATTTCAGCAACAAATACCGGAAGACATACAATTAAAACGATCAATAAATATAAAAGTACAAAAGCAGCACCTCCTCCTTGAGATGCTCTGTAAGCAAAACCCCAAAGGTTGCCTAGACCTACTGCACTTCCAGCAGCTGCGAGAATGAATCCTAGCTTACTAGTCCATTGTTCTCTTTGAGAAATCTTTGAGTCCAAAACCAAAATCGTTTTTATAGTTGATTTATAACTTATAAATAAAAATTAGTTAATACTTTGCTTAATGAAAACTAATTTTTCTTGATATTTTTTATTGAAAAAGATTTAGAATTAAAAAACTCTTTTTTTATTCTTATGACTATTGAAACGACTATTCTAGATTTTCAACTAAGTAATACCTTCGATGAGTATGAATCTCATATGAATGCTAAGGAGCAGCAGTCGATGTTTAAAGAAATGGGAGTTAAAACATTTTATATTGGTAAATCATTAGATGATCCACAAAGGGCAATTGTAATTTTTCAAGGACCAGAAAATGTTCTATTCGATATTTTTATGAATCCTGAAACGAAACCTATTGTTGAGGCTTCAGGGCATATTTACGAGGGTACAAAAATAACGCGCTGGATTTCTTGAGAAAATAAAATTTTTTATGAATTATCAACTTTTAATTGAATCATATTCATTTGGGACAAGCCTATCTGCGCAAGAAATAGAACTCTTAAGTCTGGAACTTGAAACTCAAATCATGAACATTAATATTTCAACAGAATTTGGTTGCTTTAAATCGGCCCCCCCCCATATTTGTGAAAAGCTTAATTTAAAAAAAGATACTTCTTGGATCATGTGCCTCGCTGAAATATTAGATTTATATAAGCCACCTAAATTAGGGAAAACAAAAAGTGTGGAGGTTTTCGATTTACTTCTTGAAAAAGGACTTGTTTTTGGTTAATTAATTATTCAGTTATTTGAGTATTAAAAAAATGAGTTGTTTTTTCTTTATGCTGATAGGATTAATAAAAGGGACGATAAAAAATGGAAGATTCTGTTGTATTGATATTGGAAAATCTTATTAAGCTAACAAGATCAAGTGAAAAGAAATTTAAGCGAGGAAATTTCAAAGGAGCTTTAGAAGACAAAATGAAGGCTAATGCAATATTGAAATCTAAATCTTGTGATCAAAAAATTATTGAAAAATATAGGGAAGAATTATCTATTTTGTATTCCTCCAAATTCGATCTTATTTTCGATCATAAGCTGAAAATTGATGAAATAAAGATAAATGAAATAGTAAAAATGTTGGAACATAAAAGTAAGGAAAAATTAAAAAATCTTGACTATAAAGGAGCAATAAAAGCCTTAAGGAGGGCAGAAAAATATATATCAAATTAAGAAGAACCTAAATAAAAATTAATTTTAAATGTTTTAAGAAGTTTTGCTTATTGTGTTTTTTTTAGCTCAGTTTAAAGTTGAAATACTTAAGTAATAATTTATGCAAAAACAAAATAAAAAGAAAATAAAAAGTTTTGATAAAAAGGAATTAGATGTTTTAGATAGGTTTTTGGGGATCTTATGGAGAAAAGAGGTTGAATACAAAATAAATATCTGATAAAAGCATAATTGAAAGAGATATCTTATGAAAGTTCGAATAGGATTACTAATTATACTTTTTATTTTTTACTCATTATCTGATTTTGCTTTTAAAAAAAGAGTATTAGAAAATAAGTTTAGAAGGGCTCAAAAATTAAATTAAATCATTTGATTAAAGACATGAATTTTACAAAAGGAATACAAAAAAGTTTAGGTCCAGGAATTTTGCTAGCTGGAGCGGCTATTGGGGGTTCTCATTTATTGTCATCAACTACTGCTGGTGCAAGGTTTGGATTTTCATTAGTCGGCCTAATCCTTCTTACTAATCTTTTAAAATATCCATTCTTGTTGGTTGGGACTAGATTTACAGCATCTACTGGTAAATCATTATTAGAAGGTTTCAAAGAGCAGAATCCTTTATATCTTCCTTTATTTCTAATAGTTAGTCTAATTACAGGTACTTTCACAATATCGGCTGTAAGTTTTGTCTCTGGTGTCCTTTTAACTAATATCACCTTTTTCTCAGCTTTTCCAGCCATGGATTTGTCTATAGGAATCCTGATTGTTTCTGGGATGATATTAATTCTTGGTAAATATAAAACCCTTGATAGGATTTCAAAATTTTTAGTATCTATTCTAACTTTTTTAACATTATTTGCAGTTTTATCGCTTTTATTCAAAGGTTCAATAAATGAGTCTCTAAATATGAGTTTTTTTGAACCAGAAATCAGCCCATGGAAGTTAACAAATTTAGCTTTCTTGATCCCTTTAATGGGATGGATGCCTTGCCCAGTAGAGTTATGTGTTTGGCCTTCTTTATGGATGTTTTCTCGAGCAAAAGATTCAAATTATAAACCAAATATTAGTGAAGCAGAATTTGATTTTAATCTCGGTTACATAATAACTGTTGTCACTGCTATTTTCTTCCTTACTCTTGGAGCCATAACAATGTATGGTACAGGCGATGGAATGCTTTCCGGAAGTGGAGTCTCCTTTGCTCAAAAATTAATACTCCTTTACACTAAATCCATTGGCAATTGGGCTAAATGGATCATTATACCTGCAGCATTTGCCGCAATGTTTAGTACCACAATTACTTGTCTAGATGCATATCCAAGAAGTATTTCTGCTATTCAGGGTTTATTGAGAGGAACTGATTTTGGACATATGGATTCCAAAGCAGAGCGAAATAGATTTCAACTGTGGATGATTATACATATCTTTGCATCATTAATAGCTTTGCTGATTGCAAGGTCTGGAGGTATAGGTGTAAAAGATTTTGTATTTGCTGCAATGACAGGAAGTTTTCTAACCGCACCTTTATTTGCATGGATGGCAATGGATACTATAAATAGCAAATTAGTACCAATTAAAAATAGATATGGATTATTTCTAAAAACAATAAGTTGGATAGGATTAATTTTCTTAACATTATTTAGTTTGTTGTTTATTGCAAATTCATTCTTTGGGATTGGGATTTATTAATTTGAAAATAAAAAATAATTAAGGGGTTGATTTTTCTTCAGAATTCGTTTTTCTAGAAATGTATTATTTTTGGTACTAATTATGGTTATGCCTCAATCTACTTTAGAGAGCTTATTATTTTTCTTAATACTATCTCTTGTTGCCACATACATTGTGAATTTAAAGTATTCTTCAAAGTTAAAAATACAAAAGTAGAAAAAATATATTAATCTTTTTTTTCTTAATTGCTTTTATTTACTTGGATCACTCCAAGTTTCTTGGTATAACCAACTCAAAAAAGTAAGAGCAAGTATATTTCCAAATGCATAAAGTATTGCTAATAATGGGCCATAAATATTGACAATAATTGTCGACATAATAAAGCTTATTAAGACTGAAAAAAACAAATCCTGAATAGGCAAATGCTTAAGATTCACAGAATTTATCATCTGAAAATTGTTTTAACATATTAAATTAATTATAAAACCAAAAATTAACTTATTTAGTTATGTGGAAATATCATCTAGGGTATGAATAGTTTTAGAATTGCTAAGGTAATAATAGTTTTTTTATCATTATCTTATTTAACTATTACTTTTTTAAGAAATTATAATTCTCCAGAAAATAAAGAGAAAAGATGTACACTTAAAAAAGGATTTTAACAATCCTTTGGAAACATCACGTGAAGAATGGGATCAAATTTTAGATTTAGCTGATAATAATTATTTAAAATTTATGGGAATACCTTATTATTAATTATGGGAGAAGCAAAGAGAAGAAAAAAATTAGGTATTCTGCCTAGAGAAAAAACTGAAGATATAAATTTGCCTCAACTTGATAAAAAAGCCATACAAGAAAAAGTTAGGTCTACATTATATAAATATCCAATTATCCCTTTTATTTTTTATGGAGCTGCAATATTGATCCTAATAGGCGGTTTATTTTATGTTTTTAAATCCTTTAATATTGCTTAATTATCAGGATTGTTAATTTTGATATTTATGAATTTTTTGCCTCATCAATTAAAAAAACATTAAAGATAATATAATAAGCAATTTTAATTGTGCAAAAATAATCGAAGAAATAATATATGAGACTTACTTACGATTGACACCATCATATAGTGTTGTAATTTTGGATTAAATTAAAACTATTTATGAAAAAAATAAATAAAAAATATGCTGAAATAATGCGTCAAGCTGATAATGCAGTTGGAAGAAAAGAAGTAGTTAGTTTATTAAAAAAAGCTGCAATGATTATGTCTAAATCTGAGGAAAAATTAGCTGCTTAAATTAGAAAACTATTTTATTAGGATAAATAAAACACCATAAAGAATTATAGATGAGGATGCAGCCATAAAGATAAATGGTAGTATCATTCCTGAGTTTAACCATCTTAAAATTCTGATTTTTTTGTTAATTACTCTTGGCATTCTTCCTGAATCACTTATTAGCAACTTAACAAGTAAATAAATCGTGTAAATGATTAATTAATCTTTTTAAATATCATTCTTTGGCGATCTTGAAATTAAATTTTCTAAAGAAAAATATTTTAATTTCATCCAAATTTTTTATTTTGAGGGAAATTTTTAGGTAATTAATACCTTGTATTCTTCAAATTTATGATGCAAGATTTATAAACATTAGATTTAAAATAATGATTGCAAATTTCAAAGAGAACCCTGAAGAATTTAAAGATTATGATTCTGAACTGTTACTTAAGATTATAAATAAGACATCAGTCGTGGCTAAAAAAAGTGATGATAAAGAATTATTTGTAGATGAAAATTGGAAAATCAATTCAAAAAATATTAGTAATATAATACCTTCAGATAATTCAAATTTGAAAAGAATATTATCAGATATTTTCCCCAATAAACAAATAGTGATTCAGGATAATAATGATGGGTCGCAAACAATTTTATTATCCTGATTTATGTAATATTAAAAGCTTTTTTATCAAATTCATTCAATATTTATTTTCTTGAGAAAAATTAGTAAAAAGTACTCTCGCGGAATTTTTTTGGAAATGTTATCCTTCAATAACGTTCATCCAAGTTTATATTTCTGGACGCATGATATGGGAGTAGGGAACGGGATTCTCATTAACTGCAAAATACCATGAATAACCTCTTACAAATAAGAGAAAAAATCAAAAGAGCCAATAGGCTCTATGAAGCCCAAATTTTGGCAACAAAAAATGGAGAAGTTACTCCATACAGAAGATCCGTCTTTGAAGAAAGAATCAGGCAAACACAAAAAAAAATGAAATCGAAAGACTTAAGAAATTAAATTCTTATTTGGCACTGATCAAAAAGTGAGGAATTAAATCCTCTCTTCTTTATTTTTATAAAAAAAAAAGTAATTATCAATTGATTTTTTCGATTATCGATTATTAAAAGAACATAATTTTGATCTTCTTACTATTGCTTTCAAGTATATAAATGGCAAATTTAATAAAGGAATTAAGAGGTAAATAATATTGTTTAAAAAGAAATATAAACAATTTAAAAGCTCACCCAATAAATCAAATTTATATCAAGTTTTGTGGTTTATAGAAAATTTTTTACCACAGAAGCAAGACCGAGGAGTTCAAAAAAAATTGTATATAGATAATCTAGAAGCAGAGACTATTAAGAAATTATCTAAATTAGCCTCTATAAGTTCTAAAAAATTATTGCCAACTACAAAAAATAAGACAATCTCTTTTACCTTTGGTAATTGGGCCTTACCTTACTTGAAATTGCTTAAGAAAATAGGAATAGCTAAGTAAGAGAATTGTGATGGACTAGGACAAGTTTATCCTGCAAATAGAAATAAATAGAAATAATTTAGTCTCACTGATTTCTTGCCCAAATCAATGGAGTAATACTTACTTTACATAAAAAAAAACAATTGCTAAGTTTAAAATAAGAGATCTATTCATTATGTTTCTAAATTATCTACCTAGTGAGATGGTTGAAGTTGTTGGTTTAACAATGATTTTTTCATTTCTAGTTGGAACTATATTGATTTTGTTATTTACATCAGATCAGGCAAATACAAAGAATCTATATTTAAAGAAGGCTAAATAAAATTTAAATAATTTATCCTTATTAAAAGGCCTATTTCTTTTTAATAAAATTAATTCGCAGGCGAAGAAAATAATTTTTAATATTGAGATATAAATAAATTTAATATTATGGGCGAAGCTAAAAGAAGAGAGGAATTAGGCTTGCCACCTAGACAAAAAAAAGTTGAATTAAATAAATCTGATAGATATTTTTCATGGCTTCCAATTACTAAATCAAGAATTAAGAAATACCCTTATATGGGTGTAGCAACAATGGCACTGGGAGCGATAATTTTCTTAGTCAGTGGCGGGGCAAATAGTATTAATTAGAGTTTTGGCCTTACTTAGAATTTATCTAAGTTCTTTTTGTAATAGTCTTAGGCCAGATATTATAGAGATTATTGATGTTATACCAAGAAATATCGAGTAAAAAGGTTGCAAATTAATAATGCCAAAATTACCTGTATGCCATTTTATTAACCAAAAAGCATCTACTCCTAATGGTTGAAGAACACTATAAATAGTCCCAGATACAATAGTAATTATTAGAGGGATCGCTGAAATTGTGGTTATTTTTCTGTGAACTTTTTTTTTATTGGCTTTTAATCTTTCCATTTATTTCCTCATATATATATGTAATTCTTTTTCGTTTTTACATGGCATCCATTTATCTTTGTTCTTGTGTATTCCCTCGCAACCAAGTTCTAAGGATCTATATTCAGCCTCCTCTTCAGAAAGAAATATCCCACTCATATGTGCATGCGAATAACTATTGAAATTTAGAGATAAGAAAAATAAAAAAATAAAAAATTTAAAATTTCTAAGCAAAATAAGCATTATTTCAGATTTATTATTTGTATTAGGGAGAAATGTTATCAAATAATTTTGTTTTACCAGTTTTACTAAATGAAACTACTTTGTAATTCTCATAATCATGAGAGTGCAAGTCGTGAGAATGCATTTCCATGCCAGGAGAGCCAAGAGGCATACCTGGAACAGCTATCCCTTTGATACTTGGTTTTTCTCTAAGAAGTTTGTTGATTGATTTGATAGGAACATGTCCTTCAATAGTATAGTTAGCTATTTGAGCAGAGTGACATGATCGTAAGTTATTAGGTATTTGATATTGGTTTTTTATTACTGAAACATCTTCAACTATATTATCAACAACAACTAATCCATTATCTCTTAAATGATTAATCCATTTTTTGCAACAACCACATGATGCTGATCTGTAAGAAACAACTTTTGGGATATCTATATTTCCCTGAGTTCCTGCAATAACCACATGAGCGTTAATTGTATTTGCAAAAAGAATTCCAGAAAAAATTAGAGAATTTAAAAATCTCCTTTTAATAGATTTTATTTTTAATTCCATACTAATAACGAGCATTAATTTTGAATATTTAAATCAAACATAATTGAAGATTTATAAAATTGCTAATTAATCAAAATTAAGAAACTCATAATTGCCATTAAAAGATTCTCGATAAAACTAATAATTCCCAAAGGAGTTTTTGCATAACCACCTATACATGCACAATTCAGTTTTAATTTATCCAAATAAAAGCCTTAAATACTGAAATCATTCCAGAAATTCCTAAAATTAGTGCAATAAATATAATTAAAGAGGGTGGAGAAGAATGTAGAAAACTTATTCCAATTAATAATTCGCAAAAAGGATAAATTTATATCCAGCTATCAAATTGAGAAGATATTAAATCATATTTCTAATAACTTGTTCCAAAAGCTTCAATATCCATAAGCTTGAGCATCGCTAAAAGACAAATTGATATCCCCATAAAAATTTGGAAACTTTTAAGCAATGTAATGGTTATAAGAAATGAAGTACCAAAGACTGCAATTAAGGGGGTTAATGACTTGATCTTCATTTTTAACTTTTAAGGATAGAGTCACAAATACTAGATGGATTTGCTTGCTTAATTATTTTTAGTCTTTTGATAAGTTTGTCTCGATCTATTTGATGTTTTAAATATTTAATACATAGATTTTTTTCCTGATATACCTCTGCTATTGGGGCAATCTTTAAAGCAATAGCAAAAGTACCAATAACTAAAAGAATGTTTGAAGCTAGTCTAATGTTTGGTCTAAAATTTGATCTCATTCGTATTCTTTATTTTGGTCTAAAATTTCCCTTAAATATAAATCTTTTAGCTCGTCATTGTAGCCATTTTCTTTTACATATTTCTCTAATTCCTTTAGCTCTTTGTCTGTCATTAAGAAGCTTTGGATATGTTGTTTTTCATATCTTCAATTTTATTGATTAATTCATCTAACCATTCTGTATTATTTTCAGTTCTTTTCTTGAAATATGAGATTTTTGGTTGATTGATTTCTAGTGTCTCATAATCGCCACTCATGAATTACCCCTTAATTTATACTTTGCATAACTTATCTAGATAAATTATCCTCATCAATAGGCTCTATTACTTATTTTTTCATTATACAAAAATAAGAATTCATAATTCAATTAATTAAGGAAGAGGGTTTTAAACTATCTTCAAAAGGTTCAAATACTTTAACCCTTGATCTGTGTTAATTACTTAAACTAAATTTTTCCATAAAAAAAGGGCGTTAGCTTCGCCCTAATTAAAAAAAAAAAGCAGATAATCCCCATCACCCAGCCTTTTGTATAATCCTAGCACTACATATGGTGTTTGTAAGTATTAAAAATTACCTATTGATGGGGTTGTTTGTTTTTATTTAATTTGTCATTATAGGAGTCCCCATCACCTAGGCTCGTAAGAGTCTTTTTTTTTGTTATTTTCTCTATTTAGGCTTATTTACTTTTTTAATTAGTATTTAAAGACTTTTTATTTAATTTTCAAATTTGATAATTAATAATTAAAAAAATTATTTTATTCATGCAAACATACATAGTACATTGGCAATTTCCAGATCAAGAAAGTCATATGCAAGGGGCAGAAGCTTTCGCGGGTTTTGTGGAAGGAGGATGCGATGGTGATGAATTTGATGGATTTAAAGTTCTTAATCGAGTATTGAATCCTGAGGGAGCTAATGGTTGGGCAATAGTTGAATCTTCAAATCATCAGAACATTTGGAAATGGAGCAACATCTGGGTCGATAATTTTGGCGTAGAAATTGAAGTTACACCAGTTTTAACAGATCAAGAATTTCTCTCCGTCCATAAAGAAATTGCAGCAGTCTCGAATTAGTAGTTAATCTTTAATGTGATTGACATTCGATCTAACATAGAGGGATACAACCCTCTTTTTTATGGGAAAATTCTCTTCTTAAGAAATTGAAAGTTAATACAATTTGATCAAAATGCTTTTTGCTGAACCTAAAAAGTATCAAGACGCCATTGATTCAATTAAAAAAAGATATTACTTATATGCCCATAGAGCTTAAATATAAACTTGAGGAAGAAAATATTATCTTATGAATAAAAAGTTAATTGCATTAGCAATTTTCGTTAATTTCTAATTATTTTGCTATAAATAAATTGAGGCCAAACCTCAATGAGTACGCTCTACGTTTACTCCAAGACATAGATTGACTTTATATAGTACGAGTCAATTTAATAGCCCTTTCAGTAGTTGGAATTTCTGGAGGGGCTTCTTGTTTAACCTTATATAGTAAAAAAGTATAATGTGCCCAGATATTATTTTTTAGAATAAAATAAGCAGCAATCATTTAACTTCAACTGAATCAGCAAAATAAACTATTAATCTTTACTTAATTTTTATCAAAATATTGTTTTGCAAATCAATAAATGTTTAGTAGGTTGAGAATCTATCAAGCATCAAAATATCTTTAGTTTGAATTGTTTCGCTCTTATATTAATCTTCGGAAGATTTATAAGATTCAATTTCAGCTTGAAATCTTCTCTTATAAACTCCCTTGATAAAATCCAATTCTCTTTCTCTTTTATTGAGGATTAATAATGTTGATTTTTTGAAATTCATAACTATCTATGTATTTAAAAATTAACCAAGAGAATCTAAATCTCTTCTATGGTGAACAGTATGCACATCATCATTTTTGACTTTCTGCTCTCTCATTAAATCTGCAATAGTTGGATATTCTTTTGCATTATCAAGGCCTCTTGCCTTTTTATCTTGAATTGCAAATGGTGATCTTTTTAAATTCATGATTAGTTACCTCAAAATTTTTGTTGGATTCTTATTACAGAACGTGGATGATTATTTACGTAAGAGTTAAATTCTCTCGCAAGCATCAGGCAATCGTATGCATCGCGAGCATAGAAGCCTAACTGATGTGTTTTGTTTGATGAGTCTTTGTAACTCAACAAATATTTATTACAAGATCTGATTGGTATTGGAGGCATTTTACTTATTATTGTTACCACTAAGTTCTAACTAGGCACAATAATCAATCGACTTAAATCGATGTACGGTTTGAGGTACAAATGTATACGGATAGAGGACCAACAATTAGATTTAAAAATGCATATAATGATTTATGTTAGGTTGTGATACAGCGAGATTATATTTAAGTTAACCCATTCCTTCTTAAAACTTCGTCTTTACGATAGGTTCTTACTAACGAGATCAACTTTCACTAATAGTTTCTTTGATTTTAAAAAAAAATTTCAACTATTTAGCTGAATTAGTGTATTTGAGATTATATATCTTTCTCCATCATCATCATCTCCATCATCATCATTGAAAGAAGAAACTAATACATAAACTCCTCCAAGTCCAAGTAGCATTGATAAATATAGAATTGGGTCTGTCATTATTCAATTCTGAAGTATTAAAATTAAATTTGAGATAGTTTTTCAATATCTATAAGTTCTCTTAATCATTTAAAAAAATCTATGATAAGAATTAATTTTTTTATTTGAGAACATTGAAATTCGATCTAAAATAAGGTAAATTTGCCCTTTTTTATAAAGTGAGTTTTTAAAAAGATTTTTTAAAATCAATGTGTGGAAGATTTGAGTTGAAAACTAAGTTTAATAAATTACCAAAGGTTTTGAGACAAGACTTTCCAATTGGACTTGATACTAAGTACGAGACTCAAAATTTGATAAGACCTACTGATCCTGTTCTTGTAATTAAAAACGAAGGGAGAATTAAAACTACTTTTATGTCATGGGGTTTTATTACACCTTGGACTAAAAACCCATTTGATAAAGAAAGACCAAGACCGTTTAACGCAAGATCAGAAACCGTAGACGAAAAAAAATTATTTAGTGGAAGTTGGAAACATAAAAGATGCTTAATACCAGCGAGTGGTTTTTTTGAAAAGAAATATCGTATTAGAAAGGAAAATTATGATACTTTTTGGTTAGGAGGAATATGGAGCAGGTGGACTTCTCCTGATGGTGCTGAACTAGAAAGTTGCTGCGTTTTAACAACTAAGCCTAATGAATTAGTAAAACCTTTACATCACAGAATGCCTGTTATTGTTCCTGATGGATATGAAAAACAATGGACAGAGCAGGTGAAAAATGCTGATGAATTAAAAGGTTTATTTCCAATCATGTTGGGTTGGTCGCCGGATGGATGGCTAATAGAAGATGTGAAGAAAAAAAAGACTGATCAGATGAGTTTGTTTTAAGTGAAAGGCTTGATAATTCAAGCAATAAAAAGATAGTTATATTTATTGCTGTGGAATATTTTGGGTATTTTGGCATTACCAAAGGAGTAAATTAATTGACTATTAAATCGCAGAGGCAGAGCTTAATTTTTAGTATTGAACCTAAATTGATTATTTGTTTTATTTGACTAAAGAAGTTAAAAAAGATTATTTAATGGATTAGTGGATTGGATTATTCATAATGAGTCAAATTATAACTCATTTGGAGAATGTAAGTTATGTATCAAGAAACAAAAATCTCTGTATGTAATTTCAGAAAAAGATTAGAAAGAAATTTTCATGCTGTTGACGTATCTCCCTATGAGCTAAAAATGAAAAATATTTTATATGCCAAATACCTTGTCCAAATACTCACTAAATAAATGAAAGACTGTGGTTTATGCAATAAAATGGATACAATCCATCACAGTGTGAAATCTATATTGGATTTTTCCTGTAAAAAGTGTTGGTATCTGGTTTCAATAGAAAGCCGATATTTATATGGAGGAATCAGAAAATTAAAAGTTTAGAACATATATAATCATGGCTAAATCTCATTGGCTGATTAATCCAAACAGAACAGAATTAAAAAGATTCATAAGAAATAATAAGAGTATTGATGGAGTCTTTGAGTATATGTTTTTAGATACTGGAAAAATAGTTGGCCAGTTAGAAAAAAAACCACCTGTAATGACAACAACAGTTTCTATAGATATAGACTTAGCTAGAGAAATTTATGATAGATTACTTTCTCAGGGATGGACAAAAACTGAAGAAGTTTGGCCAAAAAAATAAAGCTGATGCTGCGCTCATAAAGTCTCGATTTAACATACTTATATATCCATTCTAGAAACTTAAGTTAACTAATAATTTAGATTTGTAAGCTATTCATTTGCCATTAATTTGAACCTTTTAGTAGCGGTCAAATTTTTAAAATAAAAACATATTAATTGAGCACTCTTTTTATTAAAAGTGTTATTACTTTAGGATGCGCCAGATTTCAATGCATAAGATGAAGCCTTACACCAAAAATTTAGCCAACATGTAATGCCAAGAAATTTAAACCCTTCTTCAATTAATTGAGTTAATTCATAACTTTGATTAAATATCTGTTGTATTACCCCATCAAAAAATATAGATAAGCCAAGGAATAAGATTGAAATTACCAAGTTAAAAAGTCCAATGTTTTTTAATAGCCTTCGAAATCTAACTAATAAAAATATCGAAATTGCTAGGTATGTTAAATTCAGAAAATCTGGGCCTATATAACGATCATGTAGTAGAAAGAAATCATCAATACAAAGCAGGCCTGAAAATAATCCCCCAAGTAAAAGTAATTTAGATGAATCACTATTAATTTTCTGAGAGAATGTTGTAAATAAACATATAGATGTAGCAGCTCCCCATAATAAAATCCCAATATTCGAAATCATTCCAACTCCAATTGGATATCCACAGGTTTGAGCAAGGTCTCGAAGTACGAGACTAAGTTTAATGTTATGAAGATTAGATATATATAAAATTGTCAAATATAAGATTGTAGAAGGTAATATCGAAATATAAAACAATTTGCTTGGGAATTTAATCATATTATTTTTGTTTAACTATTATTATCTTAATTTCTTAATGCATATTATCGACTAATATTTAATAATTCGCCTATTAAATATTTAATGTTTTTAATAAGATTTTTTATCATAGAAGCCACTTTTTAAAAATAACTTATAAACAAATTAATTATTCTAAGAGACAAACTTTTGCCACATTGATTATTGCGTCCTATTTTTCTAAAATAGTGTCATCAAGAAAAATTGAGGATGTTAACGAAATAAATTATTTTGTGAATCATGAAATTATTGAAAATGAAGTTTAAATTGTTGACGAAATTGTCCATTTTCTTTTCGCAATTTGTCCTCATATTTAAAATAAATAAAATGTAAATTGAAAAATGGCTACTAGAATAAATAAATATTTAAGTGAAGTAGGTTATTGCTCTAGAAGAAAAGCAGATAGACTGATTGAAGAAGGAAAAGTAACTATTAATGGTAAGATTCCTGAAATAGGTGCCAAGGTGGAGGATGGTGATCAAGTAGAAGTTGAAGGTCAAAGAATAAAAAAATCTACGAAACAAAAAAACATATATTTAGCCTTTAATAAACCTATTGGAGTCGTTTGCACAACTGATAGGGGCGTAGAACCAGACAATATCATAGATTTCATTAAATATCCGAAAAGGATCTTCCCTATTGGAAGATTAGATAAGTCTAGTGAGGGGTTGATTTTTTTAACCAACGATGGAGATATTGTAAATAAAATACTCAGAGCAAGAAATAATCATGAAAAAGAATACATCGTAAGCGTTAATCGTCCAATTAATAGAGAATTTATTCAAACCATGAGTAATGGAGTTGAAATACTAGAAACCAAAACTAAGAATTGTTTTGTAAAAAAATTAGGGCCAAAAAAATTTAAAATCATACTCACTCAAGGACTTAACCGTCAGATTAGGAGAATGTGTGAGTCCTTAGGCTACAGAGTACAATCATTAAAGCGTGTAAGGATTATGAATATTAAGCTAGATTTACCAATAGGAAAATATCGCGAATTTACCAAAGAAGAAATCTCAGATTTAAATGCATTACTGAAAAACTCTTCAAAAATATTTGAATAATCGAAAACCTTCCTCTTTTGATTTGATAAGTTAAATTTACTCACTATTTCCCCACATAATGTGGAGAAAAATATTAACCCATTAAAAAAAACTGCCTTGGGAAAGTTTTCTATGAATGGATTGAATAAAGTCGGGGCGAAAGTATTTTAACCTCCAACCTAGTGTTACTAAATTACTAGTGACTACTTTTCTAATAATCTTTAAAATTAAGTTATAGCTTTGAAATAACATAGCTATTTTAAAAGATTTGAAAAAGAGTATTGCAATTATTTATCGGATGTTATTAAATATTATTAACCAAGAAGGGGCTCTTAAAATGTCCCTTAAAGTATCTTTCCAAAAATATATTTAATGATTAAAAAGAAAACTTTAGATATTCCAAACTGGTATACAAAATACTACAAAGCACATTATGAAAAAAAAAATAAATTTAGAGATGATCTTTTAAATCCAGAAACTTTGTATCAATTTTTGGCACTAAATAAATGCTTTGTGAATTCTCTAAATAAAATTAGCCTTAATAAAAAAGAATCCAAAATTATTGATATTGGTTGTGGTTCATCTAGTCAATTGATTAAATTAGTGTCGTTAGGTTTTAATCAAGATAATTTATTCGGGATTGATATAAATAAAGTTGATATTAATTTTGCAAAAAAAAATTATCCTCTACTTAATTTGTCTTTGCAAGATGCAACTAATCTTGATTTTAAAAATAATTATTTTGATTTAACTTATGAATCGACTATGTTTGTTCAAATAACAAATAATGATATTTCTCAAAAGATAGCAAATGAAATGATTCGGATAACAAAAAAAGGTGGGTACTTAATTTTGTTTGATTGGCGTTATGGGAAATTTAATAATGCCAACTTTTTAGCTTGTAACAAAAGAAGGATTAAGGAATTGTTCAAAGTCGATAAGTCAACAAAATTAATTTCAATAGAAAAAGGAATGTTGATTCCTCCCATAGGAAGATTCTTATCTAAAAATATGAGTTCAATTTACTTTCTTTTTTCAAGATTGTTTCCTTTCTTTATCGGTCAGGTTGCTTATATTCTTCAAAAAAAGTAATAATTTTTAATTAATTAATTTATATACTTTGTTTTAGAAATTGGTTTTAAATTTATAGATACTTTTTAAGTTGACTTAAAACTTTTAATGCAACTTTTGTATTTTTCTTCCAGTTGATTAACAAATAGTTTTTGATTAAAAAAATCCCCTTCTTTTTTTTGTTTTCTGATTTGATTCTTAATTAATGCGAGCTTATGAGAATTCTTAGTATAAAAAATGACCTTTTCAATATATTCATCTGTAGATTTGGCGATAAGTTCTGACAACCCTAAAGAATGCAATATGCTTGCTCCAACTCTTGAAGCAAAGCTTTCTCCAGCAAGTGTAATAAAAGGAAGTTCGGACCATATACACTCTACAAGTGTTGAATGACCATTAAAGTTAAAAGTGTCTAAAAAGAGATCTGCTTTTGAATATCTTGAAATATGCTCAGTATAAAGATCAACCTTTTCAGCAAATAAAATTCTTTTTAAATCAACATTTTTAGATTGAAAGTGAGAAATTAAATTTTTTTTAGCAAGTTTATTTGAAATTTTTAACCATAAATAAGTATTTTCTGTTTGATTAAGAACTTTTATCCAACTGTTAACAACTTCTTCGGATAATTTAAATGCCATGTGAAATGCTGCAAGTACAATTGATTTTGGTGGCAAATTCAATTTTATTGATTCTTTTGAATTTGAATATTGATATTTAATTGAGTTAATAAAACAGTTGGGCATATAAATAATTTTTTCAGAATAAAATTTCATATTTTTTTTCGGAATTACAAATTTATCAGCTATCAAAAAATCCATATTTGGTATGCATGTAGTGCCTGCAAATCCCAAATAATTTATTTGTATAGGAGCTATCCTTGAATTAAAAATGTTCGCCTTATTTCTATTTGTATAACCCATAAGATCAACTGCTATATCTAATTCATCAGATCTTATGATTTTTATCATTTCTTTATTGGATAATGATGCAATATTTTTAAAGGAATCAAAGTATTTCTTTACTTTTTTAGTATTGTCATCATCATTTTTAAAAAGGTAATAAGCATATATTTCAAAGCTAGTTTTATCATGACCTTTAAAAATAGAATCCATTACTTTTAAAACTGGATGATCATTAAAATTTGATGATATATAACCAACTCTAATTTTTTTCTTGTTTATTTTTATTGGCATTTTGTTAATCTTTTGAATATCACCAAAAACTTTCTTGGAAAAATTTTGTGCTCTTAAATATTGTTTTTGTGGAGAACTATCTAAGTAAAAAAAAGTCATTAACCTACATATCTCATCACCATTTTTTATTCCAACATTTTTAATAAAACTTTTAAAATTTCTTAGAGATTTTATATTGAAAGTCTCTGAATAAATACTTATTAATCCTATTTTTGATTTAACATGATTTTTTTCAAAGGAAAGTGCTTTAAGAAAATATTTCTCTGCACCATTGAAATCTTTCTTGTTAAAAAGAATATTACCGATATTGTATAAAGTTGATGGAAAGTCATTTTTGATGCTCAATGCTTTTTCATAATTTTTTAATGCTTCTTCATTTCTTCCTAAATCTGAAAAAATATTTCCAATATTTATATAAACCCCATATAAATCCGGAGTGAAATTAACTGCCATATGGAAATAATTTAATGCATTATTAATTTGACCAACTTTTGTGAAATAATTCCCTAATTCCGCATATGCTTCTCCATAGTCTTTTTTACATTTAATAGTTTCTTTTAAGTAATAGAGATACTGATTCTCCTTCCCAAGTCTTAATGATATTCCAGCTAATCTATGTAAAGTTAAGTAATCATATTTAGATTTAGAAATTAATTCTTTAAAAATCTTTTCTGATGCATGAAAATTGCCCAATCTAGCGAAATGAATCGCTCTTTTTGTTTGTGATATAAATTCATTATCTTTAAATAGTTTATTTTTACTTTTATCAATATTATTCTTATTAGATTCCATAATTAATTTTTTTTAATGTGGTATTTATGAAATAAAGGATAAATTGGTTTCAGTAATCATATTCTTTTTTAAACAAATAATCAAAATAAATAATTAGTTCTAAGTTCCCTTTTCACTGAACCATTATTATTAACTTTGAAATTGCTATCCATATTTGGGTAGTAATTGACTGTTGAATGATTATTCTTAAATTCTAGATTATGTTTTCAAATTTATTTGTTAAAGATAAAAAAGCATTCACTTTAGTAGAGTTAGTAGTTGTCGTTGGCATTATTGGAATATTATCTGCAATAGCAATACCAAGTTTTCGAAACACCGTCTATAAAACTAGGCAAAAAGAAGCAACTACATTATTGTCTTCATATTTGAGATCTGCTGAAGCATATTATGTTGAATTTGGTTCGATAGTTCAAAATACCTCTGAACTTGGACATTTTTTGAAGATCACAGGTTGTTGTTCAGTTTGTAGTTGGGACCATAATCCAAAATATTGCAAATCAAATTCACCAATGAACTTTAATGATAGAGAATTAGTAAGTTGGAGAACTGATAACGGCCTATATACTATTGCTATGCATCCTCAGGCGGAAGAGTTAATTTATTTCATAGCTTATCCAGAACACGAAATGGGCTTCCAAGGTTATGGAGTTGCTGCATGCTTTAGTGGGAAATATGGAATTAAAAAAATTATTGAAAATAATAATAATTTAGAAAAGATTACACATCCACCAGGATGTGGAGAGAACAATGATGATTGGGTTCACCCGTAAATTATTCTTAGATAAATTAAATATTTAAAGATTAAACTTTACCTATGTAATCACTTTAAAATGAAATTACTAAAAAAAAGAAAATTACTTAATTCATATGAATCTATTTTATTTGCTTATGTATTTATGTTTTTCGCATTAATCAGCTCAAGATATGAATATTTAGAATGTTTTACTTGTGGTTTAAATTATAAAATTATAGTTTCAATACTTTATTCGGCTGTTTTTGTTTCTTATCAAATACTTACTTTAAATGCTTTTTTCAATAAACAAAGAAATCAAATAAGATTTTTCTATTTTTTATTTTTACCTCTAATTATTTATCTTCCTATATCTATTTATTCTTTTTATAGTTTATTTAAAGCTACTGTATATATGCTTCTTCAATAATATAGTCAAAATAATGAATTTTATATAGAATAGAAAATACATAATTTCTTAGCCTTAAGAAGCTTTATTATTTAGAATGAAAAACTTATTAAAAGAAAACAAAATTTCTAAAACCATTTCCTTCTTTAGTCCAGTTATTAGAAAAGAGAAGGTTTTAAAAAATGTTATTAAAAAGTCCTTAAATGATGAAGGATTCACTTTAGTAGAACTAATTGTTGTAGTTATGATGATTGGAATTCTTTCATCTATAGCTATTCCTCAATTCATGTCTGCTGCTGACAAGGCAAAGCAAAAAGAGGCATCAGCTATTGTTGCATCATTAGTAAAGTCGGCCACGGCATATAATACAGAATATGGGGCTCTCCCAAGAGATATGGGTGAATTAAGCGAATATGCAATGTTTCAAAGATGTGATCATAATGATGTGGCATCCGAAGGTGGATCAGTATGTAAAGGAAGCACGCCTAAAAAAGTTCCAGAAAATGTTACTCAATTCTTTTCAACTTCTGGTCACTACAATATAAATCTTAGGAGAACAAATGGTAATTCTGTTTTTAAAGTTCGCGCATTACCTAATGGAGGAGCTTATGCCCAAAATGGCAGTGGTGTAACAGGTTGTTATAATCCTGCTCAGGGGGTTTCTCAAGTTAAAGAAATGACTTCTAAATCAACTGGTAAAGGAGTTGGTAATGTACCAGATTGGCCCGCGATTCAATGCGGTACAGGTTCTGATGGAGCGTAAGGCTAATTTCTTTTTTTTAGTTGATAAAGACATATAAACTTAATTAAGGATTTATTCTTTCATAGTTTAGGTTTTTGAAAAAAAATCATAAGAAGCAATTATTAAAAAATGGATTTGCAATTCCCCAGGTTCTTTTACTTGGGATTGGAATAAGCGTTGCATTAACGGGAATACTTTATACCACGATATTAAATTTAGCCGGGAGCAGATTTAATAGACAGGAATTAATGTCTAAATCATCTTCTGAATCTGGCATAACAAATATAAGAAACTTACTTAACGATAGTGGTGATAGCTTTTATCATTATTTTTGGTTAAGTGATAGCTGTTCAGCATCAGCGACTTCTTGTCCTTCAGGAATTAACGTTGGTAATGTTACGATTCCTAATCCACCTCTAGAATACTGGTCAGATGAGATCTGGTGTAATGGAGCAAGTAACTGTAATGGCAGACAAAAAGCTCCTATGTGTGCAAGTGGTTCATCTTCTTTGGACCCAAGTCCTATTGATTGGACTACTCATAAATCTATCTTTAATCAATTAATTGATAGTAACGAGGATAAAGTAGGTGATGATTTGGTGAATGCAAAAAGAGAATTTTTACAATATTTTGATGTTAAATCAACTGAATATACAGGGACGGAAAAATATGGCCTTAGCTCGATAGTAGTAGAAGGGATTGTGAAAAATAAAAAAAATGGACAAAAAACAGGTTTCAATAAATTAAGAGCAAATATACAAGTAAATAACGATACTCCATTGAGAGGGTTTGGGTTTTTATCTGCAGGAGAAAATGAATTAGATGGGGATAATTCTTTATTCCTTGGAAATTTAAATATTATCTCCAGCGAAGGTGATCCAGAGGGGGCAATTATCTGGAGAAGAAATATCATAAATGAGGATGATTGCGCAAAAATCATAGAACAAGCTAATGCTAGTAGTGCTTCTCTTCCCAGCTCAGGAAATGGAGGTTTATGGGTTCAACCACTTGGGTTGCCTAAACAACCAAGATTAAAAAACATTCATGATGTACAAGGAGTTCTTTTGTGTACCCCTTTAAATTTGCAGAAGCTTCCTACAAATTGTCAATTGCCCAACTCTAGTGGGGCTTCTAACTACAGAATTACTTCAATATATGCATCAACTGCCAACTCAAGGTTTGAGGTAACAACTTCAGATTCAAAACCAATAACTCTTGAAATTTTGGGTGATATAGATGTAAGTAATAATGGAATATTTTGTCACTTTGAAGAGGGTAGTAATGTTTGTGGTTCAGGTAATCCAAAAAATCTAACTATCTTATTTAAACAAGAGACAAAGTTGTCTGGTAATAAAATTTTTTGCAGCAATGATAATACTAAAGGGGGTGTACGACTAGGAGTAAATAAGGTTATTGACTTATCAAAGTCTAGTTTTGATAATGACAATTTACCTGGAAGCAGTATTTTTATAGATAACACAGGTTGGTCATCTTCTGAAAGGTTTGGAGCTTTTTTATTGGGACCTAAAACAACTTTCATTTCTACATGGGCAAAGAGCCCGTGGGTTCAATATACAGAATCAAATCTTAGTAATGAAAATGAAAGAGCACCAATGATAGTCTCGCATAGAGGAACATACGGTTGGATTTTAGATTCGTCTGGAGGGAGAGATAATCGCTGGCATGACAAAATGACAAATCTTATTCTTACTAAAGATGGCTATTTAATTCCTTATTTGAATTTTACTGAAGGTGGGAATTCCCTAGAAATTATTGGGATTGGGTATGATGAAGAATATCAAAATTATTCCCGTTCATCAGAACCTAAGACAGGTAAATTTTTAATTTATAACGTAGATAATAATAATTATTACCTCAGAAGTTTTAGAATTACAGATAATTTAAACCCTAGTAATAAGAGAAGTAGCTTAGGATTTTTCCCATGGGCAGCAGCTGTAATGGAAGATGAATTGATTCTTTTAGATAGTGCTGCGAACTTAAATCAAGGTGAATCTAAGAATTTGCTTGATCAATATAATATTAAGTTAGAGCCTAGGAGTGATAACAGAACTAAAAGGTTTTCAGGCGCTGCGTGGGTGAAAAATTTATGTTTTGATAAAAATTCAAGCCAAACCTGGGAATTTGATAATCAATTTATTGATGGCATTAAATCTAGATATGGAAATGACTTTAACTATGGAGTTAAGTTTTATAGAGGCAGATCTATTATTCTTTGGGATACACTAAAAGATTTTGAAAGTTAATATGCAAAAAAGTGAGTATTTTTATTTAAAAAAAAATTACTCCTCAGGCTTTGGATTGGTTGACTCAATTGTAAGTATTTCATTATTGGGTATAGTTTTAAGCTACTCGATTTATTTTGTAACCAAGAGAATGGATTTATTATTTAGCTCTAATATAAATAGGTCTATTAATAAGGAAATTAAGAGAGATATTGATTCGTTGAGATCTGATATGTGGGCTATGGGTCTTGATACCACTAAAAAAAAGTACCTTATTGAACAGAACTCTTGTATTGACATATCTGGAAAAATTTTAGGGTTACCAAATTGGGATATTAATTCAACTAGACCTGGGTTGAATTCTCCTGCGCCCCCTTCTGGTGATGACGAGAGAATTCAATATTGGTGGCCTGATCAAGAAAAGGGAAAAATTTTTAAAGGCAGAGCAGTTCTTATAGTTAGAGAACTTGTTGTTAAATCATTCAATAAAAATAATAATTTAGACCAAAATATCTCAAATATTAATTATAGGGTCAAATGGAATGATAATAATTTGCATTGGATTAGTATTGATTTGGGAGCTGAGGCTCACAGTTGGTGTTTCTAATGAGGTTGCCAAAAAATAAAATAATAAACTGCAAAGGTTTTAGTCTTTTAGAATTGATAGTTGCTATAAGTATCATTTCAATAACCTCCTCATTTGTTATCCCTTATTCTTTAACTTGGCTTAGAACGGAAAAGGTAAATGCTTATACAAGAGAACTTTCTGAATTCTTTAGATTAATTAGATTAGAGGCAAGGAGATGGGGATCTAGCTGCTTTATTTATACAAATAGTTTTGATTATGAATCTATTCGTGATGATAAAAAATATATGGGTTTTGTAGTGAATTGTAAATATACTTCAACGCCTTACGATAGTTCAAAAATGAATGTAGGAAGGATTCAAGAATTGGTTCCAGCATTAAACAATTCTTTTTTTCAAGTTGTAAATAATAATTTTCAAGTTACTCCAAATGGAAGGATATCAGCCTCAAAACCAATAGTTGTAGTTATAGGTTCTAAGTACCACAAAACAAGACCAAAAATTTTAAATTGCATTACGATAAATATCCCTACAGGTCAAATAAAAAAAGGGAAATTCAATACAAATTCTTGGTTATTGGATAATATGCCTGTAAGCCAATTATCGAGTAACGGGATTCTTACTCCCGAAAGATGCGAATTCTAATGAAATTCAAGAATTACTTTAGGAAAGAAAATGGATTCACATTAGTTGAACTAATTCTAGCTTCTTCAATTTCACTATCGACAATTATGATGGGGTATTTTGTTCTTAGAAATATCATTGAAGGAAATAAAATAGATGAAATTCAGTTTGGATTAAATTCCCAAGTAAATGATGCTTTAGATTTTATTATTGATGAAGTAGAGAGTGGTGAAAGAATAATTGATAAGGAATCAGATATAAGGTCTTTAAATAATAATTGTTCATTTCCTTCAGATAGTGAATTTATCTTTGGAATAAAGTTACCGAACCAAGCTTTAGCAAAAAGTGATTATATAAAAGGAGGAGATCAGTTCAACTTAAGTCAAATTGATTGTCCAATAGTATATTCTTTAAAACAAAGTACAAACCAAGAAAACGGCCCATATGAATTAATTAGATATGGGCCTCAATTTAATGAAAAAGGTTTTTATTTATCACCTTCATTTAATGATTTTCAGAATTCTACTATTCTTGAAAATATATCTTCAAAAGAAAATTATCAGAAAATTAAGTGCAATAATTCTTGGAAGTCCCTCAAAACTATGCGTGGTCTTTCTTACTGTATCGATAATTTTAATAAGGCAATAGAAATTCAAATCAAAGTAGAGGATAATAAAAATAAAATTGCAAATAACCCTAATACTTCATTACTTTCTTCAGGTGGATTTAGCAGAGTTCAGGACTCATCTCAAATTAGTTTGATTCCACCTCCATCCTTAAGTAGTGGAAATGCGCCAAATTGTATTGGAGGTGAATGCTGTTGGCTAGGAGTTTGTTTGAAGTCAAGAAAAATTACTTTCATGCTGGACATCTCAGAAAATATGGATGATAATTTTGAACATAGAAATGGCGAAATTATTAAAGGAAGATGGACTCAATCAAGTCCTGAATTTCTTAGGCCTAGAATTAATGGAAAAGGTTTAATAACTTATGCTATTTCTTCACTTAAAGATCATCTAAATAGGCTTCCGACATCTGAGAGTGACCAGGTTTATTTTCAAATAATTGCATTTAATAATACAACTCAGAAATACCCTGATTCTTCGCCAATAAAATTATCAAATTCAACAAGATTGGCTGCATTCGAATTCCTTGATAATTTAACAACCGAGGGCTTTTCCAAACCTTGGGATGGTTTGTGTTCTGCATTAGTAAATGAATCTACAGAACAAGTTATTTTAGTATCTAGTAGTGTGCCCTCAAATTCAGAAGGAACTTGCGCAGGAAGATCAGCATCTTCTTCAAACGATTATGCTGAAATTATCGAGGAATATAACCGTGATAGCAGAAGCTTAAATAATCAAGGTTCCTTGATAATAGATACAGTTTCCTATTTTCATAATTTTTGCGATTCCAATAAAAATTATCTGAATGATAACTGGATGGGAAGAATTTCAATGGGAGATGAATCGCAATGTACTTATATTAAATAGATATATTATTGAAAAAAAAATTTTAATCTTTAAGGGAATTAATTAAATCAATAGATTCTTTATTGTTAAGCTTAAAATCATAGTTTTTGAGATTATCCCCTTTATCGTCAATAATTCTTGGGGTTACTAAAACTATTAATTCTCTTTTGCCAACTTCTTTTGAAGTGGAACGGAAAAGCGGGCCCATAATAGGAAGATCTCCTAATATCGGAAATTTTACTAATGTTTCTATATCTGAATCTTGAATTACTCCTGTGAGTACTAAGGTTTCACCATTTTTTATTCTCACGGCACCAGTATCTAATCTTCGGGTGTTTAAAAGGTTAACTTCTCCGCAATTTGTAATTGTCTGAGTTCCAGAAATTCCGGTAACTATTGGAGTCATTGCAAATGTAACAAATCTATTTCTATCTATTCCCAGAACTTTCGCTCCAAGTTTTATTCCTACTAAATCATATGTAAAATTACAACCAGAACCTTCTACAAAAGTTGCATTAACAGGTACTTGATCTCCTACTTCAACAAAACCTTCATTTGCTAGTCTTCGTCCTATTGAAGAGCCATCACCAGCAGAACCTCCTGATTCATTTAATATTAGTGTAGGACTAGCAAGAACTTTTGTAGTACCTTTTTGAATACTTGCTGTTAGCTCACTACTTACAAATTTACCTAAACGATCTGGCCCAATGCCTGCTTTTAAATTTGGAGATTGAGTAATTATGTATGGTGATCCAGAGCCAAATGGAAGGAACCAAGATTGAGAAAATGAATCTTTGTCCGAAAGGTTTACATCTAAAACTTTTACATTTAAAGCAACTTGTTTTTGTCTTTTATCTAAATTTTTAAGATAAGATTTAGCTAATCTAAGTATATTTTTTTCTCCAACAAGAGTTATGGTTTGAAGTCTTTCATCTGTAGTAGCTATTAACCCAACGAGAGGACCAATATCCGCTCCGTAAGTTTTTACTTTTGTGTCTGATTGTGATGTAGTAGTTGATGAAGAAGCTCCACCTTGAATACTTTGTGACTGAGAGGCACCTTCAGTAACCGAAGTACTTACTGTAAAAGTTTTAGTAACTCTTGCTCCTAAATTGGCTAGATAATCTGCGGCAGAACTAGCTGTAATTTGATTTAATTGGATTATTGCTGTTTCTCTATAAGTGAAAACTGTATTCCTTACATTTGGTCCTACATAAATTACGTTGTTATAGATTTTTGCTTGTAATCCACTAGCAATAATAATGGCGTTAAATGCACGTCTAAAATTAACATTTTTCATATTCAAAGTAATTAGTCTTTGATCATCAGCTTTTCCGGATCCTTTCTCATCTTTATTAGTTGGATCATTTTTAATCCACACGAAACCATAATTCCCCAATTTAGCTAGGTACTCGAACGCCTTTTTAGCAGGTGTTTTGTTTAATATTATTGATATCTTAGGACCTTTTATATTTATTAAATTTGGATTTGCAATAGGTTTGGAGTCATCAATATCAATCTTATTAGATTGATATTGATTTTCGGCTAGAAATATTACTTGAGGCTTAATTTTTTTTTCATTTAAATTTTTGTTTTTTGTGAGAACATTCCTATTAACAGAAAAGTTTTTATTTGATGTATTTGCATTAATGGCTAAATTTAGGCTTAATATTATTCCTGCAAAAGAATAAATTGCTAATTTTCTTATAACCATACTTGGGTTTATTTATTATTTTAGCTAAGTCTTAATAATTAGCTATTTGTTTATCAAAAAGAATAAATTTTTAGAAATCATTCAAACTTAAAAATTTTACCTAATGGGTAATTTCAGAATTAGATTTGCCTTGACATATCCTCCATTTACAAGGTTCTGATTGTTTTCTTCATTAACTTGGATACAACTGGGTATTATCATGAGATCATAGTTTTGGATAGAATTTAGAAATGAAATTATATTTAGATAATTGCCGAAAAGCTTTAATTCGTATATTGCTTCATTAATCTCTTTTTTATTTGATTTAGACTTATTTCTCTTAGCTAGATCATTTTTAGAAATTTGATTAACTTCAGATATTTTACAAATAGATTTTTCTTTAATCTTATTGATTGGAGCAAAAAGATCTATCCTTACAGATGTGGATTTGGATAGATCATCAAATAAATTTGTAAGATAAATTAATTTCTCCTTTTCAATTATTGAAGATTTAATTTCTGCCATTGAAGAATTTATTTTTTTATATTTATTTTTAATAATCATCAGATCATTATTTAAAGTTGGTAAAATTCGACTTTCTTTTATATATTGTCTTGATAATTTATATTTTGAATTAAATAACTTTATGTTTGGGATAAGCAAAAAATAAATGAATGATGAAAAAATTAAGAAACCTATAATTGGTTTCGAATACTTTGATGATTTTAAATAGGAAATTATATCCTTAGAATTAAGATTTTTAATGTCAGATAGATTAGTATTTTTTAGTTTTTCTGCAATTAAATTAAGATCAATATTATTTAGATCCTGATAAGTTTTTATTAATTTTTCTTTATAAGATTTAAAGTTATTCATCATTTTAAAAGCATGTTAGTTTTTTTAAATCTCAAAAGTTTCTCTAATAATCCAAATGCTGAGGATTCATTATAAAGATATTCTTTTGAATCAATATTAGTTTTAAGAATTTTCCCTGCAATTTCAAGAGAAAAAGTACTATCTTTGTCGGCTTTTCTTTTTATTCTCTTAATTGAAACTGATTTCTCGTCAATAATTGGAGATTCGATTAATAATGTAATCATTTCATTAATGGCTTTTAATGTATAAGATTCTGCTTCTAGAAAAAAGAAATTTTTATTTAGCTTATATTTTTTTAATTTAATATTTATTGGCATTGAGTTTTGAATATAAAAAGTAAATAGATATGTTGGAGTAATTAATGTGAAATTTGGTTTTAGATCATTTAATTCTTTTTTAAATTTTTTAATATCAGTTTTAATTCTTTTGATTCTTTGTACAACAAAAATATATTCTTCATGCTTTGGTTTTAATCTTCTTACAATAAAAGAAGGATATAAATTAAGTATTTGGATTAATATTACTAAAAAAATAGTGGCAAATTGGGGATAAAATAATAAAGGATTATTTTTAATGTATTTTTTTAGAAGTTCAATTTTTTCTTTAAATGAAGTTGTTTTTTTGCGCTCTATATTCCCTCTGGGCTCCCACCTTTGAAGCTCGTTATTCTTAAGGGCAAAATTATACTTTAGAGGCATTTACTTGTAATTCCTAGAATAGTATTTAATTTTGAATTAATCTCTGTAGTAACTAAATCTTCTGAATCTTTTTTATTAAATTTGAAATTAGTTTTATTTAATTCTGAAAATCTTACAAATGGATAAGGTAATTTTTGTGATTTATAATCAAAGTCATCTAATCCAAAACCACTAACATAAATTGTTTCTGGGAAATCCATTTTAATATCATCAGTTAATAATTTTATAGATTTTATCAACCTAGAAAAGTAGCTCTCAACTAATTCTTTTTTTCTATAAAGTGTTGAACCATATGGAATTTTCTGTGAACTTAATTCATAATCTCTATTACTGATAAATATTGTAGTTGAATTAAATTCAATATCTATAATTATTTCTAGTTCATTTATTATTTTTTTGTTTTCTCTTAGAAAATCTATCTGATGAGGACCTGGGGTCGTAATCCCTACAACAGGATAATTGATTTTCCTTAGAGCTTTGATCCAACCATTAATTAATGATTTACGAGTAAAAATAGCATTATAAATAGAATCATTAATTTTTTGTATATCTATTAATGTGTCTTGAGGTAAATATGGACTCTTGCTCTGAATAATTTCATCATTTTCGCTAACTTCATTTGATTTATCACTCTTAAAAGATTTAATAGTAAAAAAAGATGAAGAAAGCACAATTAATATTGGCGGATTTTTAAGATCTAATACTTCAAAAGAATCTAGAGAAAGTTCAATCAATTCATCTACGTTATTTACTACATCATCTCCAATTACACTTGCAGGAACAGGCAATTCTATTACTTTTTCAACATTTAATATATTTTCTGAGGACTTCCATAACTTGGTGATAAATAAAAAATGATCGCTATAATATAATGCAGCTATGTATTCAGGTTTATTAATTGATATTGTCGATTGACTATCAAATAAATTTGAAAAAAATTTATAATTGCTAATTTTTTCTTGAAAGGTCTCTAGAAATTTTTTATTACCGAATTGAATCTTTTTATAGTCACCAATAACTGTGAATTTTTTATTTAAACTCCCACTAAAATATTTTTTGTATTTTATTTTCTCTATTATTTTTACTATTTCAAAATTTGTAAATAACTTTCCTAAATAAGATTTGTGAGCTTTTTCATCTAAGAATGATTTAAATTTTGAAAAAGTTATTAATTGATTAATTTTTTTTAAACTTTGAATACTCCTAAAATTAGTTGGAGGTGTTAATCTTTTTAAATTAAAATTGTTGAATTTCAATTTACTAAAGTTTGATTTTTTTAAATTAATATATTTTTCTTTGTTTTTGGAGAAATATGAATTAAATTTTGAAGTAATTTTTTCTTTATCGGCAAAGGATAAATATCTATATAATTCTTTAAACTGACTAGAGCTAATAACCGTTTTGTTGAGAAAACATTTTAAGTTTTTATGTCCCTTGTGTAATTTAACTTTTAAAAGCTTTAATTGATCATCCTCAACAATTGTAATATCAAGTATATTATTTATCTCCTTTTTATATTTATAACTTAGATCCTTTAAGAAATTAAGAAATTTAATATTTTTCTTTTTCTTTTTCTTTTTATCTATCATTTTTCTGAAAATTCCAATTTAAATTCATTCTCGCCATCTGTAAAAATAACAGTTTCATTTTCTAGCGATATTTTTTTGATTTTTAGATTTTTATTAATATTTTCACCCTCTTTGAATAAATTTACACCATCAGAAGATTTAAGCATTGCACTAAGTTGTTCGCCTGTTTGAATTATTCCAGTTAAAGTAAAAAATTTTTTTGGATTAATACCAATTTCTTCAATACTTTTATTTAATTCTAAGAATGGATTCCTCTCGCTATTAACTGAATTTGCTGCGACTTCTATAAGAGGTAAAGGTAGAGTTTTAAGTTGTATTTGATTGTTTTTTGAATTTTTAATTTTTATTGGTAATTCATGCAATTTTATTTCTTTTTTTGATCTATTATCATCTTTTGTAAGTACTAGATGTGAATTACTAACAAGTCCACATATAAAAACAAAAAATAAAAATTTAATAAATTTTTTCATTTTAACTTTAAGTTAAATCTTTTATATTGATACTTGTTTTTATGCAATTTTAATTAGAAATAATATGATTATTATAGCTGTATAAATTCTATAAGCCAGAAAATATTTTTTTAATATAATTTATAGTATGGCTTGAAAATTTTTAATGATACTTTTCACTAATTATGGTTAATAAAGAAATTATAGTCAGTGATATTCAAAAGAGTTTGAATAATAGAGTTTGTGAAGATGCTGGAATAATTCCTGTGAGTATTGAGTTTGGGGTAATTGAAATAGGAGCAATGAATCCAGATTTTATTAGAGTTAAAGAAGTAATAACTGATATTAAGAGACGTTTTAATGTTGAAGTTGTATTAAAACAAATAACTGCATCTGAATGGGAAGAATGGTTTGAAAATAATTCATCAATATCATTGACTGATGAAAATCAATTAAAAAATGGAATAGAAGATACTAGTGATGAAATAAATATCCAATCAAAATCAACTGAAGATCTTAAGAGTGATAATCTAAATGATGAAATAGATAATTTTGATATTGTAGAAAATGAGGAAAACAATAATTCAATAGATATTAATTATTCAAATGAAACTAATAACTTTCATTATGAATCCAAAGAAATTAAAGAAAAGCCATTTGAAGAAGATGTTGAAAACGATAATGCTTTAATTAAACTCGCACAAACTAATTTAGGTGAAGATTTTGAAAATGATGTAGATAGTTTTTTTGGAGATGAAATTACAAAATCTAAGGATCCAGTGATATCTGGTGTTGCATCATTGTTAAGTAAGTGTTTCTCTCTTAATGCTTCAGATGTACACATAGAACCCCTTGAAGACAGATTAAGAATACGCTATAGAATTGATGGAATGCTCGAAGAGGTATTCGCTTTCCCAAGATCTCATATCAGTCCAATTGTAAGCAGACTTAAGATAATGAGTAATTTAGACATAGCTGAAAAAAGAATACCGCAAGATGGAAGAATAAGATGTTTGCTAAGAGGAAGAAAGTCTGATTTTAGAGTTAGCACACTACCAGGTAAATGGGGTGAAAAAGTTGTTCTCAGAGTTTTAGAAAGCGATAGTTCAGTACTTAATCTTTCAAAGTTAATAACTGAAAAAAGTGAATTAGATTTAATAAGAATAATGTCTAAAACTCCCTATGGAATTGTCGTTGTAGTAGGTCCAACTGGAAGTGGAAAATCCACTACTTTATACTCTATGTTGAGTGAATTAAACTCTCCTGGAGTCAATATTAGTACTGTTGAGGATCCAGTTGAATACACTTTGGATGGTATTCATCAAGTGCAAGTAATTAGAGAGAAAGGTCTTGATTTCTCAAGAGCTTTGAGATCGTTGATGAGGCAAGATCCAGATATAATTTTAGTAGGTGAGACTAGAGATAAAGAAACTGCCCAAGCCGCCATGGAAGCAGCATTAACTGGACATATGGTTTTTACTACTCTTCATGCAAATGATACTGCGACCGCAATTACCCGTCTCTCTGAAATGAATATTCCTCCATATTTGATTGGAGCATCAATCATAGGAGTTGTTGCTCAAAGATTAGTTAGAAAAGTTTGTTTGTCATGTAGTTCTGTTAAATCTTTAAGTAAAGGGAAAGATGACAGAGCTATAAAATATGGATTAAATAAAGCAAGAATAATAAATGAAACTAGCAATGACTCAAAGAGTAGATCATGTCCAGTTTGTGGTGGGAGCGGATATAAAGGTAGAGTTGGGATTTATGAAGTTATGAAAATAAATGAAAATTTGCGAGAATTAATTATGAAAGAAAGTACCGCAGATGTAATAAGGTCAAAAGCTTTTTTAGTAGAAGGAAGGAGTTTATTAGATTATGGAATGGAACTTGTAAAAAAAGAATTAACTACTATTGAAGAAGTAGAAAGAGTATGCCTGCTTGAGGAGCCATTACCTGAGGAATCATGAAATTAACACAATTAATGTCTGATTTAGTTAAAAGAAATGGGTCAGATTTACATCTGACTGGCAATTCTGTTCCCTTTTTTAGGGTGCAAGGTCAAATAGTGCCTGCTGATTCAGAAATTTTCTCTTCTGAAGAATTAAAGGATCAATTAACTAAAATTCTCGGAGGTGAGAAAATGGTTAACTTTGAGAAAGAAAAAGAATTGGATTGTAGTTATGGTCTTAAAGGAATTGCGCGATTCAGAATAAATATCTTTTTTGATAGGGGTAATATTTCATGTGTGATGAGGGCTTTAAGTACTTCCATTCCAAGTTTTTCTAAAATTGGATTGCCTGATAGTGTTCAGCAACTATTAAATAGACCAAGAGGCCTAATGCTGGTAACCGGACCCACCGGTTCTGGTAAGACTACTACATTAGCAAGTTCAATTGATTGGATAAATAGTAATAAAGCCCATCATATTCTTACCATTGAAGATCCCATAGAGTTTATTTATGAAAACAAAAATTGTCTTATTAGGCAAAGAGAAGTAGGTGAAGACACATACTCTTTTTCAAAAGCTTTGAGATCCGCTCTTCGAGAAGATCCGGATATTATTCTCGTTGGCGAGATGAGAGATTTGGAAACAATAAGTCTTGCTATAACAGCAGCTGAAACTGGACATTTAGTAATGGGAACCCTTCATACTGCCTCAGCATCGCAGACCATTGATAGGATTATTGATGTTTTCCCCACCTCTCAACAAACACAAGTTAGAGTTCAACTTTCTTCTTCTTTGATAGGAGTAATTTCTCAAACACTATGTAAAACTATTGACAATAAAAGATCTTTAGCGGCTGAAATTCTTGTGAATAATAATGCAATTGCTAATTTAATCAGGGAAGCAAAGTCGTCTCAAGTATATTCTCAACTTCAAATTGGAACAAAATTTGGGATGCAAACCTTAGAGCAACATTTATCTAACTTAGTAAAGAGGGGAGTAATCACAAATGAAGAGGCAATTTATAAGTGCAATAGACCAACAGTTTTAAAAGGACTTTTAGAGGAATTAAACCCTACGTCTAAAGAAGAATAAATTAGATGAAATACTATTACATAACTGACTTAAAATTAAGAAATGTAATGCTTTTAGCTAATAAAAAGAGGAAATTTTCTGGAAATTCGATAAAAATATCTAAAAGCAAAAATAAGATTAAAAAAATTCCACAAATTTCTCCAGAAAAAAGAAAAAAATATCAAAGTAAAGTTTATGCACTTCAGACATATATGGAGGAAAGCAAGCAAAGATCAAAAATAAGAGCTGAGGGTAAGATGGGTGCATTAAGAGGAGATGGCCAAAAAATAAAAAAACCAAAAAAAATGAACAGTAAAAAACTAAAATCCCCTCCAACAAAAGATCTTGCCGTTACAACTAAACAATTATCATCAATGATCAAGACTGGTTTACCTCTATTAGATTCATTAAATATAATTTCTGAAACATCTGAGAATGTAACTATCAAATATGTATTTAAAGAGACATCCTTGGGAATAAGTAAAGGATTATCTATGTCTGAGAATTTAGAGAAATATCCAGAGGTTTTTAATGAAATGTATCTTGCTCTTGTATCTGCTGGAGAAACGGCAGGATTATTGCCAGATACTCTAGACAGAGAGGCCAAATTGCTTGAGAGTTTAGCAAAAATTAAGGGTCAAATTAAAAGTGCAATGGCCTATCCAATCGCTATATTTACATTGACTATTGTTGTTGTTATAGCAATGTTGATTTTTGTTATACCAATATTTGTTGATATCTATGAACAATCTAATGCCAAATTGCCGACCATAACTCAATTATTAGTAGATGCATCGAATCAATTAATTAGTTTAGATTTTTATATAAAAGCTATTCCAACAGTTTTTATTTTGTTCCAAGCATATAAATATATTTCGAGAAGACCTTCAGTTTTGTGGTGGTTTGATAGATCTATGTTATACCTTCCTGTTGTTAAAGATCTTGTAACTAAGTCATGCTTAGCAAATTTTTCAAGAACTCTTTCTGCATTGAATTCAGCAGGAGTTCCAATTTTAGAAGCTCTTTCTATTTCTAGGAAGACAATATCAAATAGAATTTTTAAAAAAATCATAGATAACATGTATAAAGATATTCAATCTGGCAATCCAATTTATAAGGTTTTGGAAAAAGAGATGGTAATTCCAGTAATGTTTACATCAATGTTTCGTATTGGAGAAGAAACTGGGGAATTAAGCCAAATGATCAATAAATTAGCTGATTTTTACGAGGAAGAGGTTACGGCAAGTGTTAAGACTTTGACTTCAATTATGGAACCTCTATTAATCGTTTTTGTAGCAGTTATTGTAGCGGTTATATTAATAGCTATGTATCTACCTATGTTTAGTATGATGGATACAGTTGGCTAAAATCGAAAAAAATAGTATTAAATATTTTTTATTGAAAAATAATTTTAAGAAAAATATCCTCACCAAATAACCAAATTAAAAATCCACTAATAGATAAAAATGGACCAAAAGGTATTAATTGTCCTTTCTTAATTTTTTTTGTTGCTAATCCCAAAATAACAAATAGCCCAGAGATTATGAAAGATAACCAGATTGAAATAATTACTCCAGGTAAACCAATCCAAAAACCTATCATTCCAGCTAACTTAGCATCTCCTAAACCCATTGATGGTTTTTTGAAAACTAGTTCACCGGATTTCATTATCAAAATTATTATTAAAAAACCTAAAATGCCCGAAATTAAATTTACAAATAATTGAATTACTATATTTTGATCATTTACTATTGCAGAAAATATTGATGATGCCAACCCAAATAAAAATCCAATCATTATTATTGAATTAGGAATCCAAAGAAATTCATAATCAATAATTGAAATTGATAATAAGATTAAAATAAGTGCCCAACTAAAAAAAAGATTAAAAGCAAAATTTTCAAAATATATATCTTTAGGGATAGCGTTAAAACTAAAAAGAAATAACATGCCAGTTGCTAATTCTGTCAATGGATATTTAGTAGAAATTGCTTTATCACAATTAGAACATTTTCCTTTGAGTTTTATCCAACTATAGATTGGTATATTTTCATGCCAGCTTAATTTTTTATTGCATTTAGGACAAAAACTTCTAGGTGTAAGGATTGACTGATTATTTGGAAGCCTATAAATTACTACATTTAGAAAACTCCCAAATATAAGTCCAAAAAATATTGAAGTGCAACTAAATAATATTTTGGAATAAAGCATTACTAAATTATTATTTAATTTAATATTAATCATTTATAAAAATCATATAGATTTTTGGGATAAAAGATTTTTCTTTTAAATTATAATTTTAAAAATAAAATTGCCAATTCTATAAAAAACTAATATATTTAATGAATAAATGAGTAGTTTATGAGCAATAAAAAAGAAGGCTCATCAGGTAGTTTTGATAAATTAAACACTGATAACAATAACAATAAAAAAAATCTTTCGAAACAAAATAGTGAAGTTGAAAATGGATTAAATAAGCTAGAAAATAATAAAAGTAATACAGAAATAAATTTAATTAAACAAATATCAACTGAAGGAGAATCATATGAGATTGAATATTCAATTGATCAAATACAGAATCCTATAGATAAAAGTTCAGATTTAAAACAATTTAATCTAGAAAGAATTCGAAAATTGCAAACATTTGATTTGGAATATAAAAATAAATACTACGAAGA
The DNA here is from genome assembly GCF_000012645.1 of Prochlorococcus marinus str. MIT 9312. Taxonomy (NCBI): domain Bacteria; kingdom Bacillati; phylum Cyanobacteriota; class Cyanophyceae; order Synechococcales; family Prochlorococcaceae; genus Prochlorococcus; species Prochlorococcus marinus. The sequence goes on along the minus strand of NC_007577.1, from coordinate 1,104,780 downwards.
TTATTTTAATTCGTATTCAATAGATAGTTATGAAAATCAAGAAATTTCTTTAATTCAATTTAATCAAAATACAATTATAGATTTTAAAAATTCAGAAAATATACTTGAACGAACAAAATCATCTTCAGGTTCAGGATGTGGTAATCAGGAAATTCCTACTCCTATAAATTTTTCAAGTACAGATGGCTATGGACATGCAAATATTGAAAGGGCATTTGAGATTCTTAAAGGGATTGATATCTCTTCAAAGGATGATTTGGGAGGTAATTTATGGGGTTTAGATAATATTGGAGCCCCTGAGGTTTGGACAAGTACAGGATGTTTTAGTGGCAGTACGGGAAAAGATGTTGTTGTAGCTGTATTAGATACTGGTCTTGATTATAGTCATTCTGAATTTTCTGGGAGAATTGTAGATGGATATGATTTTATTGATAATGATAATATTGCACAAGATGTGCATGGACATGGTACTCATTGTTCAGGAACTATATTAGGAGCTAATGATGGAGTGGGAATTACAGGAGTTGCTTATGATGCAAAAATTATGCCAATTAAAGTTTTAAATGATAGTGGCCGTGGATCGATAGCAGGAATAGTTGCTGGTATGAGATGGGCGGTAGATAATGGAGCTGATGTACTTAATCTTTCTTTAGGGGGTGGCGCGCCTAATAGCGATTATTTGGATGCTTTAAAATATGCTGCAGATAATGGGGTTGTGGTTGCGATGGCTTCAGGAAATTCTTCCTCTAGTGCTCCTTTATGGCCTGCTAGATATGCTACGGATTATGGAATAGCAGTTGGTGCTGTTGATATAAACAAAAATGATGCTTATTTTTCTAATCGCGCTGGCAACACCACGATGGATTATGTATCTGCACCTGGTGTAAATGTTTATTCTTCTCTTCCTGGAGGAGGATATGAAAGTTGGAATGGAACTTCAATGGCTGCTCCGCATGTTGCTGGAATGGCTGCATTATTGAAAAGTTATGATAAAACTTTAACTCCATTACAAATAGAAACTTTAATTTCTGCATCAGCGTCTAATTCGGATTCAAACTCATCTAATAATTCAAATAATTATTTTGAATCCAATTCAGAATTTAATATGTTCTATTCCAAAGACTTTGATGATTTGTTCTTTGAATCTAACGAATTAATCTCAGGTTATGAATATAGTTTTGATTCAAACTCATCTGGTTCAGATTATTTGGATTGGGCCCTAGATTTAATTGGTGAGAATAATGAAAAAATGTACATAGCAGGAACAGATGGATTTTATGAAAACCAAAGTAAAAATAAAATTGAAGAATTAAATTCTTTTATTGATGAAATTAATCAAGGAGTAGAAGATAAAGAAGAAGAGATAGCATATGCGGGCGGAACAGATGGATTTTATGAAAACCAAAGTAAAAATAAAATTGAAGAATTAAATTCTTTTATTGATGAAATTAATCAAGGAGTAGAAGATAAAGAAGAAGAGATAGCATATGCGGGCGGAACAGATGGATTTTATGAAAACCAAAGTAAAAATAAAATTGAAGAATTAAATTCTTTTATTGATGAAATTAATCAAGGAGTAGAAGATAAAGAAGAAGAGATAGCATATGCGGGCGGAACAGATGGATTTTATGAAAACCAAAGTAAAAATAAAATTGAAGAATTAAATTCTTTTATTGATGAAATTAATCAAGGAGTAGAAGATAAAGAAGAAGAGATAGCATATGCGGGCGGAACAGATGGATTTTATGAAAACCAAAGTAAAAATAAAATTGAAGAATTAAATTCTTTTATTGATGAAATTAATCAAGGAGTAGAAGATAAAGAAGAAGAGATAGCATATGCGGGCGGAACAGATGGATTTTATGAAAACCAAAGTAAAAATAAAATTGAAGAATTAAATTCTTTTATTGATGAAATTAATCAAGGAGTAGAAGATAAAGAAGAAGAGATAGCATATGCGGGCGGAACAGATGGATTTTATGAAAACCAAAGTAAAAATAAAATTGAAGAATTAAATTCTTTTATTGATGAAATTAATCAAGGAGTAGAAGATAAAGAAGAAGAGATAGCATATGCGGGCGGAACAGATGGATTTTATGAAAACCAAAGTAAAAATAAAATTGAAGAATTAAATTCTTTTATTGATGAAATTAATCAAGGAGTAGAAGATAAAGAAGAAGAGATAGCATATGCGGGCGGAACAGATGGATTTTATGAAAACCAAAGTAAAAATGGAACTATTTTGGGTTTTAACTCTAATTTAGAAAATGAAAATAATCTTTTTGAAGATAATTTAATTTTGAGTAATAATGGTTTCCAAAATTATTTAGAAAATCAAAATAATAATTATTCTGTTTAACAAGTTAATTGATAGAAAGCTTTCTCCTGTCATGTTTTTTAAATGCCAAACAGCCTGTATTTATTTCTATGGATTATCAGAATTTTATTGTTAAAGGTTTTGTAAAGATGTATTCAGGTAATCAAATGGATATTAATGAAGTAAAGCCTATATTTAAAAAGTCTTATAAAGTTTTAGCAGTTGAGGGGATTCATGCTCATGATGGTAAACCAGAGCTTGATTTAAGTTATTTAGATTCTAATTATGAAATAATTAATACAAAAAAGAATGGCGAATTCCAGATTGATTTAAAGCCAGGCATATATACTTTTTTTATTTTGAAAAATGATAAAGCGTATTTAAATAATTTTGATGGAGTAGGTAACTATAGTCATATAGAAGTTAAAGATAATATTAACAACTTTATTATTAGAGATTATCAAAATGCTTATTTCTAAATTAGAAATTTAACTTTTAATGCCCCTCAGCGAATCAATAGCTTTATCTATAGCATCAGTTAAAAGACTTATTATTCTTTTATCTCTAACAATTAAATTAACAGAAACACTTTGACCAGATCTAACAAAAAATTTCTCACCATTTTTTTCAAGATACTGTTTTTCTAAACTTACATAGGCGGGGAAAAGAGAACTTTGATTCTGTTGATTTGAACGAATGACTTCATCACCAATAGATTTAAGAATACCCTCAATTGAACCAAATTGGGTAAAGGGAAATGCATCTACTCTTATTTTTGCTTTCATATTACTTTTAACGAAACCAATATCTGAGTTTTTGAGAAATATTTTTGCTTCGGTGTCCCCACTTGGAACTATTTTTAAAAGTGTTTCGCCTTGATTAGCTGCAAATCCTTTACTTACTGAAATCAGATTAAAAACTTTTCCTTTTACTGGTGAAACTAAAAGTGTTTTTGATTTATCAAAATTTAGCTCCTTAATTTCGGCTTCTACTTGTTTTTTTTCATAACCTAGTTCGCTTACTTTATTTTTTTGTTGTAAGTATTGAAGTTTTTGAATCCCCCCAGCATCAGCAAGAATTGATATCTCTTTTAGAATCTCCTTTTCTGATTGAATACTAGACTCTAATTCCCCTAACTTTGCTTCAAGACCCTCTTTTTTTGCATGTAGAACATTACTATCAAATCTTAAAAGCTTAGAATCCTTTTCAACTGAATCACCTTCTTTTATAAAAATTTCGCTTACTATTCCTGATATTGGTGCTCTTATTGGCCTTTCAGCTCCTAAAGCTTGTAATTCGCCTTTTGCTATTACGACCTCATCCATTCTTGCAAAGCAAGCATATATAAATCCAAAACTAAAACTACCAACAATTGCCCAAATTAATCCTCTTATCCAAAGTGAGGCTGGCTTATAAAGTATTGCTTCGTTGTCAAAGTCCATTTCCAAATTTAATCGTTGAATTTATCTCTTTTTATGTATATTTTTTTTTAATTAATGCAGCATATTTCCCATTCTCCTTCATTAAATTTTCATGATTACCAATCTCAATAAGTTTTCCTTCATCCATTAAAAGTATTTTTGTAAACATTTCCATATTATCTAATTTATGAGTGACAAAAAAAACTGTTTGGTTTTCAAACTTCTTCATAATGTTAAGTAATACTTTTCTCTCGTTTTCTCCATCTAATGAGCTCGTTGCTTCATCTAATATCACAATTTTTGGTTCTTTAATGATCATTCTTGCTATTGACAATCGTTGTCTTTGACCTCCAGATATCTTTATACCCTTTTCTCCAATATCATTACTATATCCTTTGGATAATTCTTGGATAAAATCATGAGCATTTGCTACTCTGGCTGCCTCTCTGATCTCCTCGAAACTAGCCTCAGGTTTCGGTAAGGATATATTTGATTGAATAGTTCCGCTAAACAAAAGGGTTTCTTGAGGAACAAAACCAATTTGATTCCTTAAGGAGTAAAGGTCAAATTTATTTATATCATTGCTGTCAATTTTTACTAAACCTTTACTTGGAGTATATAGCCTCATTAGAACTTTCATTAAAGTACTTTTACCTGATCCACTACTTCCAATGACAGCTACAAATTCTCCCTTTTTTACTTTAAAGTTGATGTCTTTAAGCTGGTAATCATGAGAATTTTCGAATTTTAAACTAACATTCTCGAAAGAGATATCACCTTCAATATTTTCTAAAGGAGGTAAATTATCTCCATTTAATTCACTCTCTTTTTTACTATCAATAACATCGCCTAATCTTTCTACTGATAAAGAAATATCTTGAAAGTTTTGCCAAGTACTAGTCAATCTTAATATAGGACTTGTTACGTATCCCGACAATATCCTAAAGGCAATAAGTTGTCCTAAAGTCATTTCCCCATTAAGAACAAGAACTGCTCCTCCCCAAATTACTATCAATCCCGATAATTGAGAAAGGAATTGACTTACAGAACTAGCTGCAGTATTGGTAATAATATTTCTAAAACCATTTTTAATTTGTCGACTGTATAGTTGTTCCCATCTCCAATGACTATATATTTCCATTCCTTGTCCTTTGATTGTTTCTATTCCATTTAGAGCTTCAACAAGATGACCCTGTACTTTTGCTTTTGATTCTGCTTGTTTCCTTAGCTGTTTTTTATTTATTGGAGCAATAATAAATGTGAGGATAATAAAAAGAGGCAGAATTGTTAATGCCATAAAAGTTAGTTTGACTGAATAAAGCATCATCACACCTATATAGATGAGAGAGAAAATTGCATCTAGAAAAACTGTGATGGCAGTACTAGTCAAGAACCTCCTTATTTTTTCAAGTTCATTTATCCTTCCATTTAATTCTCCAACTGAACGTTTAGAAAAATAAACAATTGGAAGTCTTAACAAATGATGAATAATTGAAGAACCTAAATTTGTATCAATATGATTAGTCATATCTGCAAATAAGAACGTTCTCAATGCACCTAATAATGCCTGAGCTAAAGACATTGAAATTAAAATAGTTCCAAGTACATTAAGGCTAGATAAATTTCCTTGACTAATTACGGCATCAAATATTTGTTGTATTAGTAATGGATTAAAAAGAGCAAGAAGCTGAACAAAAAAACTTGCTAGAACAACTTGAAATAGAATACCCTTATTTTTTCTTAGCGCAGGCAAAAACCAACTTAAGTCAAATTTAGAGTTTTTATTTTGTAAAGCCTTTTCAATCAGTAGAAAATCTAATTGATGTTTTCCAGTCTCAAATATTTCTTCAGAAGTAAACCATTGTTGATCGGATTTAGGATCACTTTTTAGAAATTTATTTCTTTTTTTAGACCAGATAATATGCGGCGCTCCATCACAAACTACAAATGCTGGTAAATTTATTCTGTTTATAAGCCTATAATTTCTGATAGTTAAAGGCGTTACCTTGAAGCCTAATAATTCAAAAATTGCAGCGAATTGAGGGAGTGAAATTCTTTTGTTTTTTGAACGTATAATCTGATCTTTCAAAATGGTAACTATTAAATCTTTTTTAAATGGCATATCGAAGAATCTAACTATCATTCTTAGACATGCCAATGACTCTTCTATAATTCCATCACCCTTAAAATGAGGGAAAGATAAATCGTTGTTTTTTGGACCATAGTAATCTTCTAAACCTTCTTTTTGTAGATCAAATTTTTCTATAATGCTTCCAGTAGAATTTTTATTATTAATAATTGATATATTTGATTCATCAATATTTTTTAAATTAGATAATTCTTCACTTTTAATTAATCTTGCAGGCAAATCACCTAATACATTTAAAGATTTAGGCCCTTCAATAGTAGATCCAATATTTAAACCTTCAATATTGGAGCTACTCGAAATATAGGCACCAAAATTGCTGTTTAAATTATTAATACCGGGAGTAAGTATTACTGTTTTTAAATCAAATGATGAAGAATTTAAAAAATTAAAAATATCATGTGATTTTTGTATTTTTCCAAATAAAAAAAATGAAATTGTGCAATATAATTCATACTTACTAGATTTAATATAAGAGTTTATTATTTGGAAGTTTTTATTAATTAGTTCTAAAAAAATTTTTTTTTCTAGAAAGTAACCTTCAACTTTAGTAGAGGCAACTATATCAGAGTAATTACTTTGTCCTATTATTTGATCAACACCAGCCAAATCTCCTTTTTTTAAGTTTTGAATAGTGAATTTCTTATTATCATTTTGGTCAGTGAGTTTTATGCTCAATATCCCTTTTTTTATAATTAATATTCCTTTTGGTAGTTCTTCTTTTTTTAAAAATGAACTGCCTATTTCTAATGAAATAAATTTCAGTTTATTTTTTTCTTTTTTTACTATTTCATTAAATAAATTATATTTATTTTTTTCTTGGGATAGGGTTTTTATCTCTTTTGGCTTATTCACAAGAATTCCAAAAATACTTACATAATAATTATAAATTAAAAAAAAAGAAATACATCTCCAACAGTTTTTTAAAATATTGGAGTAAATTGAAAGCTTGTTTGCATGTCATTACTAATTTCTTTAATAAATAATTTTATTAAAAGATTTGTAAGATAACAAATGAAATATCTATTGCCATTGAGAAAGTAGCAACTAAAATTGATGTATATATGGAAGGGTTTTTGAAAAAAAGTTTAAAAATATATTTAAAAATATATTTAAAAATCTTTTTATTAAGCACCTTCTTAGGATCTCAATCTTATTCGTCCACTAATCCAGAGTTTTTAAGTAATTCCTTTGATAAGAAAGATATTAAATCATATCAATTTAAAAGAATTTCCAAAAATAATAATGTGACTAAAGTAAGTGAAAAATCACAAATGGATGAGATTTCAATCAAATCTTTAGAATTTGATGATTTAATAAATTTGATTGATGAAAACAACTTAGAGCTTAAGGCGGAAAAAATAAAATTGGAACAAGCTCAAAATAATTTATCAATTGTGAAATCTGAATTAAAACCTTCTATACAGATATCTACTGATGGGATCCCAAAATATTCGATAGGAAAAGGTGATAATCCTAAAAAAGAAACGAGTGAATTAAAAGGTTCTTTATCAGCTACTGTAAGTTATAAATTATATGATCCGGAAAAATCTCAAAATGTAATTCTCTCAGAAAATCAACTATCAAAAGCTAAATTAGAATTCAATATTTTTAGGGATGCATTAATTTCTAGAGCTCAAAAGTTTTTTGTAGAATTGCAATTAGCATATGAAAAGGTTGAAATTGCCCAAAAAGCTTTTTTGTTGTCAGGATCTAGTCTCGATGATGCAAAAATATTAAATAAAGCATTATTAGTTTCAGATATTGAAGTTTTAGAGGCTGAAAGTCAATTGTCTAGAGATATGAAATTTCTAAATGATAAAAAAAATGAACTTGAATTAATAATTAATTCCCTAAGTGAAATTATTGGAGTTAATAAAAAAGATATCAGAAAATTTAGATATGCAAATTCGATTATAGGATTTTGGGAAATGGATTTAGATGAAACTATAGATTTTGCTAAAACAAAAAATAAAAGCTTAGAAAAATTAAATTTAGATCTCAAGATTAGCCATAATAAAAGTAACAAAGAACTTGGTAAAAGTAAGCCAAAATTTAGTTTGGTTAATAGGCTATCTTCAAATCTTAATCAGGGGCAGTCTAATGTTGTCCCTCCTGTTGATTTTGATGAAACTGGAAGTGAATATGAAAATACTATTGCAATTACAGCAAAATGGGATATATTCAACGGGGGAAAAAATAGATACATAAGAGAATTCAAGAAAAGTAAATATGATGAATTTAATCTGAGAATAAAAGATGAAGAAAATAAAATAAAATTTAAAGTTTCAGAAAGCTACAAAACTTTAAAAACCTCTCTCAAAAATATCTTAAATACAAGTAGCCAAGTAAATAATAATAAAAATATTTTAAAAATTTCGCGATTAAGATTTAATGCAGGAGTTGCTTCACAAAGAGAAATTATAAATAATCAAAGAGATCTGACTCAATCACGGATTGTTTATGCTAATTCTATCGCTAACTATAATAAGAATTTAATAGATCTCAAAAATATTACTAACTTAGGCTCCTTAAAAAAATGTGTCATTAATGAAGAATTAGTTGCCAAATCTTACACATTTGAAAAAGAGATTGATTTAAGCATTGCATGTCAAATACCTTTCAATAAAGAAGGTCAATTTTCTTATAAAACTAAAGAATTTAAATTGTATAAAAATAACATAAATAAAATTATGAATGATAAAAATTCTAATTTTAAATCAAAAGATTCGGATGACAAAAATATTAAAAAACAACCTAAAGAAGATCTATCGAATGAAGAGAAGGTATTTTCTGATAGAAGTGATTCTTATGATTCACATGAATCATGTGAGGATATAAAAAATCCTCAAACTCAGAAAAATTGCTTTGATTCATACTTATAAATATTTAATTTAATAGATAATTAGTTTTTAGAGTTAAGAAATTTATTGAGAGAAACTACGTGTTATGTGTCATAAAATTTTTGATTGATAGTCGATCAAAAATTAGGGGATATCATCTTTTTATTTGAGGTTGGAAATATTAGAAGGTCGCAAAAACTGGCTTGAAAGGCATTGATCCAAAATCTAGGGGTTCTCCACCTCGGAATTCTATACCGTATCCTATATCGGTTACTGTAAGTTGCATTTCTAATCCATTAGTTCCATTATTAATAACTACTGGAGTTCCAGCATTTGTCTCAAAAACACCTATAAGTCTTTTTGCTTCACTTTCATTTGTAGCAGTTGTTAAATTTGTATCATCTCCTGTAAGAAGTGCAGATACTTTCCCTCCTCCATCCATTGTCTCAGCAGGGAAGAATGGACTATAATCATCCCCATCCGCAAAATTGTTAAGAACTTCTGTGTGATTTTCTGGAGTGCAGAAATTACCTTCTGTTGTGCCAGGAGTACTATTTGCATCTTCTGTATTTTGGGAGCAGTATCTTACATCTGCACCTAAATTATTTTTGAGAGTGACACTTCCTCTTAAACCAAAAGTATTTGTGAGAATTATATATGCGTGTGTGTAAGTATTTGAAGGAGGTCTCCCATCCATTTGAGGAAGATTAACTGTACTATTTGCCAAATCTGCAGTAACCCCATCGCTGGTCATAGTTACTACACAGTCATTACGACTAAATGTTCTTGGAGAACCTTCCTGGATAGGTGGATCAGTGCACAACCCTAATTCATGAATTGTTATTACAAACCTGTCTGGAGTATCTGTGCAAAATGTCATGGCATCTCCAATTTGTGCAGGTGTTTTCGAATATTTGCCATCCACTTTTTCACCGATCCCTCCTGCTACACCATCCCTAGTCATGCATTTTAGAGGCGCTTCAGCCTTGGCAACATCTGTAAAAGCTGTAAATCCAATTAACCCAAATCCAACTGCAATTGAGTTAATGTTTTTTAAAAGATTTTGTTTTAATTTCAATGGAATAGTTTTTGTTGAGTTGTTAAATTTAGTTTTCAATGTTTAAACTCCTTTAGCCCTATTCTGGAAAACCCCACCTGCTGATCTTTCTAGCAGAACATCATACTTACGTTTTACTGGTTGAGTCATTTGAGTAACCATGTTTTTCTTGTAATTTGATTTCTCAAATTTGACTGGATTGCCTGTTATGTTCATTCTTAAACCAAAAAAGTTTTCGTCCGTACCCGGTAGGTCAGTATTAGCTGTTGTTGATGCTGCGGATATTTCATTAGAAACATAAGCTTCTAAACCAACGTGCGGAGTAGCTTGCCAACTAACCGCTCCTTCTAATCCAGAATTGTCTTGAGTATATTTGTAATCCCAGTTAAATCCTCTAATATAAAAAGCAAGTTCTGGATTATTTGGAAGTCTGTAACCTACTTCTAAATCCCATCCTGGTACTACCCTCTCTTGGTAATCAACACCTTTTATAATTACGTCCTTTTCATTAGTAATTGCCATATACCAGTTATTTCTAAATTCAAAATCCTTCCAGAAATATTCTCCACCTAATCCAAGTCTGCTATGTGCATCACTGTAATCTGTCATTCTGTAATCCCAGAATGCATTAGCTCCAACCATAGAAATATCATCGGGACGATTTCTAATTCCTAAACCAATATTAATAGTGGAACCTTCTGCATTTGTAGCAGTGGCAAATCTTGCTTGAGAGAAAGCAAGAGTTTTTAAATCACCCTGATCATCTTTTGCAAGCTCGCCTAGCTTCATCAAACTATTTATTGAGAAGCTGGTATCTGATTCTGTCCCACCAGAAATATTTACAGATGTCTGAGCAAAAAATGGGATTTTTTGTATCTCACCATTTGCCTTTGCATTTGCAAAATCAAATCCAGCGTCAACTAATAATCTATTAAGATCATCTGCCATTATGCCAGTATATTCATCACCCTTTGCCCCGTTATTCATTAATGGAACAAATTTGGTTGAATAATTTGCCCCTTTGATTATGTATTCATCTAATTTGTCTTTAGGCTCATAATTATTTTGTTCATTAGGAATTTGATTAAATTTGATTTCTTCAAATTTGTATTCGTTAGCAGAAACAGACAAAATTGATCCAAAAACTAAAGTTATTGAAGTTAGAGCTTGAGATATTTTCACTTGGTTTTTTTTACGAAATTATATCATTTGTTTATTTAATTAGCTGGATCTTTATAAACAAACCAGCACCAAAGAGATTTTTTTGTACATTTTGGGAGCAAGCTTTTTTATCTGTAATTTATTAGATGAGATTTACTGCTAAAACTGATCGAAACGATACTATTTAACCAGCGACAAAGGACTCTCAAATCACTGGACATTATTTTGAAGAAAATCCTGAGAATTTTGTTAAGGCATAGACTAATTAAATATAAGATCTCCACATTCCCTATATGTATGTGTCTTCCTAGCATTTCTAACCGCTTGTAAAACTGTTACTCAAGGTTATTTTTTATAAGAGATTAATAAAGAAAAAAACGAAAATTCCATGCAGAACCTTTATATCAACTCTCTAGTTAATGGCTTAATAAAAGTATTATAAAAATTAAATTTATGCTTAAATATCTCAGTTCTTTTAACTCATAAATGGCTTATTCAGAAACAAAAATAGTATTTGGTGGTTTAGCCCATATTCCTGTTCTTATTTTTATAGCCAATTTTATTAAAGGTATGTTTGGAGTTGAAACACAAGAGGTAAAAGATCATGTGGTTAAAGAAGACACAGTTAAATTTATTGAGGTAAAAGATACTGTAGTTAAAGAAGAAAAAGCTGAAGCTATAAAAGTACTTTCAAATAAGCTGGATAATATTGAACAAAAGGCTGATGAGGTTTATGAAAAGGTAAAAAAGAAAAAGAAAGATAAAAAGAAGAAGAAAAAGAAAGATATGAAAAGAGATTAACTGGATTACGTTATCAGGGGTGGAAACAAACAATTTTTCTAGTAGCAATTCCTAGACACTAAATACATCAAAGTGCATCCTCTGAGATCACCCTTCTCAATTTGAGATAGTAAACAAAAACAAGACAGGTTGATAATACTTTCTATTACTTGGATTGTTAGAGTCGGGTCTATATGATTCCAACCTGGGACCTAGTGATCCCAAAGTACTTAACGACCCTAGTGAAGTAATAGGTTTTCAAGGCATATCTATTTTTTTGCTTAGTACTGCGAAGTTTGTCAGGACAAATTAAGCAATATTTGTTTGCAATTTGGCCTCAAAATATTCGTCAAGATAAAACTTAACTAGCATTTTATACGCGATATTGATCTATTTAAATCAATCAAAATTTGAAAGCTGTTATATAGTTTTAAGAAATTATGAGCAAAAAATTTGGCCCCCTTTGATTTCTACGAATATCTAAATTCAATATCAATTCATCCGCCTGTAATGATAATAACTACATTAGTTTTTTTTTACATAAGAAGGAAATTTTTATTAGCGGGTAAAAAACATTAGTAATCTATTTAATATTTATATTTTTGAATGAGTCAAAAATTAAATAAACAAAGCAAGTAATAAAAACAATTAAATATATAGATCCATTTAACTTACTGTTGTTATTGAACTGCTTAATCCATAAGTGAGAAAAATAAAACTAGCAAAAGTAACTCCAATCATTACTATTGTATAAAGTTTATTAAGTTTGAAATTATTATTTTCAGATGAAAAGTCTGCTATGACAAAACTTTTCATTGAATACTTTTCTCTATTTCTGAAATTATTGCTCTTAACTAGATTACCTAAGATAGGAGTTTTTGAAAAACTAATTTCTTCATTAATTACTGAATTTAAACCTTTATCTTCTTTGAAGAATCTTGGAAACATGTATGCATGCCATAAAGCTATAACGGCTACCCAAAAAAATACACTAACTCCTGCAAAACCAAAAAGTAAGAATCTAAAGGTCTCCATATTAGTTTTTATAATTATCTAAAATCTACATCAAAAAAAATAGCCAAATATCGCAATTTAAAAAATATACTTTACTTTAATCAATTAATCATTTCCTGATGTTAATAATGATAAGAACCAATGTTATTAAGAGTTTTTGTTTAAATATAAGTTAATGATTCAATTATTTTTTTAAGTAAAAGAGACAAAATAATAATCAAATTTATTATTACTATACAAATGGACTTTAGAGTTTTACTCGTTATTTCACCAATAATATTTGCATGGATATTTACAGTGTTTTGGTTAGGTAAATGGGATGTATTTAGATTGACTCCATTTGGGTTGCCAAAAAGAGGAGTAGCCCCTTTTGAAAACTATCAAGTTTGGGGAGATTCAGCTGTTGTTCCTAATACAGGAAGACCATCAGAAGGATATCCAGTTTTTACAGTCAGAACGGCTGCTGTTAATGCCCTGGGGATTCCAACGGTTTTCTTCTTGGGAGCAATTTTGGCGATGCAGTTTAAATCTTATTAATTAGGAAATTAAAATGGATATAAGATTTTTAATTGTTGGAACTCCTTTTATAATGGCATTTTTTTATACCTTATTTTGGCTAAAAAGATGGGGTGCTTTTAATTCTCCAGATGATAATTTGCAAAAAAAAATGATTCTTAAAAATGAATCATTAGAACAAATTTATATTTTAGAATATATTTTTTTAACAAAAAATTAATCTAATTTCTTTTAACTCTTAGTTAGTACCTTGTCATGATTCCAATAGAACAGTATTTATTTTTTGCAGTTTCTCTTTATTCTTTTTTTCATCTTTCAATCAATTTAGTAAGCGCATTAATTTCCTAATACTAAGTAATTATTTAATAAAATATTAAACACTTATTTGTATAAAATTAGTCTTCCTTTATTTGATATCTCATTATATAAATTTATTAGTAGATATTAGGGCAATCTACTAACCGCTAGCTTTGAGAAATGCGGTTTGTAATGAGAACCTCCCTTTGACCTCATTTTCTTTTTCGCAATCTTAGAAAATGAGGTTTAAATAATTTTTAAAGAAGCTCAAATAATAAATTAAATTCCCTTTTTAAATAACTTTAATTATTAAAAAATTATTCATGATTATGTATATTATTTACTTTTAAAAAAAGAGTTTCTTATATATAAATAATATGTAGATATTTGGCGAATCTGCAACGGTATAACATTCCGTCTTTATGAACCTAGCCAAGGAAAATATTCTTAACTGCTTTTTAGTTATTTTAGTAGTTAGGAATATTTTTATTCGATATTAATTTTAAGGTTATTTTTTTTATCACATGATCAATAAATCAAAAAATGAATCCACATTAGAAAATATTTATAAGAATTTGGAATCTGGAATGCCAGAGAATAAATCTATTAAAGAGTATGCTCTCCCAAATGCGCGTCAATGGCTAGGAGGAAGATTTGTAGCTACTTGGGTATTGCCTATTTATTTAATTAGGAAACTCGCAACATTCGCAGCTTCCTCTGCATTTATAAAACCATATTCTCCAATTAAAAATGGCCCATCCTATAAGAAACCAGAAACTTTATACACTTCTTTAAAAGGTGTTTTTAAAGGAGAAGAACATTTAAGATTTTTTGATCATAGATTTATTGCTATTTGGGTATTGCCTATTGCTTTGACGGGAATTGTTTTTGAATTACTTTTCATATCTCCTACTAAGAATACCTTACCTTTCAATTAAACATCTTTTGTCCGCAAAATTTGAGGATGTAATTACTGTATATTTCTAATTCATTGGTATAAATGATCGGGACGACAGGATTCGAACCTGCGACCTATTGCTCCCAAAAAACTCGATCTAAACTTGAGGGGATAAGACCCATCTTTTTCATGACTAAATGGAATGAAAAATCTTGGCAAAAAGATTCCTTAAGCATGAAGTCATATTCTCCTTCAGATGCAAAACTTTTAATGGGAGGTGTAAAAGGATTGAAAGATGCTTGGCGTTTAGCTTTTCTACACGTTTAATACGAAAGACTTAAGAAAATATAGGAGCGGAATGATTGACAGTCGATCTAAAAATTTTTCGAATAAATTAGCTTAAGTATGCTTTTTAACATTTACTTTTCACTATTTAATGTATATATTTGTGAATAGATGCTAGTTATATCAAGCTATTTAGTATTTCTGCTTATTGTATCCCTAGATTCTCGACAATATAATCAAAAATAAACTTTAAATATGGGATTTCCTCATTGCCCTATATGTGTCGCAGTAGCATTTCTAACCGCTTGTATTACCGTTACTAGAAGTTATTTTTTCTATTTTCTTTATAAGGAGGCTGAAAAGAGAAAAGCGTTACCATTAGTTCAGGTCTATGATTAATTTTCCTTTATTTCTAGAGGGTTTATTAATTCCTTTAGTGTTTTTAGGATTTTTTGCGGTTTATAAGAAATCAAAAAGAAAGAAAAATAATAAAGTCTATAACCGACCTAAAAACAAACCTCCAAGTTAATTAAGCAAATTGGTGATTTTTGTATATTTTTCTATAATATTTATGCAATTTTTCAGTCGCTAACTTTCTGTTTTTCATTGCTTCTCTAATAAAATCCATTTCGTGGAAGTTTTTAATGAGGATAGTGAGAGGAGTAATGAGTTTTATATGACCTCCTGTCTCCACATAATATATTGTCCTCATATTGTTATTAAATTAATAGTGAGGTTTTAGGAACTAAAAACAACATAATTAAAAAAAACTTTTTAAGATAATTGAAATCAAATTTCTAATAAAATGGTTGACTTTAAAGATAATTTTTCAAGCGAAAGCTTTTACCCAGATAGTAATTATTATCTTGATCAGGACAATACTCCTAAAGAGACTCTTGTTTCAGAAGACCAAATATTTAATACGGGAGGAATTTTTGAATGGCCAAATAGCTATTGGTATATTGCGGAAAGAACAAATGGAAGGCTTGCAATGATAGGCTTTATGGCTGTCATTATTAATTACACCTTATTTGGTTGGATAGCATATCCAATCCTTTAAATGAATGTAGAATTTTTTAAAGAGCTTTGGCATAATCAACCAAATACACTTCTTGGTGCAGGCGCAATAGGACTAATATTGTTGATAATTTATAACAGATTAATATATATATAAGTAGTATTTTCACTGAAAATTAATTCGCTGGGGTGAAGCTTAATTTTTAGTATTTGAGAAATTGTTTGATTATTGCTTATTTAATTATGGATAGTGAAGCAAGAAAGATAACAGAGGAAGCATGGTTAATATGTCCTAACTGGATTGAGGTAAGAAGATTTACGAAGAATAAGAATAATAAGGATAAGTTTTTTGAGTATATGTTTATTGATAGTGGAATAGTTGTTGGAGCGTTAGGTGAAAATCCACCGCTTATGAAGACAAGAAAAGAGATAAAAATAGATGATGCTCGCAAAGAGTACCAACAATTAATTACTTTAGGATGGCAAGTAACTGAACCTAAATGGTAAGCACCTATGGGGATCTTCGAAGATTGTAGGCCCCCCTACAGATACCCTTTGGGTTGTGAGACTAATAGATAATAAAAGAGCGAGTTGCTAGACTCGATAGTATGAATTGGTTTTTAAGATTCGGGGCGACAGGATTTGAACCTGCGACCTAGTGCTCCCAAAGCACTGGGCGTTATTTTTAAGAAAACCTTGAGACTTTAGTTATAGCCTAGACTAACTATAGATGCTGGAACGAGTTTGAGGCAACTTATTGCTAAATCTTCGAAGATCATACAAGATGTTTATAGAACTTAGAGCCCCCTCTACGACATAGTGTCTTATGTTAACTAGGTCGTTGATTTGATAGTTTTTTTGAAAAGTAGATCTACAAAAAGTGGCAATTAACAATATTTATTTCTTGAAAATTAAATAGGTTTTTTATTTTCAACTAATAATTATTAGCAGTTGAAAGATAGGCAGACCTTAAACCTACAGAATTTTGGAACGGATTCTGTATAGCTAATATACACTTATTCACTATTAATTCTACTCAATGTATTGCTATGAACATATTCTTCTCTATAAATTACAAATAATATGATCCCCAAAATATTGGGCTAGATATATTTTTTACGTCTGTTAATTTTAATTAAATTAGATAAGTTCAAATGCCAGAAAAAACAGTTGAAAAGACAGCAGCTTTTGCAGTAACCATAAGTAAGTTGGCGGTAATAATTTATCTAGGCTTCGTAGAAGTATTTAAAATTGGCAAATTAATTAGAGAGAAGTTAGAAGCTTATTTTGATGAATTACGATTATCTAGAGAATGGGCTATAGAAGCTTATGCAATACTAAAAAAACGACTAGAGGAACAAAAAGTAGCGGGCGGTATAGAAAATTAGTTATTTACAATCTTGAACTTTTCAAATGTTTAGGAAGAGTGGAGGGACAGCTACTTATTAATGATTTCATTTTTAATATGAGTTTAAATAAAATATTTGAAAAAAAGAATGGATATAGTATTTCTGAATTATCAGTTGTTTTGGCTATATTTGGAGGCTTAATTTTTTTAGGACAATTTGTTTATCAGGATATAGTTCGTAAAGCTAGACAAGCTGTGGCCGCAACTTATGTTGATCAGGTGCTAACAACAGCTCATGCATCTATTATTCAAAATGATTATCTCCCAGAAGGATGGGAAGAAATAGGAGATATTCCATCGGGCCCTCTGGAAAGTTGTGAAAAATATAATTCTGATTGTAGTGGAGAAATTAAAGTGATTCAAAAGGGTAATTATCTAATTGGAATGTACTCCAATGATTCTGAATTAAGAGTTAGTGCATGGAGATTTAGCAATGAAGGTTCAACTTCAAGAAATATGAGTGTCTTTGGTTGTGTTTCTAAGAATGGCTCACGATCAATTTATAAATGGGGTAAAAACGAATATTACCAAGGGCCAGGCTGGCATATGCAATCAAATCCTTGGAATGCTTGTTCATACTAAAAATTAATAACGTTTTGACGGCAATTTGACGGCTCTTGCTGCCGTCAGATTTTCCAATAAAAAAGCGAGTCTGGGTAAATCCCTAGTATGAATTGGTCTTTAAGAGTAGGGGCGACAGGATTCGAACCTGCGACCTACTGCTCCCAAAGCACCATGAGATGTGAAATTTCTTGATTAGGGTATATTATTTCTTATTTAGTAATTAATTATTTGAAAATGACTAGAAAGTTTTTTTTTGTTGCACTATTAATTTTTCCGCAATATTTAACTTCAGTTCAATCATCTGCTTTTAATGAATCTCAATTAAATAAAATTTCAGATGAATTATTAATTTCTGGTTGGAAACCATTATTAGATAAAAATATTAAAGATAAAAAAGCTAGTGATAAGACAATAAAGGCATTAAATAAGTTTAAAAACATATCCTCTTTGAAACCCTACTTTAAAAAAGCTAGAGGTTACGCTGTTTTCCCAAATGTAGGAAAAGGAGGAATTGGAATCGGAGGAGCTAGAGGTAGTGGTGAGGTATTTGAAAAAGGAAATGTTATTGGAAAAACCACCTTAACTCAAGTATCAATCGGCTTTCAATTAGGTGGACAAGCATTTAGCCAAATTATCTTTTTCAAAGATAAGAAATCTCTTGAGAGATTTACTGAAGGTAATTTTGAATTTGGGGCATCAGCTAGTGCAGCATTAATTTCAGAGGGAGCTAATGCATCTGCTGATTACAGTGATGGAGTTGCAGTTCTTACGTACTCAAAAGGAGGCCTTATGTATGAAGCAAGCATAGGAGGGCAAAAGTTTAGCTTTGAAGAATACTAAAATTTAATAAATATTTTAATTTAATTATTAAAACAAGCCTAATAATAACTATTTGAGGGAAAGAATTTTTGAGGTAAATATTTTATTAGCTGAGACTTACTGCTATAAACGATCGGGGCGACAGGATTCGAACCTGCGACCTAGTGCTTCCTAAACACCCGCCCTCCAATTTTAGACGGCAGGTTAAATAAACTATTCAGGCTGGGCAAGTTAGTCGCAATTTCAGAGAAATTCTTAGTCTCAGAAATAGGTCAAAGATATACGCAATTAGCCTTAGATGTACAAATCCTCGCCCGCTTGCGACCTAGTTCTCCCATAACATAGCCACGATTGAGGAGAAAATACTTTACATTTCTTAACAGAAACGTAATTTTTCTTAACATTTGGACTTATCGCTTCAGGTTGGTCCTTCTCTCGGCGATTTATCTAGTTATGAGGAACTTAATCAAAAAAAACTCTAGGCCAGTAATTGCAGTGACAATGGCCTCCGGTCGACAGGGGTCTTCAGTCGTAAGGCATTTGTCCCAAAGTGGTGTTTTTCAGATTCGAGCAATTACTCGTTCTCCCTATAGTAAGCGGGCTAAGGTTTTGGCCAACTTGCCAAATGTTGAAATTGTTCAAGGAGATCTCCTTGAACCAGAAAGCTTAAAAAGAGTTTTTTCAGGGGCTTACGGAATTTTTGGCAATACGACGCCCACAAAAGGGTGGGTATTGGGCCGTGGAAGCATGGTTCGTCAATATGAAATAGAGCAAGGGAGAAACTTAGTAGATGTTGTAAAGCAACTTGCTGACTTAGGTACATTAAAGCACTTTGTTTTTAGTTCGGTTTGCAAACCCAAGGACCCTCTAAGGAATGAGCCAGCACCAGGACATTTCACAAGCAAGTGGAATATTGAGGAATACATTCTGATTAATGGGTTGAAAAAACTTTCAACAATTCTTCGACCTGTTAGCTACTTTGAGAATTTCGATAGTGATCTTCCTGGTGTGAAGATTTCCGAATCAATTTTTCCGGGAATTGTTCATAAAGACAAAGTTTGGCAAACCATCGCAGTTGATGATGTTGGACTATGGACAAGGGCTGTTTTTGAACACCCCAAAAGGTTTTTGGGAGAATCAATGAATATTGCTGGAGAAGAGATGACAGGGCAGGAAATGGCAGCTCTATGGCAAAAAATAAACCTTAAGGAATCTCCTTCAGTCCGCTATTCAATGGTCCCACGCAAACTTATGAATGTCATTGAGCACGATATTGCGCTAATGGCTAGTTGGATAGAAAGAGCAGGTTATGGAGCAGACTTGAAAGCACTAAAAGTCCTAGCGAATGAGCTAAACATAACTATGACCACTCTATCTTGCTGGCTTAAGGGAAAGGCATCAATCAATACAAAAAAAAGATTGCCTAACATTGATTTACAAAGAAGATACTTAATTAGAGAATAATTACTCTATATATTTAATTAGATAGCAATTACTCTCTATATATAAGGACTAATATTTTGTGGAATTTTTAAAGGAGCTTTGGCATAATCATCATGACCCATACCATGCAGCTCTTGGTATAGGAGGAGTAATAGTATTGTTGGTAATTTATAATCGATTACTCAATAAATATCAATAATAATGGGCGAGCTAAATCCAAAGCTATCCAAAGTATACAAACCCTCGCCCGTAGAGATTTTAAGACAAATGAGAAATAAAAAAGCGCGCTGGGAGACTCGCTAGTATGACTTGGCTTTTAACTGGTAGGGGCGACAGGATTCGAACCTGCGACCTAGTGCTCTCAAAGCACTCCGTAATTTTATTGAGATTAATCAATATTTCATTACTATGACTAGAGTTTTTATAAGTAGGTGGAATAAGTTTGAGTCTCAATATTGCAGTAACTATATAGTCGTATTTAGTTTGTATATAACTTTAGCTACCCCCCTAGCTACCTCCTGAGCGATCTAGTGCCACGTAGATCGATCAATGAAGATATATTTAGATTATTTCTTTTCTATATATATTAGGTATATTTCCTCTAAAGTTCTGTATGATTGCAAGAAATTTGTTTTTTTAATCAATGGATTTATTAACTACAATCACTATAGGTGGTTTCAATCCTTCTGCAGCTGCCGTAGGAGGTGCTTTTATGGGTCTTTTTGGCCTTATATGGATTATTCTTGGACCAAACTTTAGTAAACTTGACACTGATCAATAAATTTTTTTATAGATTTGAATTAAAAGACTCATTAGAGTCTTTTTTTTTGTGTGAAATTCTATTAATTCTTTATTATTTGAATCACTAGTTTATTTATATAAAATGAATATTAAATTTAGAGATAATATATTCCGTAATAGATAAAGAGAATTTCTACTTTTAAATCCGAGAGCTTTTGTGGCCTCCCTAATTGTGCATTGCATAGTAAATAAACGTGAAATTTTAAATAAAATACCTATTTCAACGGTATTATATTGAGCAAATTACACTTTTAAAAAAATGATGAAACTTGCTATCGTTTTCTTACCAGTAGTCTTTGCACTTATATGGGTGCTTTTCATTGGGTTAAGAATAAATAAAGTAGAAACTAGAGATGGAAATAGAAAATTAATTAATTACTAAAAAAATTGATTATTAATTGTTTGATAAAGAAGAAGCATTTACGGAATTAAATGCTTACTAGCTCTTTCTGCCGAACTTAATCATTGCGACAGGGAACCCAACAGTCAAAACAACCCCAATAAGAAGAATCAAAATCCCTATTGGAGAAAAAATATCAACACCTTGTCCAGTTTTTGCAAAGAGCATTTTTCTTACTTAGGACGTTTCAAAAAACATTATATATAAGGAGAAAACTAGGCACAAGTATATACAAAGTACATAACTCTAGCTACCCCTAGAGATAACCTTTCTCAATATAAGACTAACTCAAATATTTATAATCCATTGGTATAACTGATCGGGTCGACAGGATTCGAACCTGTGACCTAGTGCTCCCAAAGCACACAATCAGCAAATTGCGACAGTAGATCAAATAAATAAGTGCTGGTAAAACTTCTTTCTTAGGACAGACTTATAGAAATAAGTCTCAAAATTCCTCTCAAATAAAGCATGATATGGCAAAGTAATGTGAATGATCGCATGAGGATCACCCGCTCAAGACAAAAAGGGAAGCTGATTGGCTACTGTTTTATTGTTTCTATGACAAACGGGGGAGAATATTTAAATTTTGTTTATTAATTGATTTGCGCATTAAAATTAAGGAAATTACTGATTAAGTTTTTAAAAAATATGATGAATAGATTATTCTTTGGAATTGCCGCTTTTGGTCTGCTTTTAACTGGTTGTGCTAGTAATCAAAACGATAATATTTCTAGGCTATCCCTAATACAAGAAAGAGATGAATTAATTTGCGGGGTAAGTGGAAAAATTCCAGGTTTTAGCTTTATTGAAAGAGACGGAAGTTATAAAGGATTAGACGTAGATATATGTAAAGCCTTTGCTGCAGCAATAATAGGAGATTCAGAAAAAATTCAGTTTAGACCTCTAACTGCTGCTGAAAGATTTTTAGCTATTAAAACAGGAGATATTGATTTGTTATCAAGGAACACTACTTTAACTCTTAGTAGAGATTCTTTTGGAGGTAATGGGTTAACTTTCGCTCCTGTAGTTTTTCATGATGGGCAAGGGTTAATGGTTAAAAAAAATAGTGGTATTGAAAGTATTCAAGAACTCGCTAATAAGTCTATATGTGTAGGTTCAGGAACAACTACTGAGCAAAATATTAATGACACTTTTGAAAGTCTCTCGCTCCCTTATGTCCCAATTAAATATCAAGATCTTAATCAGGTAGTAGCAGGATATCTACAAGGTAGATGTCAAGCGATGACCTCTGATCGATCTCAATTAGCAGCAGCTAGATCAGGTTTTAAGAATGCAAAAGATCATATTATCCTTGATGATGTTTTAAGTAAGGAGCCTTTAGCACCTGCATCAGATGGGTCTGAACAGAAACTTGCCGATGCTATGAGATGGACAGTTTTTGCTTTGATTGCTGCTGAAGAGCAAGGTATAACCCAATCAAATATTGCTGATAGGCTCCAGCTCGCAAAAAATAATCCACAATTAAAATCATTAAGAAGATTTCTTGGGGTTGATGGAGGCTTAGGAGAAAAAATCGGATTAAGAAATGACTTCGTAGTTAATGTTATAAAAGCTACTGGAAATTATGGTGAAATTTATGATAGAAATCTTGGGATAGATAGCGATGTACCTATTCCAAGAGGATTGAATGAAATTTACAGTAAAGGTGGTTTACATATCTCTCCACCATTTAATTGATTGCAAAATATATTGAGGAATGAGTAAAAATAAAAAAATATTTTTTCAGATTCTTTTGGTGTTTGGAGTTCTTGGTTTTTTAGGGATATTAACTAATAACTTAATCATTAATCTTACAAGAACTGGCATAGGATTCAATTTTAATTGGTTAACAAAGCCGGCAAGCTTTTCTTTGGCAGAACATCCCTTGCCCTATAGTCCTTCGGACAGTTATGCTTGGGCCCTTTTTATGGGATGGATGAATAGCTTGAAAGTTATTATTTCATCTCTTGTTTTAGCATCTTTTATTGGAACGTTAATAGGTTTTTTGAGAGTAGGTAAAAATTCATTTTTTAGAATTATTACTGCTGGATATATCACAGTTATTAGACAGACTCCACTTTTAATTCAACTTATGTGTTGGTATTTTGTTGGATTTCTAAGTATAAGAAATAATTCTTTTTTGAATTTAAGTAATGTAGTTAATATTTCCAATAAAGGGATAGAGTTATTTGGACTTAATTTATCTTCAGAGTTTTCAGCATTATTATTTGGTTTAAGCATATTTTCAAGCGCATTTATTGCAGAAGTAATTCGAGGTGGAATTCAGTCTGTTCCTGTAGGTCAATGGGAAGCTTTTCGAAGTTTAGGTATTTCCGAAAAACAAGGATTTATTAAAATAATAATACCTCAAGCATTACCAGCTTTTATTCCAGGACTTACGAGTCAATATCTAAATCTTGCAAAAAATAGCACACTTGCAATAGCTATAGGCTACGCAGATATATATGCAATAAATGACACGATCATCAACCAAACAGGAAGAGCTGTAGAGTGCTTTATGATTTTGCTTTGCAGTTTTTTAATCCTTAATTTAGTAATAACAAAAGTAATGGGGATCATTGATAAATCAATAATGAAAACAAGGATATAACTTATTAATGAATAATATAAATCCAAATTTAAATACAAATTTATTTAAAAAAATTAAAAATTCTTTATTAGCAAAATCAAAATATAATTTCTGCAATTTTATATTTTTTCTGATTTCAATTTCATTAATTTTAAAAATTTTAACTTCGATTTTTATAAATTCAAATTGGGAAGTCGTAACATCAAATCTTAATTTATATGCATTTGGGAGCTTTCCAATCGATCAGCAATGGAGACCTACTCTTTGGTTCTTCAGTCTTTTATCTATTACATTTATTACAGTTTATGGGCCTAAATGGAAATGGCTTCGTAAAAATTTAATTTTTGGATGGATTGGAACAGTACCATTAGGAATTTATTTGCTAAGTGGTGGTTTGGGTTTAAATCCAGTAATGACACGTCATTGGGGTGGATTAACCCTAACAATTCTTATAACTTCTTGTAGTATTCTTTTTTCTTTACCAATTGGTATTTTATTAGCTCTTTGCAGAAGAAGTTCAATATTTTTAATTCAGAAATCAAGTTCTCTTTATATTGATGTAATGAGAGCTGTTCCTCTTATTTCTGTACTTTTTTTTGGACAATTGTTAATACCTTTATTTCTACCTGTAGGTTTAGAAATAGATCGTGTCTGGAGGGCTGTAATAGCTTTTACTTTTTTTGTCTCAGCATATATAGCTGAAGATATTAAAGGAGGATTACAGTCGATACCTAAAAATCAAATAGAAGCTGCTAAAAGTCTTGGCTTAAACAAATATCAAATCAATATATACATTCTTATTCCACAAGCCTTAAGAGTTGCATTGCCGGCTATTACAAACCAGTTAATTGGGCTTTTTCAAAATACATCTTTAATGGCTATCTTAGGTTTGATGGAATTACTTGGTGTAAGCAGGAGTATTCTTGCTAATCCAGAATTCATAGGACAATATATTGAAGTATATATTTGGTTGGCTTCCGTCTATTGGCTTTTTTGCACAATTATGGCATTTGTTTCAAAAAAACTTGAGCAAAAAATGACAATTAATAAAGGATATTAATCTTACATCTATGAAGCCAATACTTACCGCTAAAAATCTCACCAAATCATATGCTAAAGGTATTCTTGCTCTTAATAAAGTTTCATTTACCTTAGATCAAGGCAAAGTTCTGGTGGTTATGGGTCCATCTGGATCAGGAAAGAGTACACTTATTAGGACCATTAATGGTCTTGAGACTTTTGATAAAGGTGAATTAAATGTTTTAGGTATAAAAATTAGGGCAGATTCAGACGAAAGAAAAATTCAAAAAATTAGACGTAGAGTTGGGATGGTTTTCCAGCAATTTAATTTGTTTCCCCATTTATCAATTTTAGAAAATATAACACTTGCTCCAATCCAGGTTCAAAAACGTAATAAAAAAGAAGCAGAAGAGTATGGGATGTATTTACTTTGTCAAATGGGAATAGAATCTCATGCAAAAAAGTACCCTGGTCAACTTAGTGGTGGAGAACAACAACGAGTTGCTATTGCACGATCTTTAGCCTTAAAACCTGAATTATTATTATTTGATGAACCCACTAGTGCATTGGATCCAGAGCGTATTAATGAAGTGCTTGATGCAATGAGAAGGCTTGCTCATCAAGGAATGACTATGATTGTGGTAACGCATGAAATTAAATTTGCCAAAGAAGTAAGTGATCAGGTTTTATTTATAGATTCAGGAAAGATTTTAGAAATCTCTTCTCCAGAAGTTTTCTTTTCAAATGCTAGTCATGAAAGGAGTAGAAAGTTTCTAAATCAAATCAACTGATCCATTTATCAAAAAAACTATTTAAATTCAAATAAGCAGAGGTGTTTTTTCAGGAAAATAGAGCTAATGGCCACTTACTAATGATTAGCTGTGCATATTCAATCTCCAGTAAGGGTGAGCCAAAACGCAAAGTTTAGCAGGGTATAGAAGATGATCGATCACCCAGGGATCGCCCAAAAGGTTTTTAAAAATCGTGAGAAGTCAGTCGGGGAGATAGGATTCGAACCTACGACCTAGTGCTCCCAAATCACTATGTCAGAAGACCCTATAACTTCGTTTTTAAGCTATAACTGCGGTTATCGCTACAAAAATCTTCTAATCTGTTATGAGACTTTCTTATGCTTGTAGGCTTTTTTTCAAGTTTTTCCCTAGAGTTGACCTAGTGCTACTTAAGAGGTTAAAAGATGCCACAAACAACAAATTTTGCTTTGATAGGAATAAACTAAATTCAAATTTCTTAAGAAATGTATGAAAATTACTTGGTTGGCATCATACCCAAGAAGTGGCAATACTTACTTAAGAACAATTTTGTTCAATTGTTTTGGGATTAAGACTGCCAGTATTTATCCTAAAGATCTAGGAGGAAATAAAATTTTAGAAAATTTTGTAGGTCATATAGAACATAATCAAAATAAAACTATTACATTTCAAAAAGGCTCTATCCCAATAATTAAAACCCATAAATTAAACCAAGACGATAATAGAACAATATACATAATTAGAGATGGAAGAGCAGCAAGTGTGAGTTTATGGAATTTCTATGGTAAAAAAATTCCAATCAAAGATATTATTCTTGGGAATCATCGTTTTGGTACATGGAAGGATCATTTAATTTCATGGAATCCATTAAAAAGGCCTAATACTCTTCTAATAAAATATGAAGATATATTATGTAATTTTGAATATGTTTTAAATTCGATTGAAACTTTTTTAGAAATAAAAGTATTGAGTAAAAAATTACCCTCTAGAGATACTGTCGCTACTTTTGATGGGAGGTGGGTAAGGTCTAAAACAGATTGGAAGGAAAAAATTTCAAGTGAAGAATTAAACTTATTTAATAAAATAAATTACCCTGTTCTTAAAGAATTTGGATATGAGTGAAGTTATTCAATTTAATTCCATAATTATTTTATTTAATTAGAATTTTTCCCAATTTTTTCCCAAGGTGGGTTTTGACCTTCGCTGAAAAGCCAGTCGGGGCGGGGAGATTCGAACTCCCGACCTAATACTCCCAAAGAACCCGCAGAAACAAGGCTATAACTGAGACTTAAGTTTCTATAGGGACTTTAGTGAATAAAGTAAGAAGTAAATTTGGCTAAATTAATTAAATTTACGTGAGGCTTCAGAAGTCGAGATTGTGGATAAGTTAGAAATAAATTTATAAGTTGAATAATATAAATAAGATCTTGTTGAAAATTTATAAAATGAATTTTCAAATAACTAAAAAGAAAAAAAAATAATATCTAATGCTTTTACACTTGTCGAATTAGTCGTCGTAGTTATGGTTATTGGAATATTGTCAGCGATAGCGGTCCCAACTTTTCAAAATGCTAGTGATAAAGCTAGGCAAAAAGAACCTACAAATCTCATTGCTAGTTATTTAAGAGCTGCTCAAGCTTATTTCACTGAATATGGAGATTTACCTAAAAATACAATGGATTTAGGCGAGTACATGAGCGTAACTGCATGCACTAAAAATTATCCTTCTTATTGTCAATCTGAATCTCCTATTGACTATACAAATTTGGAATCAGTTAGTTGGACAACCCCGAGTGGTTATTTTGATATATATATGGAAACAAGTGCTAATAAAATTACCTTCAGAGCCTTACCAGTTCCGGTTTATGAGCTTTTAGGTTATGGGACTTCAGCCTGCTTTAATTCCCAAACAGGAGTTTTAAAAATTAGTGAACAAAGTCAAAGGTTAGGTAGAAATATCCCATCTGTGGATTGTTAAATTAATTTTTGCGTGAGTTTTGCGTGAATCAGGTATTAGCTGAGACTTACTGCTATAACTGAACGGGCGAGAGATTCAAACCTGCGACCTAGTGCTCCCAAAGCACATCCAACCACATTGCAAGCATTAGTCTTTATAGCTATAACTTAATTCTTACGTGGTGTTGCGTAATTTATTTGTTTAAATAAAGCGATGTTTGCCCATAATTTGTCAATTTTTTTTAAAGTTAGTATTCCAAGCTCCTATTTTTTTTTGACCGTATTAATTAAACAATTTGTATCTGTATTCCAAAGATTCATTGCCAAAATTTAATTTGAAATCTTTTTTTGTTATTTATATATAAAGAGATATTTAACCAAAAATCAATAATTCATGAATATCAAAGAAAAAGTTAAAAGTTTATTAAATCTTGGAAGATCTTTCCCAAGGTCATTGGCAGTTGGAGCACCCAATGTTGAAACAGTAGAGTTGGTAAAGGAGTTTCAACCAAAAAATTATTGTGAGATCGGATTCTACAAAGGACACACTCTAATTGAAGTCTTAAAAATTCTTCCAGAAAATTCAAAAATTGATTTATATGATTTTAAAGACAAATTTGAGCCTCTAAAAACTAAAATATCTCAGGATGATTTGAAGAGGATAACTTTTTTTGGGAATACTTATAAATACCTGGATAGTTACAACACTACATTATTTAAAAATATAGTGAGCAAAAATCCTCCCCAATATGATTATGTTTTTCTTGATGGCGCCCATACATTTCCAATTGACTGTTTGACCTTTTTCTTAATAGAAAAATGTTTGAAAGTTGGAAGCATTATTGATTTTGATGATAATGATTGGTCAATGGCGACCTCTCCATCAATGAACCCTAAAGTTTTCCCTATGGTAAAAAAACTATACAATTATGAGCAAATAAAAGAGAAGGGGGTGCAAATGATAATCGATGCCTTCCTAAAAGATAGCCCTCACTATGAAACTATTATTGAGGATAAGGCCTATAGAAGAATCTCTCCCAAGAATTGATTGTTATTTTTTGAATTTTAAATAAGAAATTATCAAATGAATATTTAATATATATATTATGCCAATTTAGTTTTGACATCAAACTGACATCAAGAGAGCGATGTCAACTTTCCCATTAAAAAAGCGAGTCTGGGTAAATCGCTAGTATGACTTGGATTTGATTGAGTCGGAGCGACAGGATTCGAACCTGCGACCTAGTGCTCCCAAAGCACCCGCTACGCAAATTGCGACAGTAGGCTAAATAAACAAGTGAGGCTATAGCTTATTAGTTGGCATTAAAAGAAAATTTATGAGTCTTAAAAAGTAGAAAGATGTAGCAAGGTGGTGCATAAATAAGCAAAATCTCGCTCAAATCTCGCTCAGAAGCAACCTAGTGCCCTATGAGAACTAGATCGTAAGATGTTTAAACTTATTGATTAGCTGAATTATATCCATAAAAAAAGGGCGTTAGCTATACCAAATTTAAAAGCTAGATCATCCCCATCACCCAGCCTTTCTAATATAATAGCACTACATATGGTGTTTGACTGTAATATTTCTTGCTTTAGGTGGTGTTGTTTATTGATGTTTTATTTGCCATGATAGAGGTCCCCATCACCTAGGCTCGCAAGGGTCTTTTTTTTTTGCCTAAAAAAAACCAAAACGTGAATGATTCAGGCAGCAATATAAA
This sequence comes from Prochlorococcus marinus str. MIT 9312, assembly GCF_000012645.1. Lineage (NCBI taxonomy): Bacteria > Bacillati > Cyanobacteriota > Cyanophyceae > Synechococcales > Prochlorococcaceae > Prochlorococcus > Prochlorococcus marinus. The sequence goes on along the minus strand of NC_007577.1, from coordinate 1,075,536 downwards.
ACATTCTATATAGATACTCTTAATAGACATCACAAAGTACTAGAGTAAAAAAAATAAAGGTTAAATATTCAATTTGTCACTTCAAAATCAAACTAATAGTATTTTTCCATGGGATTATCAAATTGGAGATGAGAATTTCCAAAAAGAACCTTGGATTTTAAATAAAGGAAAGGAATATGTAACTATTGAGAAAAACGTAAAGAACAAAGGTTTTTTTTATTTACAAAAGAATGAAGAAAAACGTCTTTCTCTTAACCTTGTACAAACAAAATCTACATATAACAAAATGATTGAGTTTGGTTATAAGCTACGAATAAATAAGATCTAGTTTTATAAGGATACATTTTTCCGAGATCTAACTTAGGTTCTAGAAGATTAATAAGAATCGGAGTGCTAGCGGCAACCACAAACATAGAAGCAGCATTAGTAAAAGAGTAATAGCATGAACATTTGGAATGAACTGCTCTTTGAAAATTTGTGTCTTCATAATCTATCTAGCCTTCTTAAGTTTGATCTCTCTTCTGACTAGTAAACCAATTACCACAACACACATATTCATTAGAAATACGTCTAATGGCATTAATAAAAAAGTTTCTACTTAATTAATAGCAAGAATGTGGGTGTGCCAAAAAAAGGATCATTAATCTTCATAGACCAGACAACGTGGGTTGGATGGATTTAATTCACATTCCTTATCCCAGTAATCTGATAAATCTGTTGAAATCTCTTGCTCTTGGATTAATTCCTTGAGAGTTGAATATTCATTTGCATTATCAAGATCTCTTGAGTTCTTATCTTGAATTGCGAATGGTGATCTTTTTAAGTTCATAATTAATTACCTCAAAATTTTTGTTGGATTCTAGTTACAGAATTTGGATGGTCATGTACATAAGAATTAAATTCTCTAGCAAGCATCAGGCAGTCATATGCATCGCGAGCGTAGAACCCTATTTGATGTGTACTGTTTGATGAATCTTTGTAACTTAGTACATATTTTTTACAAGATCTGATTGGTGTTGAAGACATTTGAACTCATGGCTGCTACTACTACGTTCTAACTAGACAGACTCACCAACCGACTAAAAAAGATGTACGGTTTAAGGTACAGATATATACGGATAGAGGACCAACAATCAAATATGAAAATGGATAAAATCCTTAGGAATAATCAAAAGTGAGAATAGGTTCTTTTCTAATTAACTTCCTATTTTATTTTTGGGATCAGTAATAAAAATAATTAATTTAAGGACTAGATTTGCAGGTAGACTTAAAGGCTTCAATAGTAGTAAAGCCATGCCCTGAGTTACATTAAAACCTTTGTTTTTCAATCTGCTTAACTCTCTAAATATCTACAAATAAATTCAAAGTTTTCGTAGTCCATAGTTATTGTTTTAAATCTATCTGTTTCTATTTTTCTATTACCAAAATTCTGCAATTCAACTTTAATAGATGGATGTTTTATTGAGTAAGAGGGAGTAAAGCCAATACGCTTAGCACGTTTATGCAAATCCTTTTTCAGTCGAGGATCGCAGCCACAAAATAAAATAGTTGGTCTAGAAGAATTCCCAATTGAAGCTTCAGTAATTCTTTGTTCTAAATCGGATGCAATATTTTCGAGAACTTTCATTCAATTAACTAGGTAGTTGATGTGTAGGCGGTGCATGAAACTGTCTTTTCTTTCTTTTTGATCTCTTATAAACCGCAAAAAATCCTAAAAATACTAAAGGAATCAGCAAACTTTCTACAAATACAGGGAAATTAATCATAGAAGTTATAAATATATACATTCACATAGTGCGATATAAACGCAAAAAAAGCCAAAATAACACTTCTATGATTGACAGTCGATCTAAAATAAGGGGCAATTAGCTAATTTTTTTGTGAATAACTTTTCTTTCGGAGCAATTATCGGGTATGTATCGGGAATCATAATTTTAGCCAACACTATTTCAATTTACGGACAGGGTACTACTTCCATACATCAGATTTATGAAATACTAGGTTTCGGATTTGGGCTTAGCCTAATTGTTTTAGGGTCTATTGCACAAAACACAAAAAGCCGATGAAAGTAAAACGCTTACTACTCCCACTACTAGCTGCACTAGCTTTACCTACTGCAATGAAAGCAAGTGTTGTTTACGAGAAAATGAGCAGCAATGGTTGGTGTTCAAGAGGATCCAAGCCAAAAGCACCTTCTTCTAACTACAAATGCTATAAATTTATAGAGACTAATGATGGAGACTCTTCAGTCATATTTGAAGGGAGAAGGATAAAAGCATTAGAAAGTAAAAAATCTCTAAAACCTATTTGGTGGGGAGGAAGTGAAGCAACTCAATATAGCTATTACACTTTGTATTTAGTTGAAATTCATATAAATTATCTTGATAATGTTGCTCGTTCAGAAAAAGGTTTAAATAAATTAAAGTGGAACAATAGAACTTATAGATTTACAAATAAAGGTAGGTGGGATAAGTTTATTTGGTAAAAATCAAACCCTTATTACTTGCACCGCTTATTAAATAATGAATATCTACTTCGTTTTAGAAAGACTTTATTATTTATTTAACTATTTGTCTAATTAATAAGATAATTCTAGTTATGATAAATGAAAAAATTGAAGGAAGTTGAAAGAAAAGGATCTTGCTCAATTGAATATAAAAGTTAGCAAGGAACTACATAGCAAATTAAAATTTCTTGCGCAAAATAGTGACAAGACGATGGAGAAGTATATTAACTCAATCCTTAAACAATCTGCTGAGGTTGACTTCATTGATGAAGGAGTAAAGAGCAGCGTTATTGAAGATATTAATAAGAGACTTACAAATTTAGAAAAAGTATTTTTGGGAAATAATATAAATTCTTTAAAGGGAACTGCATTTACTGATCAAGAGGCTAAAAACTGTACTCTATTTATGAAAGGCTTATTTAATAAAATATTTCAGGAACGCAATTACACAAAAATCAATCAATGCTGGAAAGATTTTATCCCTCTAGTTGAGAAATTTAGTCAATGGAATCATTTCTATACCTTAAGGTTAAAAGAGGTAATGTTAATTGATGATCCAGATCCATGGACAGGAGATGAATTAAATGAACTTTGCTTAGGAAATAAATGCCCTTGTCCCATATACAGTGCCCTTAGAGAGTGGTCAGGATGTAATGACTTCCCCACTCAGCAGATCATCTGTGATAAGGGTTCTGACCTTGTTGATTCAATAGAAATAAAATAGTTCAAATTTAGATTTTTAATATAAATAGTTCATTTATAGATATTTATAGATTTCTATAATTTTTATATTTATACTGCTAGAAGTTTAAAGTTCTAGGATTTTTAAATCTTTAACATGAAAAACGAAAAAATATCTTTATCTTTCACAGAGGGTTCATCTGACAAAGTTTATCAAGCAGAACTAAAGGAAGTTGATGGTGGTTTTAATGTGACCTTTCAATATGGTCGAAGAGGAAAACCCCTCCAAAGTGGGACAAAAACAAAAACTCCTGCTACTTATGATGATGCGAAAAAAATATATGACAAGTTAGTACTATCAAAAACCTCAAAGGGATATGCACCTGAAGATAGTTCAGTTGAGTATGCAGAGACAGAAAAAGCTGGAGAATCTACTGACTTTAAACCTCAATTATTAAACCCGATTAATAATGAAAATCTTGAAGAACTTTTCAATAATTTTTCTAGAGTTTATATGCAGACAAAACATGATGGAGAACGTAGGGGCGCAAGTATTAATAACTCAGAAATCATTGCATCTAACCGCAAAGGTTTGCGAGTAGGTTTGCAGAAACCTATTCAGGATGCACTGGAAAAACTAAAAGACGGAGGGTTTATAGATACAGAAATAGATTCTGAAGACATGGGGGATCATTTAGTTATCTTTGATGTTCTCAAGTTCAAAGGCTTGGAAACTAAAGAAAATTCATTTAGCGATCGTGTTACTTATCTTGAGAAACTTGGAGAAGAAATCAAATCAAAAAAACTTGATAATGCTTTAAAAGTTGATTACCCAACCATTGCAGATAGCTTAGAAAAAGTTAAAGATTTTGTAGAAAGCGCAAAATCAAAAAATGAAGAGGGAGTTGTTTTTAAAAATGGAGATGCAACATACAACGAAGGCAGACCAAGTTCTGGAGGAAACGCTCTTAAGCTTAAATTTGTAGAAAGTGCCACGCTGCGTGTCTCTTCAATTACGGAAGGTAAGCGTTCTGTATCTATCGAAATAAATGATAATGGAATTTGGATATCTGTAGGTAAGTGTACGGTTCCTGCTAATCAAGATATTCCAAATCCAGGCGAATTAATTGAAGTGGATTATCTATATGCCATTAAAGATGGTGCTCTTTTTCAACCTATTTATAAAGGAAAGCGTAATGATCTAGATGAAACTGCAGCTGTAATTTCTCAGCTTAAATATAAAAAAGATTAAATGATTTTTTTTAATTAGAACCGGATTAATCTGACTAGATATTTTTAAAAATGAAACCAGTTTCCATATACTCTTTCTATATTCATTTGAAGGCATATGAAAGTGAAATTTGTACATATTTTCATGAAAAAAGAATTTCATCTGCGACATATTCAGCAATCTCAATTTTTCTAAATGATTCCGATCCTGATGCTTATGGAGTAGATGAAACTTTTTTAGATGAAGAATTTTCTTCTCTATTTGATTGGGTCAGCACTTATGAAGGAGTTCTAGATTATTTAGAGACCAGATATCAAGAAGCTGTTGCCGACCCATTAGAGGGTGATAATGAAACATGGCTTTTTTATATAGGTGATACATATAGTTGCCCTTATAAAAGCTATGAAGAATTTAAGTCCGAACTTGATATAGAGATGATCCTAAAAATTTTTAAAAAGTGTTGGGAGAGATCATGCAAAAATGAATATCCAAATGGAAGGCAATTACCAAAAGATTTTCCTGAATATAAAATAGATTATTCAAAAAACAAAAAACTTAGAGGAGATGAATTGCTCAAAAAAATTAAATCAGATATTCTTCCAAAATATGAAAACATCAAAAAATATGGATATATTTCCCTTAATAAAAATGGTGAAGAAATAGCAAACCTTGATGAATTTTTAAAAGAACATAGAAATGCATTAGAGACTGCAAAAAATAATGGTCAATCAATCAAGGATCATCTTTTCCCATCTGCTCAAAAGATAGGGAAATTAAGTAAAGGAAAATATATTATTGGTGATTTATCTAAATGTCTTCCTATAGCAGATAAAAATTTAGTAGATGAATTGAAAGCTCTTGAAAGATTTAAATCATTTGATGAAGTTGATGAAGATTTAGGCTTACCTATATATATAGAAGATTTAAATGATAATGAAAATAAAAAATTAGACATTTATAAATCTAAAAAAGATAATAATTCACAAGATTTTTATTTATGCGGATTAAAAAAGAAATCAGATGGTTCTAGTTTTTTATACATTTTGCCAATGATTGATGAAAGTTCTTTTCAAGATGATAAAGGAGGAAGATATTTTCAAAGTTCTAATTGTTTAATATGTATAAAGGTTGATGATGAATACATTAACAGGGAAGCAAATATTAATTCATATTTATTTGAAGAGGATTTTGAATGTATTTATTATGACTGTTATGACACTTTAAAACTTGGAGATTTTCATGTTTATGCAGATTATTAAGGGATCATAAAAAATGTTTATCTTTAAAATAGGATCTGATGAAGTTAGGGTGAGGACTGATGCAGAGTTTAAATCCTTGAATGATGATGAAAAGATTTCTTATATATGGGAAGACTTGTGGCCAGATGATTTAGGAATGACTTGGATTGAAAGAGTTTTATATGATCATGACACAGGCGATTTAGGTTTGCCTGAAATATGGAATGAATATGTATCTGAATTTTATCCAGAAGAGTATAAAGAAATTGAAAATCAAGAACCTGAAGATAGGCATAAAAAGAGAGAATTGATATTTGAATTTATAGACGACCTAGAGGATGAGGAATATTCAAGAGCATTGTTATTTCTAGTAAATAAAGTTTACGATGAGAGTTTTTTTTATGATTGTTTAATTGATTCTGTCAAAGAACAGGAAGAATTTACTCAAACGCATTAAGGCTCTGATAAAGGATATGCCGACGACTGGTACTTAGATGGTAATAATAATTTCTAACCGTTATATCTTTTTTTAATTACAAATTCATCATCAAATAAAACTTCTCTTCCAAATCCGTAAACGCCATAAAGAATATTTTTGAAATCCTCTTCATCTATCTCATCAACCCATTCAGTAACAATTTCATGATCTTCTGATATGTATTCATTTATTTCTTTTTCCCCACCGTCAATAATTTCTTCTATAGAAGGTATTTCAAATAAATAAGAGCCTTCAGGAATATCTTCTCTGCTTGAATTTTTATAAATCTTTATCCATTCACCTGCACAAGTATCTTCTTCATCAAAGTAAGTTTCTTCATATTCATCAAAAAGTTCTTCTGATAAATACCCATCGATTACGTGACCATCAAATGCACATTTATAGAATTTATTTTTATACTTCAAAACATTATATTCAGAAGGAATATAGTCATCAGGCGAATATTCTTTAACTTTGAAATTTAAATTCCCTTCATTCCATTCATAATCAGTTTCATCAGGATCATCACTTGAACCTTTAATTAATTCAAAATCAGCAAGCAATTCGGGAAATAATATTGGGAATTTTTTAGACATTTATTTTGAATTATTTTATCCAGGAATTGGTTGAAAGAAATTTTTCTGCAATTGTAGGTGAAACCATTTCGACATATGAGATATATCCACGCGCTACAGATAATGCATCTTTACCAATTTTCTCACTCATGAAATCTAAACCTTTAGAAGAACATTGATGAAAAAATGCACGCATTCGTTTTAAATCTCTTCTGCTAAGAGTTACTTCATTATTAACAACTAAACCAGTAACAGTTTGTCGATTAGGTGCGCGCATCAATCTTGTTTTTGATTGATTTACCTTAAAACCTTCTTCAGATATTATCGATGAAATTGATTTTATTAATCTATGAGGATAGCTGTCTTCAGAGGTAGTAGAAAAAATTAAATCATCTGCATATCTAGAATATTTCCATCCAGATTTTGAAGAATATCCATTAAGACGTGAGTCAATTTTTCTGCAAATAAGATTAGCTAATGATGGTGAAGTACACGCACCTTGAGGCAGTGACCTCTCACTAATAGCTATAAAATGAGGATAATCTTTATTGTTTTTGTCTCCATCTATCGCTTCCTGCTTAAGTATTACTTTAGGACTATCCGTACAAATCAATGCAAAGACAGTTGCAACACCAGGGTTATAACCTAAAGATTCGAAAAAACCTCTTACACGGGGAAAAGTGATAGTAGGGAAAAAGTCTTTTATATCTATACGGACTATAATTTTTGATTTGACATGTAAGGATGCATTATCAATAATTGATAAACCTTTTTGAAAAGCCATAGCCGCTTTATCAACATCAAGGTTAATTAAAATATTTTCCAAGATCCATTTCTGAGCTTTTTTCATATCTTTCTTTGGACTGGAAATTAATCTCTTACCTCCTGATTTTTTTGGTATCTCATATCTTAAATAATGATCAATATTACTTGCACCTCTTTCATAAATAAGCCATTGCAATTTGGATGGAGTTACCTCTAAAGCATTAGCTACATCAACAAAAGAATTAAGTTCAGGAATTTTATTGGATTTAAAATCTACCTTTTTAACTTTTTCAAAACTAAGTCTATTTGAAACCCCTCTCCCCAAAAATGTTGGGGAATTAATTTTTCGTTCTTTAATTTCTTTCGACCGTTTAATCTTTTCCTCTTGCTTCTTAATTTTCTTTTCTTTAGCAGCCTCCTTAACTCTTTTTATTCTTCGAGATCTTATTTCTGCGAGAAGTTCCTCTATACGATTAATGGAATTTATTTCTTTATCAACTTCACTTAATATTGCACTGGTTTTAGTTAACTGTTCAAAAACTTCTTTAGATTCCTCAATAGTCATTTCTTTATCGAAACGCTTAATAGTATCCAAATCAATGAAGCCTAAACGGAGCATTTCTTCAAATTCAAAAGCCCCCTGCCCTATCTCTTGTAATCTTTTTTTCCATTGATTATTCAAAGAATTACTTTGGTCCGCATCTTGTTCTGACATCTTATCCACCTCCCTTCAAGCTTAAGCAAACAATATGTCTACAAGGTCCTTGTCTAAGTTTATGAAATCGAAAATGAGAACAGTCGCATTGCGCATTAATGACTCGGCCATCCAAATCTTTGATAATGGAAGGTTGATTTATTTTTTCATGTGACTCTACGAGACCTTTAAGTTCACGACCCTTGGAAGTTATCTGGTCTGAAATTATCTTGATTTTATTTGACTTGAATATCTCTAAACCTTTTCTTTCCTCTACTCCAGCTTCAGATTGACTTTCAAGATTTAGAGATGGGAAAAGAGCCCGCCAACGATATTTTCCATTTTCAGGATCGAACATGGCTAATCCCTTAATACACAAACTCTGAAGAATTCGACGACAATCTCCAGGGCTCTGATTAATTTTATTTGCTAATTCATCCACGGATAAAGCATTTTTTTTCTTCAGAAGAGTTGATGCATTTTCAATGATATTTGGAGATAAATCAGATGCAGGAGTAATAGCAGAAAACCTTGCTCTCCCTGCCCAGTCTTGTGAAGTCCATCCAGATATACCAATTGTTAAAACTACATCCTCTATCTCAATACTCCAAAAAGATGGCATCCCCGAATCTATTAATCTGACTTTCAATTCTGGAACAATCGATAATAAATTACTCAAAACACGAAGTCTGCGTCTTCCCCAGACTTTAATTTTTCGATTCTCTTCACCTGTATAAAGTTTGTCAGATACTTTATGAATTTCTCCCCAAGGTTGTATTTCTATTTCAGGCTTTTCTCCGGGTTTCATATTAAATACTAATGCTCTTGGACCTTCCCTTTCTCTTTCTGATTCTAATCTTGCAAGAATATCAGCAAGATAAGAAGAAGATAAAGTCAGCTCAACTGGTGCTAAAGATAAAGCTGCCTGCACCTCAACCAATCCTCTTACCCATGATTCTGGGAGATCTATTTTCTTCTCAACAGTAGAAGAAACTCCAGTATCGACTCCAACTGAATCTGAACCTACAGTAAGATGCAAAGGTCTATAGTTTCTAGTCCTTGCAAGTTCCCTTTCAAGCGAGACACTGAAATCTATATTAGTAGTTCCACATGATGGTTTTTTATTAGATTTTGTTGCCGAATGAGGAAGCGATACCCGCGCATATGTAGATTCATCTAATGAAAATGCTTCAAAAAAAGTTGCATCAGGCTGGACGCTTACGATAGGGTCGAGAACATACCAAGCTTGTCGATTATGGGTATAAAGCCATTTCCAAAAAGTGTTTCTTTCCTTAAGAAAATTCTTTGAATCATACTTTTCACCCTTTTCTTTAATCGATTTTAATAGCTTTGTAATTTTATTTTTCTTTTCTAATAAAGCTGGTAATTTTGCTTTTTTCTCTTTAATTTCATCATTTAATTCTTTCAAATATTCTCCTCTAACCCATTCTTGATAAGTAGAATGATCCTTTTCAATTCCTGCATCTTGCATTCTTACTACATTTCCTAAAACAAGCATTAATCGAGCAAATGCATAACTTGGGATAACATCAACATTCAGATAAACAGGAGCTTGATCTAAATCAACACCAAAAGTTACAGAACTATCATTAGGGGAAGATCCTGAAATTGATCTTGTAAAATTTCCAGTAAATGTAGTCATTTATTTCTCCTTGTATTAGTCTTTTCTATTTCAATTCCATCAAATCTAACTCCCTTGATACTGAGGGAAGCGATCCGATTCAGAGCCCATTCTCTATCTCTAATATTTTTACCTTTAGCTAAATTCAATAATGCCTCTATCCTTTTTGGAGAAAGTATTTCTTGATTTTTTATTTTTGAATCCGAATCAAGTCGATCCTTAATTTTTTCCTTAGCCTTTCTATTCCTTCTTCTTGTGATAAGTATTCGATTATCAAAGTCTTCAAAAACTGGATTATCACTTTCTCTTATAAGCAGTTCTTCTGCTACTCTTCCCTGAACTTTATGATCATCAGAGGTTGATAATGAAGCAAGTAATTTTTCATTATTAATTATTTCTGAATTTTTATCCAATAGTTCCAATCCCATATCTCTTACTGTGAAAACTGAACTATCGATAGAGGCAAGAATACAATTACTTAATTCTTCCTTATCAGATAATGATTCTATAAATTTACGGGCTGCAAGAATTGGTTTTGGTAATCCAATCTCGGCAAGTAAAAGCCATTTAGATTGCAAGGCATTTATTTTTAAGAGTTGATCGATTGCAATATCCTGCAATGCTGGATTAGGAACTGCTGCGAGAGCCAAACCAAAAGAAATATCATTTTTTATCCTTGATGGGTTATTTTCAATATATTTTTTTAAAACTTCATGTTGGATATTTCCGCATTTTGAAAGATCCTCAATATTAATTGAATCACCAAACACTTTAAGAAAAGATTTATCTATCAGAACAAGATCTTTAATTTCATTAGAATTATCATTTGCAAGTGCATTCCAAATTATTCGAGATTTCATTGGGCTTGCATTTTTTATGAGAAAATATAACTTTCCTGATGAGGTAAGAGACCATCCATTATCAGTCAGAATATCTACAATTTTTTCATCGCTTAAATAAGGATATTTTTCAAGAAGAATACCTATTAGATCAATTCTGCGAGTCTCCCATTTTTCTCCCAAAAAATATGAAGATGGATGTGTATTTTTCAACCATTGAATCATAGGCTCTATTTGAATTTTTATTGGATCTAAATGTGTATCTTTCAACCACTGGAAAATTCTTTCTATTTGAATTTTTCTTTGATCTAAATCTGAAGAATCTTGATATTTGTTTAATAGTAACCAACCAAATTCCTCAACTTTTTTCTCGCCAGAAATAAAACATTTTATTATGCTCTCTATAAAAATATCGTTGTAACCATAGCCATACCCATAAAGATAACTCTTATTTGATTTACATTTACTAAGAATTACTTCCTCTATTATTTCCAAATTACCTTCAACAAAATTTTTATTTGTAATTATTTCAAAATAAAATGCCAACAAAAGGTTGAAGGGAATTTTATCTAATGAAATTCTCCATATTTCTGATGATTTACTAAATGAATAAAAGGAAGTGACAAGTTCTAATACTTTTCTAAATTTTTCGGCACTATATACATATCTAGGAAGAAACCTTAAATACATTCCAGCAAGAGGAGCTGCTCGCTCAATATTATCTTTGACATTTGCAGAAAAATATTTTTCTAGAGCATTAAAAAGATAGATATTACCCATTCCGGTCCCAACACAACGCACCTCATCAATAAAAATCCCAAATGATTTCATATCACTTCTTTCAAAGAACATCATCCAATTATCTGCAGATATTTGATTAAATAAATCCTTGAAAAACCTTGGAATTGTTTTAAGGGCAATTAATACAAGTTCATCAAAATTAGAAGATAAGGCCAATAAAACATTATTCTTTGTGAGATCTGTAATTATTTGATTATTATCTTTCAATATTTGATAACTAAAATTAAATATCTCGGAAGAATTCCTAACGTTATTAAAAATATCTATAACTTTAGAGATATTTTTATTCCATGCCTCTGAATGCGGGTCAGAACGCTTTTGCTGAAAAAGAGGTAAATAAACGACTCTACTTTTTCTATAACCATCAAGCTCAAGATATTTTCCTGACAATACATAAGCAGGAATAAAAGATTTATTTGTAATTTGTGAATCCCATGAGTCAAATTCAATGAGCATTGTGGATACGACTGAAGTATATAATGCTGGTTTAGTATCTCCTATTTTTTTTAATTCTCTTCGCATACGTCGGGCGAGATAATCAATAGTTCTTCTATTTGGAAGAGGAACAATATCTTTTAACCAGATCAAATTCTCAAAATTAAAGTTGGGGTAATGATATGAATCATGCGATTTAGCTCCTGGATGAACAGATAAACGTGCTAGAGCTTTCCCAAATTCAATTGGCAAAAGTTCGGGATCAAATTTCTTCATCAATGCTTTAAAAGTACCCCAATATCCGAAAGTAAGTGGGGTTGTAGTAAATATTATTTTTACAAGTTCAATATCATTTTTATCTAGCACTTTTGAATCTTTGAACTTATCACTTAATTTTTGAGCAGAAATAAGATTTAATTCATTATTTGGTTCTTCATTATTTATTGCATCAAGCCCCTTAGTAAACCTGACAATAGATGATGTCTTAGATAATGAATCAATCCTTGCAAGAAATGGAACTGGATCATATGTTTCGTCCTTACCTTTATCTAAATAAACACATTTATGATTAGATTTAATAACATCTTTAATTGCATTTAAAAGTAAAGGCACATTTTGAAGACTTTCAAAATCATCACTAACGAGAGAAAAAGAATCAGCCCCTCTCTTAATATTTGAATTAGTCGGTCCTGCATAAAGATAAATTAGCTTTTTTTCAGCATAATAATCCTTGTGAAATACGCTAAAAACCAAATTATCTGATCTTTCAAAGCCATTCTCTTTCTCAACAATATCGTTAACTACCAATATATTTATGGTTGTATCAAGTTGATAGTGGTAACCACCTGCGCTTTGATCATTAGTTGAGACAAGAGAAGTAGCAAATCTTATCTTTGAATTATTAAAGTCCTTCATTTTTTCAGAAAATAGGTTGTACCTGATTTCTACTATCCTTCAGAGATCGGTGCCGATCACTGTAGGCGAAGAATAGGCCTTAGGCCATAAATCGTGGCATGACTACCTGTAGTCGTCCCAGTGCCAAAGATATATGGCCTAAGGCCTATTCTTCGCTGAGAGACATTGGTATCCGATGCCGTTTGAGTGACTTTACTGCTACCCAGGCGAAACACCAGGGTTTAATTGCTAGAAATCAAGTACTTCTAGAAAAGTAGCAAATTTATAGAAATAGTAAATAATATGTTTTCTACAGCGTAAAACTATCTTTGCGTCTTTATTTTTTTCTCTAGTAAGTTAATTGTTAGATTTCTATAAAATATATATAAATATAGAAAGTATAATTTTAATTTTAATTGCATGGATCCTTTAAAAAGGGCTATTACAAATAGAAAGTTATTGGCTCTTTTAGAAGTTATTAAATTATTTATGAAATTTGATAAGGAGATTCCTGCTCAGGTAATTAGTACTTATCTATATGTTGCTACTCATAATAGATGTCATAAAAAAGCTCTCGAGGAAGATCTCAATACATCCTCAGCTTCAGGTTCAAGAAATACTGATTTTTTAAGTCCAACACATAGATTAAAAAAGAAAGGTTTTGCACTGCTAAGGAAAGTTGTTGATCCTTTAAATAGAAAAAGATTAACTCTAGAGTTAACTTATGATGGTATGAAATTAGCAGAAGAATTAGAAGCTATTCTTTATGCACCAGAAGAGAAGCAAGGATTAGAAGCTTTTTCTACAAAATTTTTAGAAGAAAAAGAAATTAAAACTGAAAAAGAAAAAGATATTTATTCATTGATGCAGAAATATAAAGATATTGATCAAGATCTTCTTAGAAAGGCCCTCGGAGAGGAGGAAACTTAAAAAAATTAAAGTAATATGAGCCAAATTCTTGAGATCCTTGAAAGTGATTATTTATCAGACGCCGTGACAACTTTTAGCATAAGTGACTGTTCTGAACTAGAACATGGAGCATTTTTAGAAGGTAAATCGACGGCCACTTGGTATCCAAATTTTGAAGAAGATGATTTTGATACTGTAGAAGTAATAGCTGAAGCTAAAGTTGCCTCAGTATTGCATCAAGGCTATTCTCCCCAAACAATAGAGTTATGGTTAGATAATCATTCTGATGATTTCAACAGTGCAGGAGCATTGCTTTGTGAATTACTTGATTGGGATAGTGAGAGCTTAGATGAAGAGATAAAAACCTGCTCTACAAGAATAATAATCTTAGAAAAATTCGAAGTTAAAGAAAAATATAGGAATAAAGGATTAGGGAAATTTCTTGCCAGAAAAATTCTTTATAGCGCAGCAGCAAAAGGTGAGTGTGTAGTGGTTCAACCTGATCTTGGTAAAGAGAATGGAAATGAACCTGAAAGACTTATAAAGTTTTGGCTTGGTCTAGATAAGGGAATGAAATATTCATCTAAATTCAATTCTATGTATACGAGTATTTTTGAATAATAAATGATACCGAAATCAAAAATTAAATTTTATAGACTACTTAAAGAACATTCTGGAACTTGGTCTGGATCAAATCGAGCAGATATTCATACTATCTCTCAAATTGCTTTCCACATTAAAAGAGAATCATGGCAGGAAGATACAAATTATCTGAATTTTATAGAAGATTTTTATAATCAAGTATCTAGTCCTGAAGGTTTAAAAAATTTCATATTCGAGAAAATAAAAGAAACCTTTGATAAGCAATCTCTAGTTGAATTATTTCAAATCGGGGATACTGGATATTGTAAATATCCAGATATACAAAGTTTCTTGCAAGATTTAAATTGCAAAAATACTATTAAAGAAATCAAGAAATATTGGGTTAGAGCCTGCAAGAGTAATAGTTGGGATAAATACTATGATGCTTGCTATACCTCTCTTAAAGATCCTAAAGATGAATGGGACACAATTTATGATGATCATGAGATAGAAGTTTGGATATATCCCAAATATGAAAAAGAACTAATCGCTCTTGGATATAAAGAAAAGATAGATGAACCTAATAAAGATTTTGAATATTGCACTACTGGCGAATTTCATAGAAGGGAATATATAGATTCGAGATCAGATGTTCTTGTTTTTTGGCATACGCTTCCTTATGGATGGATGGATTGGATGGTTGATTATGAATATTCTGAAGGAGATGATCAGGTATTGAGCTTACCTAAGGCAAAACAAATTTGTGAATTACTTGGCTTAAAAGAGGAATGGATTAAAAGTTTTGGGTATGGTTCTTAACAAATGAAACGATTACTACTCCCACTACTAGCTGCTCTCGCTCTGCCTACTACTGTTGAAGCTAATTGGTTTGGAAAATATGGTTCTAGCAGAGAAGCTTACTTTGCTTGTAGAGATTGGCAAAGTAATAAAAAATCTTTAAGTTGTAAATATGATAAAGAAACAAATCAAGTCCTCGGGTTAAAGGATTATTTTAAGGTAAAGAAAAGATTTAAATATTAATTAAATGAAACCTGTTAGTTGGGAAAGTTTTTATTCAGAATTTGAAGGACAGTTTGATGAGGAACAATCTCTTGGGATTGAATTATTTGATTCTATGGAAGTAAGAGATAAACTTGATAACCTTGGCTACAAAATAAACACCTCAACTTTATTAGACATGTCAAGAATTGGAGAATATTTTCCAACAGTTTCTGATCAGTCTGAAGAATCAGTTATTATGATTTTTCATAAATTACCTTTGGATTTTGATTATGATGAGGGCAATGACTTTATTAAGAAATGGTTTGGTCTACATAAAAAATACATTAGAAGTTTAGATCCATATTTTATGCCTGATGAATCTCATCAGCAAAGTTTAGAAAAGCTTCAAAGTTTAAAAGAATTTGCACAGAATAGATTTAAAGGTGAGGCTCAAGGATGGCTAAATCAGTTAGTAGAAATGACAAAAAAACGAACATATGGACATTACGAAGCTAAGCCAGATGAATATTGGTGGAATCCTAAAGAAGTCGAAGATTGGGAATATCAATGTGCAGCAGCATTAACGGCATCCTGCATCGATGAGTATGAATCAAGGGGAAAAGAATTTGTTACGGAAATGTTGTCAGAATATTTTGCGGCTACAAATTCAATTGGAGAAGTTTTATCCACAAAGATACAAATGCTATTACTGCATTCTTCAATGATTGGGTTTGAGAATTACTTTCTTAACGACTGCAAACTTGGAGGAAATGAAAGTATCAAATTAACAGATGAGATCGTTCTAAAAGCTTTTAATGTAGATCTAAATTAGGTTCTTTCTTTCTCACGATTTGGTTCTCAGTAATAAATATGCATACCCAATTGAAAATTAAACAAAAAAAAGCCCCCAAAAAGGGGGCTTGTAAAATTAAGAACTTTAATCTTAACCGATAGCTGGAGCTGAAAGAGCTACTGTTGTAGACTCAGCTGCTGCTAGATCAAGTGGGAAGTTGTGAGCGTTACGCTCGTGCATTACTTCCATACCTAGGTTTGCTCTGTTAAGAACGTCACCCCATGTAGGAACAATCTTACCGTTTGCATCAACAACTGACTGGTTGAAGTTGAAACCGTTAAGGTTGAATGCCATTGTGCAGATACCCATTGAAGTTAACCATACACAAACAACTGGGAATACAGCTAGGAAGAAGTGAAGACTTCTGCTGTTGTTGAAACTTGCATATTGGAAGATCAAACGACCGAAGTAGCCATGAGCTGCAACGATGTTATATGTTTCTTCTTCTTGTCCGAACTTGTAACCATAGTTCTGAGACTCTGTCTCAGTTGTTTCTCTGATTAGAGATGAAGTAACAAGTGAACCGTGCATAGCTGAGAATAGAGATCCTCCGAACATACCAGCAACACCAGCCATGTGGAATGGGTGCATAAGAATGTTGTGCTCTGCCTGGAAAACAAACATGAAGTTGAATGTTCCAGAGATACCTAAAGGCATTCCGTCAGAGAATGAACCTTGACCGAATGGATATACAAGAAATACTGCGAAAGCTGCTGAAACTGGTGCAGAGTATGCAACACAGATCCAAGGACGCATACCTAAACGGTATGAAAGCTCCCACTGTCTTCCCATGTATGCTGAGATACCGATTAGGAAGTGGAAAATTACAAGCTGGTAAGGACCACCGTTGTATAACCACTCATCTACAGTAGCTGCTTCCCAAATTGGGTAGAAGTGTAGACCAATAGCGTTGGATGAAGGAACAACTGCACCTGAGATGATGTTGTTTCCATATAGGAATGAACCAGCAACTGGCTCTCTAATTCCGTCGATGTCTACTGGTGGTGCTGCGATGAATGCAACGATGAAGCAAGCCGCTGCTGCAAGTAGGCATGGGATCATTAAGACGCCGAACCAACCAACATAAATTCTGTTGTTAGTTGATGTTACCCACTCACAAAACTGTGGCCAACCCTTTAACAGCGAAGAACGCTGCTGCTGAATAGTTGTCATGAGTTCGTTATGTTATTGCCTCTATATGAGACGTTTAAGTAAGAACGGATTAAATATTCCGTCCTAGTAAGCATAGTCCAAAAATTCAATAAATGAGCGGAATAAATCTTATGCCATTGATAAATTATGCTTATCAATTAAATGCATTATTTAAATCTTATTTTTATTGAATAATTGCTCAATTAAAATCGAAATACTTTTAATAAGTTCAACTTATAGGGGGTATGAGGGTAAGTAATTGTACTCACACTTGTAATTTCCTTTTACTAGATTCATTTCAAGATTGCATTAGGAAGCGTCTTAGCTAAACAACCAACCAAACAAATGAACGAAACAAAAACAGTTGAGAAGGAAAAAATTGTAGCTGAGAAGCTCAATGGTAGATTTGCGATGATTGGCTTTATTGCCCTTATTGGCGCATATCTAACAACAGGACAAATTATTCCGGGGTTTGTATAAATGGATTTTATATCTAAAAAACAAGGATATGTACCCCTTAAGTTGGTTCCTTACATATTCTTTGTTGCTGTTGTTTTAAGCATCACAACAACAAATACATTCGTATAGTTTTCAAAACTTACATCGTCATGAAAGTCAGCTAGTAGGGATATGGGCTGACTTTTTTAATGGTTTATGGACTGACTGCTAGGAAAGGCAGCAGGGTAGAAACTGTTGAGGCTGCAAGAAAAGAATATAAACAACTACTAGATGAGGGTTGGAAAAAGACCTCAATTTTTAATTCTTATTTTTAGTTATTGCGGGCGATGCACCATGCAAAGTGCAGCAAGGTATAGCAAATGATCGCCCAGAGATCGCCCAGAGAGTATTTAGGAATCGTGAGAAGTCAATCGGGGCGACAGGATTCGAACCTGCGACCTAGTGCTCCCAAAGCACTTAACAAGCCCATTTGGGCACTATGTCTACAGACCATGACTAAATAGTTGCGGGATATTGCAGGATTTGACATGACAAATCCTGCATTATTTGTCGGCGATTTGTCGGCTGAATTAACCGACATAATTTCCAATAAAAAAGCGAGTCTGGGTAACTCGCTAGTATGACTTGGTTTTTAAGAGTCGGGGCGACAGGATTCGAACCTGCGACCTAGTGCTCCCAAAGCACCCGCCCTCCAATTTGAGACAGTAGGTTAAATAAACAAGTGAGGCTATAGCTTGTTAGTTGCTATATCTACAAAATTACGAGTCTTAAAAATAGGCCAAAGTTATACAAAATTATCCTTAGATATACAATTAATCGCTAAATAATCGCTAACCAAAGACCTATTGCTTTAGGAGCTGTAAAATATCATTGATTGACAGTCGATCTAAAATAAGGGGCAAATCTCTAGAGGTTATGTCAGAAAGTGAAAAAAGACTCTTAAACGAGAAATGGAAATCAGATAAGGCTATTGATATGTGTTCGGAAATTTTATTCAAAATGGATCCATTTGCTAGAGAATTATGGGTAGAGAGATATAAAGATGCCTTTGTCTATTTAAAAAAGAAAGTGGATCGGATTTATCCTGGACAGCCACCTTCTAATGAAGAAAAGATGTATAAAGAAATTCTGGAAGTTTTATTCCAAAAATATGAGGAAAATTTAAAGGATGAAGAATTTAAAGGGGAAAATTATCTTGATATTCCTTTTAAATCTAAACATGAAAATATTTACGAAAAAAGAATTGAGCAAATAAGGGAGGATTTTCCGCCAATCTTAAGTGAAGAAGATGAAGATGCAGAAGAAGATGAAGAATGGATTGAGGAATTAGAAGGTGAACTACAGTCCATCGCAAACAAAGAAGATGAAGATAAAGAATCACTTGAGGATTCAAAACCTAACTCAGATAGGGCATTTAGTGATTCTATTAAAGACTTTTTAAAGGAGAATGGGGCGGTAATAATATCTGCTAATTTCTGGACTCTGGCCGAGATTGCAAGTCAGGTAGATCCTGAGACATGGGAAGAAGACTTTGATCATATTGAGTCTGTAATAAATAACTATAATCTCCTATCAAATAAAGATGATCTTTTAGAGTGGATCAATGAAAAAATTGATTTATACGAAGAGATGGGATATTTAGATAAATTCTTAAAAATTGGAAATAGTGAAGAATGTGATTATCCAGATGCAGAATCATTTTTAGAATCAATTGATTGTGAATATATAATTGGCGTTTTAGACATTTGTTGGGCTAATGCTTGTACAAATAATAAAAAATGAAACGCTTACTACTCCTACTACTAGCTGCTCTTGCTTTACCAGCTGCAGTTAATGCTGAAAAAAATATTTTTTATAGTACGAAGGAAGATCTTATGACAGATATCACCAAAGTGAATATTGATCTTTTATCAGAGACGACTGTATTAAATTCCATAGGCCAAGAAGCACAAGCAAGAATAGGAATACGTTGTAATGGAAATAAATTGAATACTTATATAAAAACTCCAACATACAATGCTGATAATTTAGAGGTTCAATTAAGGTGGGATAAAAATGAACCGAAAATTGCATATTGGAATTATTCAGTTGATGGAACTGCATACTTTCCATACCCACGCGTAACTGATAATGAGCTTAAATTTCATAAATCATTTATAAAAAACATGAGAAATCATGAATCCTTAGTTTTTGGATGGAGTCCATATTCAACTGCTAAAAAGGCTGTAAAATTTGATCTAAAAAAATTAAAGATTTAAATTATATAAGTTCTAAGCTAATACCATCAATGGTTACAAACTTGTAAGAGAAATTATTTACGCATGAAAAACTTATGGACTAAAAGAAACATTATGGACTATCTAAGCCACCCTGATGAGAGCTTGGATAAAAACTATAGCCCAATAAGACAAAAGTATAGAAAGGAGCTTAGAAGAATGGATAAAGAAACCAAAGCTCAAGGTGGTGTAGTTGATTGGAACTATATTCTTAACGACTTTATGTAATATGACTTGCAATCCAATACCAGAAAGACAAGATTGGTTTATCTGTTCAAGAAAACCCATAGTCTGTCCACTTTGCAAGACTAGAGAAGTTAGGCCTTCAATGTTTGGGATGCCAACTGCTGAAGCTGCTCATTCTGGAAAATGGCATATTGCGGGATGCCAACCAGATATGCCAATTCATAGAACTTGGGGCTGCCGTAAATGTGACGCTGCATTTTTTAAAGACACCGATAGAAATATTGCTGCATTAGGTGGTTTAGTTCCGTGGCAATGGCCACCAGAGGAAAGGACTGAAAAAGAAAAAGCTAGATTAGCTATGAAATGGTTTAACGAATGGAAAAAGAACCAAATATCTTTTTAACTGTTGACAGCCGATCTATATTAGAGGGGTAAAGTAGCACCAAAACTTATAAATGTATTTTTAGTTCATAACTGTCGGATTGAATAACTGAGTACACCTATGAACAACTAAGAAAAATCATGCAATTGTCGGCTTTTTGTCGGCTGAAGTAACCGACATAATTTCCAATAAAAAAGCGAGTCTGGGTAACTCGCTAGCATGACTTGGTTTTTAAGAGTCGGGGCGACAGGATTCGAACCTGCGACCTAGTGCTCCCAAAGCACCCAGTACGCAATTTGCGACAGTACCCATAAGAAACAAGTGAGGCTATAGCTTATGAGTTGGTAATACTAGGATTTACTTGAGTCTCAATATTGCTCCAATCTGCAGCAATGTTTAGCATAGATGTGCAAATAATCGCTAAATAATCGCTAAGCTGCAACCTAGTGCTACATAGGTACCAGGTCTCATCTTTTTACAGTGGTTCAAGTTGACAGTCGATCTAACATAGAGGGATAAAAACTTTCTTTTTAGGAATTATTTGACAAAAGACATAGCTTATTATTTATTGATTTTAGGTTTACAATCCGATTTTGACGAGAATGAACTAAAGCAAGCATATAGAAAAGAGGCTAAGAAATGGCATCCTGATTTAAATAAAAATGATGTTAATGCCGAAGAAAGGTTAAAGCTAATAAATGATGCATATGAATTTCTAAGTGGTTATAAAAAACAAGAATTTACTAAAGTTGAAAATATTAGTGTCAACGATATAAACAAAAAATCAACCAAGAGAAATGATGATAGCGTTAGTTCACAAAATAAGAATTCAAGGAAAGAAAAGGCTAAAGGAAAAGATCAAGTTGCTTTGATGAGTTTAGTTGTGTATGTTTCTGTGGCATTAATTCTTCTATTCGCCATAATTACTCGAGCAAGCAAAAGAAATATTTGTTATGCATGGGCAACGTCTGATCTTAGTGATAAAGAGGCAGCTAAAAAACTAGGTGTCAAGGATGCAGCGGTATATTGTTTTTTTAAGGAAAGCATAAATAAAAAAGGATAAGAGTTTTTTGTGAATATTACAAAAACTGAATAAGAAACAAAACGCTTACTTCTAGCACTACTAGCAGCTCAAGCTTTAACTACTGCTGTTGTTGTCTAATCTTTATCTTTAGTTTCGTCCTTTTCAAAAAAGCTACTAATTCCTACATATAACAATAAGAATCCTAATCCAATCCAAAGAAAATTTCCTGAAACTATATCAACCTTAGTTAGTGAATATTCAGGAATAGTATTTGGAAGTTCACCATTAGCTTGAAAATAATTAATATTATCTTCAGAAGGAACATAGTATGTATCACCATCTTTCGAAAACACGTAATCCTTCACATAAATTCGCCAAGGAAGAAAAATAGAATCGGTCACAACTCTTGCTGCATAGCAAACATCTACTGCTCCAGAATCAGTTTCAATTTCAAATCTTTTCAAACCATCTAAACATTTAAGTTCTTCTGATGCACCAAAACTAAAACTTCTCCTAGCCATATCAATCTTTTATTAAATTAACTAATCTAATAAAATTACCAAAATAAGTTTTATTTTTTAGTATTGTTAAGTCAATAGTTATAAGCGTTTAAAGTATTTTTATATTTCTTGATTTTTAAAAACATGAAACGCTTACTACTTGCACCGCTAAGAGTTATTAATTGACAGTCGATCTAAAATAGAGGGATAAAACCCTCTTTTTTATGAGTCCTTTTTTAGATGCTCTTTTAAAACTTGCATTAATTGGTTTTGTAATTAAATTTCTTTGGGATGGATTTGTAAAAGTTCCACAAGAAAAACTTGAGAACCAAGTTAAGTTTTTAATAGCTAGATATGCCGACGCCATTTTGGTACACCCAAATGCAGAAGAGGAAATACAAAGAATCAAGGCTCAGACAGATTGGAGGCTGAATCTTTCTCCTGGGAAATCTGAATATGAAAACTATACAGAAGAAAATAAAGAAATATTAAAAAGGGTTATTAAGAAAATCGAACAATATATTGAAGAAAACAAATGAAACGCTTACTACTTGCACAAGTATGAGCGATTAAGTCGGCAAGGTTATGCAAGGTATAGCAAATAATCGCTATATAATCGCTAAGTCTTATTTTTCTTATACTTGGCAATAAAAAAGAGAGTCTGGGAAACTCTCTTGTATGACTTGGTTTTTAAATGGTCGGGGCGACAGGATTCGAACCTGCGACCTAGTGCTCCCAAAGCACCCGCGCTACCAAGCTGCGCCACGCCCCGCTCATAAGATCTTAGTTCATAAAAGACATCTATAAAAGACCAAATTGCTAAATATTTTATAAAAAATCACTTTTAAGGCTAGAAAACTATTTTTGCAGCTATTTTGTCGTTTGAAAAGTTAGTGATTTGTCGCTTTTTACTAAAACTTTTTGAATTTGGGTACAAAGTCACCTGCGTAAGCATATATTGGCTGATTATGTAAGCTTCTTGGATGACCTGCACCGCCACCGCCACCGCCGCCTTCAACCCAAAGTCCTGCTCCTGAAATACTAAATGCAATTTCTAATCCATTAGTTTCATCACTAATCACAACTGGAGTTGTAGCTTTAAATTGACCAACTAATTTAGTTATCCCACTACAAGTGGTTGCAGTTTCAAACAGATCATTTGTTAAAACAGCTTGTATCACTCCTTGATTAGAACCAGTTGAAACTGTTCTTTGATAGGAATACCTACATTCATCTCTATTATTGAATCCAAGCGCATCACTAAAATCAGCTGTAAAAAATTGAGATGAAGATAAGCTGCTATCAAATTCTCCCTCTGTATCAACCTCTGAAGTCCCTGGTTTTGTATGGAAAGTCCCCCCGTTAGTAGCGTCTGTAGTTATAAAAGATCCTTTTAATTTGATATTTGGATTCATTACAATAAGAAAATATTTATAAGTACCTGAAGGTGGTCTACTACTTGCTGATGGTAGTGCAGATGATTGACCTAAACTCGCTGCTAAGTCTACAGTTGCCCCCGCAGAGGATTCCATTGTCCATACGCAACCATTTGCTTCAGTAAAGGCGAGATTAACATTATCATTAGTTTCGTCAAATGGATTATTTTTGCACATTCCTACTTTGTATAGAGTTATTTCATAACCTTCTGGTGTTTGCAGACAAGCTTTATGTGGATTAACTGCATTGGAAACAATTGAAAAGGGTTGGGAGTGATCTGCACCAACTGCAGCATTACTCATGTCTGCATGTCCAGTAGTACAAGAAACCGTTTCGGCATTCTCTTCCCACTCATTAGATTTAGAGGGTTCAGCATTCAAAAGAAGTCCTAAGATGCTTAGAGACAAAAATAATTTTTTTGATAATTTTGAGTAGTTCATAGATTAAATTAAACTCCTTTAGCCCTATTCTGGAAAACCCCACCTGCTGATCTTTCTAGCAGAACATCATACTTACGTTTTACTGGTTGAGTCATCTATAAAAGACCAAGTTCCTAAATATTTTATAAATAAGAATTAAGTAATTTTAAACTTCAGTAAGATATTTTCTTATTTCTTTAATCTCACTAAAAGGTCTTGATTTTGAGAAATCCTTTCATCTTTTTTAAATTTATCTATGTAATAGGAGTAATATTATAGAAAGATAATTAATCAAACATTAAGAGATTTATGAAATGAAGTTTGCATTTTATTTCTTCATAATTGCTCAAATTTTAAACTCTCTGGTTGTGTTTGCAGAAAAAGTTAAAAAAGGTTCTTCTGAATTTAATTCAATTAATTGGGAAAAGGTAAAAAAAAATAAATATAAACCAGAAGGAGATATTATTTGGAATCCTTACAAAGGGGAAGAAAATTATTTTAAAAATGAAGAAGATTTTCAGTCTATGGGAGGCAAAGGAGCGTGGATGGAACCTCCAACTTGGCAAGATCGTACCTTGCGGTTTTCCTTTGAGGAAATTGACATGCCCGATGCTGGCGAACACATGGGTTTGTATGGTATAGGGGCTTACGATCGTCTCAACCCTTGGCTGTATGGTGGCATAACTCTTTACGGTGCTGCTAGCGGACGCCGTGGCGGGTTCTTTACTGGGGGCTATACCTTGGGTGTGGAAAGTCAATTAACTGATAACTTAATTCTTGATGCCGGAGGCTATGTGGGTGCCGGCGGCGGGGGCGCCGCAGCGCAAGGAGGAGGGTTGCATATCCGACCCCATATCGGTCTCAAGTACGACTTTATCTGGAGCTTACTAGGCCTGAATTATAGCTATGTAGACTTCCCTAACGGAGACATTTCCAGCGATGCAATTGCTCTTTCGCTCGATTTCCCCTTCAGTTCACCGATATTCAGTTGGGAAAATGATGGGCTTACTGCTGTCGATTATTTTGGATCCGACTGGAGAAATTTAAGCCGCCATCGATCACATCTAGCCGCCCGTTTTCGCACCTATTCTCCCTCCAGCGGCAGCAGAACCACCTCAGGTGCATCGCTTGATGATTCATTGGGACTGGTCGGAGTAGAGTATTCTTACTTCCTTGATGATAACTGGTTTGCTACCTTTGAAACTGCCGGTGCCTTATCAGGTGGGGTGGGTGGGTACGCTGAACTTTTGGCTGGGCTAGGCTATCGCCTCCCGCTAACTAAAGATGATCGTTTAGCTCTACTTCCCGCCCTAACCATAGGAGGTGCCGGTGGCGGGGAGGTCGAAACCGGGGGAGGATTTGTTGCCCGAGCAAATCTAGGATTAGAATACCGATTTTCTCCTCATCTCAGTCTAATTATGGATGGCGGTTATCTATCCGCTCCAGATGGCAATTATGAAGCACCATATGCCGGATTCAATTTGGCATATGTTATGGAAACATTTGCTCAGGATCAAAAAGGAGATCCCTTAACGGAATCAGAACTTATACAAACTACCAAATGGCGTTTTCGCCCTGCGCACCAATGGTATTTTAATGCGCAACGTAGATATGGATCTTCTCGCGATATGCAACTATTAGGAGGTAAAATCGACTGGATGATAGGTGATTGGGGGTATTTAACAGGACAAGGATTAAGCGCGTATGCAGGAGGAGCCGGTGGCTATTCAGAGGGACACTGGGGTGTAGGTGTTCTTAGCCCGAGCTGGAAGAACTGGCAACTCTATGGCGAAATGCTAATAGGTGCCGGAGGGGGAGGAGGCGTTGATAGCGGTAGCGCCTTGTTGTATAAACCTAGTGTCGGGTTAGAGTACAAACTAACTAAGGACTACAGCCTGCAAACTGGCATAGGAAAAGTGATTTCTAAAAATGGCAATCTTGATGCCAATATCTTTGAAGCTAATCTGGTTTGGCGTTTTAGGACCTCAAAATAGAGTTCCAAGCCTCGGAGTTAGTCTGGAAATAAAGTTGGGACAACAGAGTCAACGTATTTCGAGTCGTGTTAATAATAAATATCACTTTATAGCAAAGGCACCCACGCTACAAAAGTTTTTTTTCTCTCGCTTTATAGCTCGTAAACAAAATAAGAAGGTTTTTATTTGAATCAGTCTATTTTGTAAAAAGTATGCTTCCAAAGAAGCCGAGCTACCAAGTTGCGCCAGGCCTGACTCATATGATTGTATTTAAAAATCATCCATAAAAGACCAAACTGCTATAGATATTTTTAGGTATGAATATCTATTCTTGAAAAAATTGATTACCTTTTCTATTAAAATATAAAATTATTTCAACACTATTTTTTAAGGTTGAAAAAATAATTTTCGCTAGAATTACATGAAAGTAAGATTTATATTAGATAGGTCATAAAGATTCTCAAATTAATTTATGGAAAAACTTGAGAAATTGATTTCTACTTATGAAAACTATCCAAAAGCCGGGGTGAGTTTTAAGGATGTTATTGAAATTGTTCAACACCCTTCAATTTTTCGACAATTAATTTTAGAAATGGCGAAAAGTAAAATCATAAAAGAAGCTGAAGCATTAATTTCTATAGACGCAAGAGGTTTTATTTTTGGTTCCGCAATATCTATACAGGCTGCAAAACCAATGATAGTTGCAAGAAAACCTGGCAAACTTCCAGGAGAATTAGTTACAAAAAAATATAGTTTAGAGTATGGCGAGAATTCCCTTTCAATTCAGAAAAAAGCACTTAAAAAATATAACTCTTTTGCAATTATTGATGATCTATTAGCAACTGGGGGAACAGTTAATTGCGTTTCTGAGCTAATAAATAATAATAATAAGAAAGTTGTAGGTCTTTTAGTAGTGGCTGAATTAAGCAAGTTTGATGGAAGATCGAGATTTAATTTCCCAGTCGAATCATCAATTCTTTTTTGAAAATAAATAAAGTTTTCAATTTAAAAAATTTAATCATGAAGATCAATATTGAAGTTTTTAAAAAGTCTTGAAAAACACATAGTGTAAATCTAATATGAACTTACTAATAAATTTAATTTACATTTCAATTCTTTATTTTGAATGACTAAAGAAATTAAAACTCCCTGGGGGAAAATAATTCCAGAAGTTAATCTATTTCCTATATATTATTTGCTGTTTATTTATTGTTTTGTATATATCCTTCCTTATGGGAAATTTTATATTGGAATAAGTTGGTTTGATTGGCTTAGAAGCGAAGATGGCCCGCTTGAGTGGATTCAGTTTATCGAATATGCTTTTTCATCTTTATTAGCCTTTTTGATTTTCTTTAGACAAAAAAAAAAGAAAGAAGTTAATAGTATTATTTGGTTTTTGATTGCTTTTTTATCATTTTTAATTGCCGGAGAGGAAATAAGCTGGGGTGAAAGATTAACTGGCATTGGAATTAATTCAATAGCAAATTTAAATGTTCAAGGGGAAACTAATTTTCATAATTTACCTTTCTTTCATAATTATTTGTTAGATCCAATTTTTGAAATAAGTTGTATATTTCTTGGATGGTTTGGGTGGAGAAAATTCAAGAGGATTAATGCCTTCCCTTCTAAAGATTTATCTTTATTTTTTTTATTTGTCGCATTGTTTTACTTTTATTTTGATATTTCTTGGGCTTCAACAACAGAACAAATAAGAAATGACCAGGAAATATTTGAGTTCTTATTGTCAAGCGGAGTTTTTTTTCATTGTTTAAAAAATTTTAAAAAAGTTATAATCACCAAAACCCTAAGAACTTAATAAAGTTAGTTTAAATTAACATTTACTCTATATGGATAATAAATCAGCTTATTTAAAGCTTATCTAAGTTTGATTTAAATAATTAATAAGGTTAGGATTACTAACTTCAATAGATTAAATCATTCCTATTGATCCAGCAGTGTAACCTACAACAACAAAAAAAATAAATTCAAGTAAATCTCTTGGTAATGAATTAAAAATTAAATTAAATTGAGTCATTTTACCTTGTGCTCCTCAGGTTTTTAGAATTTCTGAAAATATAACTAATAATTTTTTCTATTGAGGAGTAAATAAGAGTTTTTTTCTTTTTTCTAAAGATTTCAAAAAAATAACTCTTAAAAATGCAGAGATAACTAAAAAAACCTTAATTAAAAATCTTATATAAACGTTACTGCTGAAAATCTTTTTAAATGCTATATTTCTAATAATCAAAAATCTCGTATGGATTATAAGAAGAAATCCTTAAATAAATTATCTAATAATTCAAGCTATGAAGAGATTGATACCAGACTAGCTTCTGGGTGGTACGTTGATTCAGTTGATAATAGTAAAAAGAAAAAATATAGAACAAAAAAAGTCTCGTTTAAAATTTCAAAAAAAATATAATATAATTTTTTCCAATAATTTACCATCCAAATCTGCATATACATTTGTATAAATACCCCCATTCTGTAAAAAAAATTTTATAGATTTTGATTGTTTAACTTAAGAAACTGGCACAAATCTTTCAAAAATGTAGTCTTTGATACTTGATTTTGTATGCCCAAATACACTATCTTGAGGTGTACTCTAAAATTTCGTGTGAGGAATTTATGAAGCTTTTCAAAAGCTTGCTAGTAGCACCAGCCACTTTAGGACTTCTAGCTCCTATGGCTGCTACAGCAAACGAAGTCACTATTAATGACTTTAACCCTGCTGAAGAACTTGCTATTACAAATAGCCGCGTAGATGGTTTAGAAGCAAGATTTAATAACTTTGAAGCTGGTAGCTTCTCAGAAACAACATCAGCATCTTTCTCTGTTGACTTCGCCATTGGTTCTAACGATGACGATGACGCAGGTGTTGATACAGACGATGCTGTCCAAGCTGGTTACGCTTTCCAGATCGATCTAAATACAAGTTTTACAGGTGAAGATTCACTTGACATCGCTATAGACGCTGGTAACCCAGGTGCTGGCAGTATTAACGATCTATTAGACTTAAACTCAGCTGGCGATGGCCTTACTGTTGATGGCGTAACTTACACTTTCCCAGTTGGCGACAAAGCAACAGCTTTCTTCGGTCAAAATACTGATGGTAACAAGCTATTTACTCAAGCTTGTGTATACGGTGGACCAAGTGACTTGCTAGATGATTGCGGAAACGTAAATGCTGGAATCACTGGTGGTGCAGTAGGTCTTGGAGGTTCTTATGACTTCGGTAATGGCTTTACAATGGCTGCCGGAGCTCAAACAGTACAAGCTAATGTATTCACTGAAGAGGGTGATGATCAATACGCAATTAACGCAGCTTATACAGCTGATAAGTACGCTCTTTCAGTAACCTATGGTGTTGATGAAAATGCCGCTCTAACAGACGAGAATAAATTCACAGCACTGCAGGCTTACTACACTCCTGATGGTAATCTTCCTTCAATAAGTGTTGGTTATGAATTCGGAGACATAGGTGGAGCAGCAGATGGTGCTGATGAACAGTCAAGCTTCTTTGTTGGTTTAACATGGGCTGAAGTAGGTCCAGGATCTGCTGGAATTGCTGCTGGTCACAGTAATACTAATGAAAGTGCTGATGAGTTGTATCAGTACGAAGCATACTATGCTTACCCAGTAAACGATAGTATGACAATTACTCCATTAATCTATACTCAAGATGCTGCGGGTGATTTAGATGACACAACTGGAATGATGGTCAAGACATCATTCAAATTCTAAATTTATTAGTTTAATTTAGAAACCTCCAATACACAGAAAAGACCTGCTTATGCAGGTCTTTTTTTGTCTTCAAAGGGACAAATTTCTTTTTGTCTATAACTACTTGTTATTATTTTATTTATCATTTAACTTTAAGTATATTTAATTTCTGTGTGAGGAATTTTTATGAAACTTTTTAAGAGCTTACTAGTAGCTCCTGCAACTTTAGGCCTATTATCACCTTTTTCTGTAAGCGCTAGTGAAGTAAATCTCAGTGAAATTTCAAACTACTCTAATCTTGAGAGTATTGAGTTTGCTAATTCGTTTGGCAATGAAGATTCAAACAATACACTACTTGCTGGTGGAGAAGGATTAGTTGATGATCATAGTCATGACGGTGGGTTTTCAGAAACAACATCAGCATCTTTCTCTGTTGACTTCGCCATTGGTTCTAACGATGACGATGACGCAGGTGTTGATACAGACGATGCTGTCCAAGCTGGTTACGCTTTCCAGATCGATCTAAATACAAGTTTTACAGGTGAAGATTCACTTGACATCGCTATAGACGCTGGTAACCCAGGTGCTGGCAGTATTAACGATCTATTAGACTTAAACTCAGCTGGCGATGGCCTTACTGTTGATGGCGTAACTTACACTTTCCCAGTTGGCGACAAAGCAACAGCTTTCTTCGGTCAAAATACTGATGGTAACAAGCTATTTACTCAAGCTTGTGTATACGGTGGACCAAGTGACTTGCTAGATGATTGCGGAAACGTAAATGCTGGAATCACTGGTGGTGCAGTAGGTCTTGGAGGTTCTTATGACTTCGGTAATGGCTTTACAATGGCTGCCGGAGCTCAAACAGTACAAGCTAATGTATTCACTGAAGAGGGTGATGATCAATACGCAATTAACGCAGCTTATACAGCTGATAAGTACGCTCTTTCAGTAACCTATGGTGTTGATGAAAATGCCGCTCTAACAGACGAGAATAAATTCACAGCACTGCAGGCTTACTACACTCCTGATGGTAATCTTCCTTCAATAAGTGTTGGTTATGAATTCGGAGACATAGGTGGAGCAGCAGATGGTGCTGATGAACAGTCAAGCTTCTTTGTTGGTTTAACATGGGCTGAAGTAGGTCCAGGATCTGCTGGAATTGCTGCTGGTCACAGTAATACTAATGAAAGTGCTGATGAGTTGTATCAGTACGAAGCATACTATGCTTACCCAGTAAACGATAGTATGACAATTACTCCATTAATCTATACTCAAGATGCTGCGGGTGATTTAGATGACACAACTGGAATGATGGTCAAGACATCATTCAAATTCTAAATTTATTAGTTTAATTTAGAAACCTCCAATACACAGAAAAGACCTGCTTATGCAGGTCTTTTTTATTTTTCAAAAAATATCTAGGCATATAATTGCTATTATTATTAATGTTTATAGAAAAGTTTGTTACATGTCTCCTATATTTAGATGTTTAATTTGTAGGAAAGATATAGAAAGATCTACTAAATCATATTGGAATAAAAAGGGACATTTGTTATGTTCGACTTGTTTAGATCAAATGCATGAAAAATATGGAAAAGAATAATCTAATTTATCTTAATTTTGTTTGTCTAAAAATAATCCAACCTTATAAATATAGAGAGATATTTGATAAGAGAAAATTACAAAAAGTGAACTTATTAAATTATTAGATTAAAAAATAATTTGAAAGTTATTAGTAAACTCTTCTTAAGTTAAAAAAAAATAATTTGAAAGTTATTAGTAAACTCTTCTTAAGTTAAAAAAAAGACCAGTATTGTTAATAAATTATCTTCGAGTAAATTAAAATAAAAAAAAATCTAAACATAGGGAAAGGATAGGGTTTGTTAAAACATTATCTATTCACCTTTTTTAGATTATTCAAAATAATTGATAGACTACAAATATTTATTTTTTTGTAATCTATCAATTTAAACGACTAATGTCCTTATGATTTAGAACCAGCCAGGGATGATTTGGCCAGTTGTTACGTAAGCACCAACAGCTGCTACAAAACCTAACATTGCTGCCCAACCATTAAAACGTTCTGCTTCTGGAGTCATGATGAAAAAAATAATATTTGTAAATGATTGTAACAGCATTTATGAAGCTTTGTAAAGTATTTTGCAGTTTCATTCTTATAAGTATTTATTTTAATTTGTCGAAAGCCCTGGAATATAGCAATATTGACACATAAATGTGCCACTGTTCTAATCATCAGAAGAATTTATTAAAACTCTTCATTTGTTAGAGCATTTTTTGTATTAAATGAAATAAGATAAGTATCTTTCTATTTATGGTTGAGGTTTATCGCTTTTTTTATATTTATTGCCTTGTCTATAATGATTCCTTTTCCATTTAATTGGAATTAGCGATGTATTGTATTTTAGAGCTATGCCTTAATAAATTGATTGTTTTGCCTTTTTCAATTTTTATAAATTCTTGTGGAGCAAATAAACAGATCAAATCTTTTTTATAGATCAATTTATTTTGTATATTTGCAGGAAGTAATAAGTTCCAGTTTTGTAAAAGTTTGAATTTATTTTTATAGGTTAATTAAAAAAAGAACTCAAATATATGAAATGTGGGTCGCCTGAGATTCGAACTCAGGACCAGCCGGTTAAAAGCCGGATGCTCTACCACTGAGCTAGCGACCCATTTTGTAAAATTGAGTACATATGAAATTATCCCTTTTTAAGGTAAAAAAAACAACTTATTATCGTAACTTGAACAATTGAAATACATTTCTTAACTTATTAACTAAAAAATTAAGAATTCTCTCTTTATTTGAAGTTAATAGGTAAGATATTTTTAAATAACAGAATTTTTTCAGATGTTAAGAGCTATTGTCGTTTTTGCCCCAATAATTGCTGCAGTTGCATGGGTTGTTTTCAATATTCAAAAACCAGCAAGAGAGCAATGGGATAGACAATTCGGAGAGAAATAAAAATTAATTAATTGATAGATAAAGAGGTAATTGTAATAGGAGCAGGTCTTGCAGGTTCTGAGGCTGCTTGGCAGATAGCAAATGCTGGAGTACCAGTTAAACTAGTTGAAATGAGGCCTTACAAATCAACTCCAGCTCATCATACTGGTGAATTTGGAGAATTGGTTTGTAGTAATAGTTTTGGTGCAATAAGTGCGGATAGAGCTGCAGGTTTATTGCAAAAAGAATTAAGAATTTTTAATTCATTAATAGTTCAAACAGCAGATAAATTTGCGGTTCCAGCTGGAGGTGCCTTGGCTGTAGATAGATCTAAATTTAGTAATGCTTTGACTGAAACTTTATCTAATCATCCTTTAATTAATATAAAAAGAATTGAACAACTTGATCTCCCTAGCAAAGAAAATATAACCATCCTCGCTACTGGTCCATTAACTTCAGATGATTTGGCATATAAAATTCAAGATTTTACAGGTATTGATGACTGTCATTTTTTTGATGCGGCTAGTCCAATTATTTATGGAGATTCTATTGATCACGAGATTGTCTTCAAAGCAAGTAGATATGATAAAGGAGATCCGGCATATTTGAATTGCCCTATGGATAAATATGAGTACACCAATTTCAGAAACCAATTAATTGAAGGAGAGCAAGCTAATTTAAAAGATTTTGAAAAAGAATCTGCTAATTTCTTTGAAGCTTGTTTGCCAATAGAAGAAATTGCCAGAAGAGGAATTGACACCATGAGATATGGACCTTTGAAATCTATTGGGTTGTGGAATCCAAAATGGGGAGATCTATTTGATAGGGATAATAGATTAAAAAAAAGACCCCATGCAATTGTTCAATTGAGGAAAGAAGATTTAGAGGGGAAATTACTTAATATGGTAGGCTTTCAAACAAACCTTAAGTGGTCAGAGCAGAAAAGAATATTTAGGATTATTCCTGGTTTAGAAAAGGCTGAATTTGTTCGTTTTGGAGTAATGCATAGAAATACCTTTTTAGAGTCTCCAAAATTGCTTTTGCCAACATTACAATTTATGAAAAGGGAAAGTCTTTTCGCAGCTGGTCAAATAACGGGTACTGAGGGTTATGCAGCAGCAGCGGCAGGAGGACTGTTAGCAGGTATTAATGCATCTTTAATTGCTAAGGGTGAAATAGCTGTAACTTTTCCTGATGAATCAATGATTGGCTCTCTTATGAACTTTATAAGTAATAGAAATAAAATAATGTCTAGTCAGAAAAAAAACAAATTTCAACCTATCCCTGCTTCATTTGGCTTGGTTCCAGAATTAACTAAACGAATAAAAGATAAAAGATCAAGGTATATTGCTTATCAACAGAGATCTGTTGACGTACTAAATATTTTTAAAAGAAAATTAGATTATATTTTTAATAAAGATCACACACTTGTCAAAATTAATTAAAATAAGCTACTTGCATAATAGAAAATGAAATCAAATAATAGAAATTTCGATGCAATTATTATCGGCTCAGGAATTGGGGGGTTAGTAACTGCATCACAATTAGCAGCTAAAGGAGCTCAAGTTTTAGTTCTTGAAAAATATATTATTCCAGGAGGAAGTGGAGGATCCTTTAAAAGAAAAGGTTATACCTTTGATGTGGGCGCTTCAATGATTTTTGGATTTGGAAAGGAAGGTTATACCAATTTATTAACTCGTGCTCTAAAAGATGTAAATGAGAAATGTGAAACTATTCCTGATCCGGTGCAACTGGAATATCACCTTCCAAATAACTTTCATATTTCTGTAGATAAAAATTACGAACAATTTATCAGTAAATTATCAGCTAGTTTCCCGAAGGAAAAAGAAGGTATCAAGAAATTCTACGAT
This sequence comes from Prochlorococcus marinus str. MIT 9312, assembly GCF_000012645.1. Taxonomy (NCBI): domain Bacteria; kingdom Bacillati; phylum Cyanobacteriota; class Cyanophyceae; order Synechococcales; family Prochlorococcaceae; genus Prochlorococcus; species Prochlorococcus marinus. Next base: position 1,041,044 of record NC_007577.1, on the reverse strand, counting down.
ACTTGTGCAAGTGTATTTAAATGTTTAGATTCAATGCCTCTTTTATCCATTGAGGATCCAAGTTATCTTTTTAAAGTTTTCTTTAAAGCTCCATTTTCCTGTTTAGGTTTGGCTAGATGGTTGCCAGTAAATGCAGGAGATGTTGCCAGAAAGTTTATAAAAGATCCTGAACTTTTAAAATTTATAGATATCGAATGTTTTTGCTGGTCAGTAATGCCAGCTCTCAAAACTCCTATGATTAATGCGGGAATGGTTTTTACAGATAGGCATGCAGGGGGTATAAATTATCCAAAAGGAGGAGTAGGAACAATAGCAGAGAAGTTAGTTGCTGGTATCGAAAAATTAGGAAGTCAAATTCGTTATAAAGCCAATGTTACTGAAATAATTTTAAAGGATGAGAAAGCGGTAGGAGTTAAGCTTTCAAATGGGGAAGAAATTTACTCAAATATTATCGTATCTAATTCCACAAGATGGGATACATTTGGACTTAAAGATAAGAAGAAAGGATTAATTTCAAGTAAAAATGTGCCAAAAAGTGAATATAAGTGGTCTGAGACATATCAACCTTCCCCTTCTTTTGTGTCTATTCACCTCGGGGTAGAAAAAAATCTAATAAGCAATACCTTTAACTGTCATCACATAATTGTCGAGAATTGGGATGAATTAGAAAGTGAAAAAGGAGTCATTTTTGTTTCTATACCTACTTTGCTGGACTCATCTTTAGCTCCTGAAGGTAAACATATCGTCCATGCATTTACTCCTTCATCAATGAGTGAATGGGAAGGATTATCAAGGAAAGAATATCTGCAAAAGAAAGAAAAATATTTTTCATTTCTTATTGACAAGATTTCAATTATTTTGCCTAACCTTGAACAAAATATTGATCACAAAGAAATTGGCACTCCAAAAACCCATAAAAAGTTTCTTGGAAGATATGAAGGTAGTTATGGACCAATTCCTAGCAAAAAGTTACTTGGGCTTTTGCCAATGCCTTTTAATACGACAAAAATTAAAAATCTTTATTGCGTAGGCGATTCGTGCTTTCCAGGTCAAGGCCTAAATGCTGTAGCTTTTAGTGGGTACGCTTGCGCACATAAAATAGGTGCAAAATTAAATATAAATAGTTTTAAATTACCAAATTAAAGGATTCTTAAATGAAAGAAAAGTTTAAAACTCTTTTTTTTGTAAAAAGTTCGTTAATTGCTTTATATCTAGCGCTTACAATTCCTATTCCGTTTATAGCAATTGATAAATTAAGAATCCCTTCTATTGCTGCATTTGTCTTAGGCCTTTTTTTGATCTTTAATATCACAAGTGATTATGTAGAAACTTGTAATAATAAAATTTCATATAAAACTAGCTTTATTTCTAAAGCCCTAGGGAGAAAAAATTGGGAAATTCCTTGGAAAGATATTAATTTAATAAAATCTCTACCCACCAGTCAGGGTAGTAAAGTTTATTACTTTAATACGAATAGAGGTAATCATTTTCTTATTCCACAAAGGTTAGAAAATCTTGAAAAATTCCTTTCAATTGTTTCCAAAAATACTGGTATTGCTATTAATGAATTATCTTATATATCCCCTCTTTGGACTTATAAGTTATTGACTTTACTCTCGGTTACGATGATTATTGGTGAGCTTTTTGCTTTTTTGAATTAAATATTGTCGATACTAAATCGATATCCTTGTTGTCTAACAGTAGTTATTCCACCACCTTCTCCCAGGCCTGCTTGCTCTAATTTTCTTCGCAATGTTAGCACTTGAGTATCTACAGATCTTGGCCCTCCGCTGAAAGGGGGCCATGCCATCCTTAGGAGCTCTTGACGACTTCTAACCATGCCTGGCGGCATCAGAAGAGCGCAAAGCAGTGCAAACTCCCTAGGACTTAATTCTACAGGCTTCTCACTAAGAGTTACTTGCCTTAAAAGAAGATGAACTTCTAGAGGCCCAACCTCAACTTTTTCTTGTAACCCTATTCTCCCTCTTTTTAAAAGCGTTCTACATCTTGCTGCAAGCTCTTCTAATCCAAACGGTTTTCTAAGAACATCATCTGCCCCTTCGTCTAATAGATTAACTAATGCTTCAACACCTGATCTTGCTGTTAGTACTATTACTGAAGAACCCAACTGTTGGGCAAGTCTCATTGCAGTGTTCTGCTCAAGGATTTCAGCACTAACTAGTAGGTCAGGTGATTGTTCTCTACATAGGTCAACAGCTTCTGCTGCTGATCCGACTGCAGCAGCTAGATGGCCATCTTGACGAAGCCTTTGTACAAGGACCGTTCTAAGTGTGGGGTGTGGTTCAACAACAAGAACTCTTGAGGGGGTTTGAGAGCTCGCAGGCAATTGTGAACTGCCAGGAGTTGAAGCTAAGATTTGCTCAGTTGATTGCATTCTTAATTACTGTTTGACCAGGCAATTTTTTATCATCCTTAATAAGGTATAACAAATGCTAAATAAAAATCGGAACTTATCGAATTATGACATCATTTGAAAATCCTAAAGCAATTCGTCATTTTCAATCAATTTGCGATAGTTGCCAAGACTTGGTTACTCGTTTTCATACCCCATCTGATCTTAAATTATATAGTGATGGTTATCTCCAAGCATTAAGGAATTGCAGTGGTTTAGAGCAAAGAGATCAAGAGAAATTAGAAAGATTAATTGAAAGATGGATTTTAGATCCATCAAGTTTTATTGATCCAGAAGGAGACGAAAATAAGGGTTTTTTTGATAAAAAAAGGATTTAAAATATTAATTTTTATTAATCAAATCAGTATTTATACTTATTAAATGTGTTAAGACGCTAATTCAATTTCTATTTTTTCTTTCAGAGCTCCTGAGTTGTACATTTCGATAAGAATGTCTGATCCACCAAGAAATTCTCCTTTTAAATAAACTTGAGGAATTGTTGGCCAATCGGAATATTTTTTAATACCTTCTCGTACTTCGAAATCGCTTAAAACATCAAAAGTACCAAATTCAATACCTAGGGAATTAAGTATTTGAACTACATTGTTGGAGAAACCGCATTGAGGCATTAATTTAGTCCCTTTCATGAATACCATAACTGGATTAGAGTCAATCAGTTTTTGTATTTTATCTTTTGTTAAGTTGTCCATAATTCAATTAGGTGTTTCTGTTTTTAATGCCAGTGCATGGATAGCCTCTGAAGCTAATTCTTCCTTTAATGCAGAATAGACTAGCTGATGTTGTTTAACTAATGATAATCCATTGAATTGAGTTGCAATTACAGTTACCTGCAAATGATCATTTCCCTTAAGGTTCTCAACAAAAACTTGGGAACTTGGTAATTTCTTTGTAATTAAATTAATAACTTCTTTTTTCGTGATCATAATTAATTTAAATTAACCTTTGTATTTAGTTTCAACAAATCCTAGTTGGATCAATCTTTCATAAGCTTCTTTACCTTCTTGGCTATTAGGAGACATTATTCTAATTGTTTCTACAAGTAAGGGTACTGCAACATCAGGTTTTTCAGTTTTTATATATAAAGAAGCTAATCTTTCATTTGATTCTGCCAAAATTTGTAATGTTTGCTTACCTTTCCTCTGCATTTCATTTGGTATCCTTGCATCAATTCCTTTGAACGAAGTATTAAGATCGGAATAAAACGAAGCCAGTTGCTTTGCTAAATTTCTTGCATCTAGATAGAAATCCTTAGCTTTGTCAAAATCACCATTTTTTATAGATTTATCGCCCTGTTTTAGATAATAGTCTACGTTTGATATGGAGAGCTGATTACTAAGTTTTGAAAGTACCTTATAGTCTTTTGCATTCTTAATTTCTGCGTGAACTAAATTTTTATAAGAAAAATTTCCAAAAAATATTAAAAAAATTGAGATTAATTTTAAAAATTTCATATTTTCATTAAATTATTAAAATTAATAGTAACTTATTACGGATTCATCTACCTACATTTTTTAATGCTATTTCTTCCTCTTTGAGCATTTTCTCATTTAGAAATTTATTAAATTCCTTGATGGTAAAGTTTAAGTAATCATTCATTGCTATTGGTTGTCCAAAGGATAAACAAAATTCGCTCCTAAAATTTGGAGATATTTTGCTATAGGCAATTCCGATTGGAATGATAATAATAGATTCTGTCTTTTTTGTAGCTAATCGAGCTAATCTGTATAGTCCTTCTTTTAGAATTAATTTTTTCCCATATTTATTGATTTTACCTTCGGGAAAAATTACAAGTTGTTCTCTTTTCTCTATAAGATCAATCGCATATCTTAACGCTGAGAGAGATGGCGAAAATTGATTTATCGAAAAACATCCAAGTCTTTTTAAAAACCAACCTTGTATTCCTCTCATTTCAGATTTAGTAACCATAAATCTACAATCCTTTTTTGTTACCCTTCTACCCATTGCCATGGTGAGTATTAAGCCGTCCCATCTTGATCTGTGGGTTGGAGCCAAAATAATAGAGGAATTCATAGGAATCGAAAAACCATTTTTTAATATTTTCTTTTTTCTAAAAAAGAATCTCAAAACAACGTCCTGGGTAACGAACATTGCAATAAATCCCAATAGAGGGTTGATTTTATGCCAAATATCTAAGGAATTCTTCTTCAAGTTCTATTTACTATATATTAATAATTTAAGTGTTTGCCTTTTTTTATTAGCTATTATTGGGCGGTTACTAGATTGTCTAGAAACTAAGATTTTCAAAATTATGGCAACTTTAGGAGTAAACATTGATCATATTGCAAATGTAAGGCAAGCAAGGAAAACTGTGGAGCCTGACCCTGTGCAATTTGCTTTTTTAGCTGAATTAGGAGGTGCAGACTCCATAACAGTTCATCTAAGAGAAGATAGAAGACATATACAAGATAGAGACGTATTCCTTCTGAAGGAGACTATAAAAACAAAACTCAATTTAGAGATGGCTGCTACAGAAGAAATGTTAGAAATTGCTAAAAAAACTCTACCCGATTATGTAACACTTGTACCCGAGAAAAGAGAGGAAGTTACTACTGAAGGCGGGTTGGATTTAAAAAGTAATGCGCAATACCTTAAGAATTTTGTTGAAAATTTAAAGCATTCAAATATAGAAGTAAGTGCATTCATTGATCCTCTTGGTGAACAGATAAATTATTCCAAAGAAATAGGGTTTGATTTTATAGAATTACATACTGGAAAATATGCTGAACTATCAGGATCTGAACAGTATAAAGAGCTCCAAAGGATTATAGAGTCTACACATTTAGCAAATGATCTTGGATTAGTTGTTAATGCTGGTCATGGCCTTAACTACAATAATGTTAAAAAAATTGCATCAATTAACAATATGAACGAGTTGAACATAGGTCATAGTATTGTTGCAAGGGCTTTAGCGATAGGATTAGAAAAGTCTGTACGTGAAATGAAGTCCCTTATTACATCAAATTAAATTTCAAAATGACAACATACTTTTTCGTCGCGGCAAGTGAAAAGTTTTTAACTGTTGAAGAACCAATTGAGGAGATTTTGAAAGAGAGGATGAGGAACTATAAAGAAAATAATAAAGAAATAGATTTTTGGCTTTTAAAAAATCCATCCTTTTTGCAAACCAACCAATTTATTGATCTAAAAGCAAAGATTCCATCACCCCCAGCAGCTATTTTATCGACGGATAAAAAATTTATAACTTTCTTAAAGCTGCGTTTAGAATTTGTTGCTGTTGGGGAATTCGAATTTCCTAATGCAGAAATAACTGATCCATTTAAAGTTGAGTAATATAACCAATCATTAAATTGCTCAATCTATATAAGTCAAACAAAATTGAAGTAATTAGTGAGCTTTTGGCAGAAGAATTAAAAATATGTCCTCCTCTTATAACTGATAATTTAGAAATAGCTGTTCCTAATTATTTTTTGGGGAAGTGGTTAAGTGAACAAATAACTATAAGAAACAAAATAAGTGCACTTTATGAATTCAAGACAATATCAAGTTACACCGAATCATTATTGACAAATTTTTTCCCTGGAATTGATATGGGTTTATGGAATTTTGAGTCAATTAAATGGGGCATTATTGATTCATTAGAAGAATTAAATAGCTTTAAAGAATCATTTCCGCTTAGAAATTGGATTAATAAATATTTGGATAATGAAAAAACAATTGATGGAGACATATATAATCTGACAAAAAAGATCGCGAATAATTTTATTGATTATCTAATTTTTAGACCTGAAATGATTGCTGAATGGAATAGATATGAAATTAATTCAATTAATCTATTTAAGAATTTGAATTCAGATCAATTTTGGCAACCCATTTTATATAAATTATTAGAGAAAAAGGTATCTGAAAAGCCCTCATGTTTATACATGATTCAATTAATAAAGAATTTAAGAAAAGTTAAAAAACTTCAAATTAAAGTCCCAAATCAAATTTATATTATTTCCGATAATAACTTATCTAAACTGCATATTAACTTTTATTCAGAACTTTCAAAATTTACTAATGTAAATTTATATTTATTATCTGCAGGAGATGATTTATGGAATAGAATTAATTATCTTGAAGGTGAGTTGGAATTTGATAATTTTGAAAGTAATTTGAATTTAAAAAATACAAATATAGAGAAAATATTTGGTAAGTATGGAGCAAATTTTCAGAAATTAATTGAGGAAAATATTAATAAAGAAGGTATAAATTTAAAAAATAATTTAATATATATTGATCCAACAACTAATTTTAATAAGAAGAAAGATATTCCTCTTCTTAATCAAATACAAAAAAGACTAATTGATAATAATAACAATGATTTTATAGTAAATGAAAGGGATGATTCAATATTACTTCGTGAGCATTTCAATCAGAATAGTCAATTAGAATATATAAGAAATAAAATTATAGAAATAATAAATTCTTGTGAGAATATTAAATATAGTGATATTGCTGTTTTATCTCCACAAATTAATCTAATCAAACCATATCTAAAGTATATCTTTAATAATGAATTAATTAATGGTGAGAAGATACCTTATTTTTTTATTGATGATGATAATTATGATTTTCCAGACATTTATAAATTTTTAATTGACATCACTGAAATAGCAAATGAGAAAATTACACTTGAAAAAATAGATTATATTCTTTCAAAAAAAGTAACTCAGAACATTTTTGATTTTGATATTACTGAAAAGGATGAAATTATTTTCTTACTTACCCAAGTTGGTTTTCATTGGGGATTAGATGCTAATGAAAGATTAGGCGAAGAAAAAAATACTCTAGACTGGTGTATAAATAGAATTACTTTAGGCCTAATTTATGAAAAAGAAGTCAATTTAGGTACTTTTAATTTAAAACCATTTAGCTTAAAAAATATAAGTTTGGATTTGAATAAATGGGTTAAATTATTACTTGATTTTAAAAAATATATTAATTTGCTAAGAGGATCTTTTTCTTACTCAAGTTGGGTTGAAAAGATAAAGTTTATATTAAAAAGCATTTCTAATTCTAATGCAAATTTCAATTTAAAAATAACTGAAATAATTAGAATTCTTGATAATCACGCAATACCTTTAATACCTGATGATCTTATTTTGTTAAATGTTTTTAGAGAGATATTAATTTCTTGTATAAATGAAGCTAAATATCAAAGCAAATCACGTATCAACAAGATCCTTGTAAGTGATATTGAAAGTTCAAGGCATATTCCACACAAGGTTATCTTCTTAATAGATATGAATAGTGTTTATTATCCAAAATTATCAAAGAATGAAAATATTAATTTATTAAATAATAAATATCACCTTGGCGATCCATCCGTTTTTGAAAGAGAGAAATATTCATTTCTTGAGTTGTTAATTTCCTGTAGAGATAAATTTATAGTTACTTGGGTAAGGAATGACAAAAACAATAAAAAATTAGATGTTTCTTTTCCTATAAAAGAGTTGATTTCTTTTTTTGATAGTTTTTTAAACCAAGCCCAAAGAGAACTAATAATTAAATATTCTGATTTAAATAAAAAAGAAATAATTGATCTTGATAGTTCTGAGATAATTAAAAGTAATTATTCTTTAGTAGAAGATATAGATTGGAATGAAAAAAAATCTGATATTAAAAATTATAAATTATCAGAACTGATTTATTGGTTCAAGACTCCACAAAAATATTGGCTAAATAAAAAAAATATTTCTCCCAAGGAAATATTTATTCATCATCCAGATGAGGAGTATGTAAGTAATCTGCAGAAGTCGCAACTAATTACAAAAATAATCCAGGAATTAGAGATTGATAATCATAATGTTATTGATGATTTAAAAAATCTGAATATCAATGCTCAATTGGTTGAAAATGGGATTATTATGCCTAAAAATAGTATTTTTATAAAAGAAAAAGAAATCAAAGATTTATTAGAAAGTCTATCAATAAGTTTGAGTGAACATAATAAGATTAATAGAATTTATGTTAAGTCAAATGCAAATAAAGAAGAATATTTCATTGCTGACGATACCGTAATTGAATTAATTCATTCGAAACTAAGTTTTAGTCGTTTGACAGAGGCTTGGATAAAAACACTCTTCATTTCTTCTTTAAAGAAGAATATAAAAAAGACTAAAGTAATTTTTAGAACAGAAAATTATTATAAATCGCAAATTATTCAATCACCTGGATTAATTGAGTCAAATTTAATTTTGGAGGAATACATAAATATTTTTAAAAATTATTCTGAAAAATGTTTTCCTCTCCCTCCAGAAAGTTCTTATAAATACGTAGAAGCTAAAATAAAATCAAAAAATGAGAAAAAAGCTTTTACGGATAGATGGATTGGTAATAAATTTTTTTCTAAAGGAGAAAGAGATAATATCGAAATGAAATTATGTTTTGGCAATGAAAAAGAACAAGATTTCTTTTTGGGAAATAATAATTTTGATAAATTATCGTTAAGATTATATGCTCCTCTTATTAATGCATTAAAGAAATAAAAAATGACTATATTTAATTTGAAAATTTTTCATAAAGGTGCTTATCAAATAATCCTTGTTTTTTTACAGTTCTTTATTATTAGTCTCCATTTTTTTCAATGGGAATTTATTCCACAAAAACAAATAATTCAAGTTAGTCCTTTATCTTATTTAGTGGGGTTTTTAATTATCATAATCGCTTTCATAATATTGTTAGTTGCAATTAAAGACTTAGGTAAAAATTTATCCCCTTTCCCAAGACCTTTAAACAATAGTGATCTTGTAACTACAGGTATTTATCGATTTACGCGTCATCCTATGTACTATTCTTTAATATTTATTTCCTTTGGCGTTTTTATAACCAAGCTATCTATTTATTACTTATTTTTATCAATAAGTCTGGTTTTAATAATTAAATTTAAGATTGATTTAGAAGAACAATATTTAAACAATAAATATAAGAATTACTTACTTTATAAAAATGAGGTCAAATATTAATTAAATAAAGATATGGATATTAATCAAATTAATTTAGATAACAAATTTAAATTAGTAGAAGCAAGTGCAGGAACTGGCAAAAGTTTCACTTTAGCTCACCTGGTTTTAAGAAATGTTTTGGAGAAAAAAATTAAACCAGATGAGATACTCTTATTAAGTTTTACAAAAAATACGTGTTCTGAATTACGAGATAAAATACTTTTGAGATTTCAGGATTTAAAATTATATTTGCAAAATCATAATGAAAGTAAGATAGATAATACCCTTAAGGATTGGTATCTAAAATTTAAGGAGAAGGAAAAATCCAAGAAAAAAATTATATCCGAAATTGATAATTTTGTTAATGAAATTTACAAGTTACAAGTAACTACATTCCATTCTTTTTGTAATAATATTATTAATGAATATAGTATTGAAATAGGTGTAACTCAAGATCCATACATTGAGAATAATATAGATAATTTGTATAAAGATGTAATAGATAATTTGTGGATTGATTCTTTTCTTAATCTTAATCATGAGCTTATTTCGGCAGTTAACCAAAAAAAAATAAGTTCTAGATTTGGCAGTAGGATCAATAAGTCATTTTTTGTAGGAATTTTAAAAAATATAGATCAAGAAAATATCTATAAATTTGAAATAAATAATAAATATCAGATTATTGATTTAAATAACTATTTTAATGATTTTTTTTATTTAAATTGGAACGAGTTTTGTGTTGAATGGAATAAGAAAGGTAAGGAATTATTTTTACAACTCATAGAGTTGGGAAAATTAATTAAGGAGAGTGGTGGTAAAAGTCAAATATATGCAGCAAAACCAAGAAATGATAAGTTTAATCAAATAAATTGTTGGATTGAAAATATTAACAAAAGGCTTAATTCTAAAAATGTGATTGATTTTGTATATGATATTTCTAAAGATGATCTTTTATCTAAATATTTTTACAATGAAAATATATCTAAAGAAATTAATAAATATAATCTAAAATTAGATTTTACTAAATTTAATTTATTACAAGATAAAATTTATAAAATAAAAGAAGGTTTCTATACCGAATTTGTAAGAATATTTACCCAATTAGCTTATATAAAATTAATTGAATTAAAGAAAAGTTTTTCTATTTTCAACTTCAATGATCTTATAAAGACTGTAGAAAATAAATTTCTAGATTCAGAAATTAGTAATAGTATTACTCTATCTAAAATTCAAAAAAATTTTAAATGTGTCTTAGTAGATGAGTTTCAAGATACAGATAATACCCAATGGAATTTAATAAAAAAGTTCTTTAATACTAAAAATCATTTTTTACTTTGTGTAGGTGATCCAAAACAAGCGATCTACAAATTTAGAGGTGGAGATATTGAAACTTACTTAGATGCAAGATCTAATGCAATCGAAGTTTTTAGTCTTACAGATAACTATAGATCCTCAAAAAATTTAATTGATGTTCTTAATAAACTTTATAAGAATGGACTTAAACAATCAAAACTAAACTATAGGAAATTAACCTCTAGAATTAATGAAAATATTAATTCTGAATTTAAATTTAAGGATGTATTTGAAATTGTAGAATTTTCAAAAAAGGAGACTGATATAGAGGATCTTGTAACTCATTACATAGTTAACTTTATTTTAAATAATAAAGAAATTGATATTAATAAAATTGCGATTCTTACATTAAATAATTCGCAATGCTTAGATTTAAAAAAAAAATTAAATCAGTTTAACCTCCCATGCAAAATTCAAAATAAACAAAATATTTTTGATACAGAAGCAAGTTCTCTACTATTTTTATTCATTGAATGTTTATTAAATCCGAGGTTTTTAAAAAATATAACTTTACTTGCTGCTTCAAAGTTTATAGAAATAGAATTAGAAGAATTACTTGATGATGGAATTAGTAATAATTTAGAAATTTTAATTAATAAATGCATTACTTGGTCCCAGGAACTAAAAGAAAAAGGTTTTTTAAATATTGTTAATGAACTCCTTATAAATTACAATTCATCCTCGATTATTCAAGATCTAGATTTAAATTCAAATTTATTTCAACTTTCAGAAATTGTTGAAATAGAATTAATGAATAATGATTTTAATCTCAATAAAGTTTTTAACTGGTATAAAAATCAGTTAGATCATATTCTAAGAATTTGTAGTGGAGAAGATTTTTTGACGAAAGATTATAATCTTCAAAATGGAATAAATCTTTCTACCATTCATAGTAGTAAAGGCCTAGAATTTGAAATAGTCCTATGTCCATATCTATCAATTATTTCAAATAAGTCAAATAAAATTAAAGGCCCTCTTTGGAAATCAAATATTGATAGAAACATATACATTAATATTTCTAATAATTACGCGAAGGTTGAAAAATTTAAATTAATAGAAGAAGAAGATTTATTTAAAGAGAGTGAAAGGTTAATTTATGTGGCACTTACAAGGAGCAAATATAAACTTATAGTTTTTAATGATTTGGAAGATACAAATAATATTTTAAATATCGATTTACTTAATAATTTAGAAAATATTAATAATTATAAGTCTACTTTTGAAGATAGGATAGAAAAAGAGAAAATAAAAGAAATTTTTGCTAAGTTCCAAACCAAGAGATTGAATAATAATCTTTGGAAAATCCATAACTTTAATAAAAAGATATCTAAAGAATTTAATTCTGATCAATTTATTTCTTATTCAAGTTATTCTTCTTGGATAAGTAAAGATAAAAATATTGATGCAGTCATTAATCAATATAAGGATTATGAAGATAATATATCAATTATCAAAGAGTCTAATCTTAGGAAATCAATGAATTATCCTAATTATTTTTCTTATCCAAATCCCTTAAGTGAATTCCCAAAAGGAACTATTGCTGGGACTTGTCTGCACAAAATAATAGAAAGATTTGAATTTAGAAATAATAATAATCAAGAATTAATTGATTTAATTATTGAGGAATTGAACTTTCATCAAATCGATACTTCTTTGGCTTTTAAAGTAAAAGATGCGATTTTGAGAATTATAAATTTATCTTTAGGAAGTGAATTACAAAACAAGAAACTAGTGGATATTCCAAATGATTACTTAATTAAGGAGCTTAAATATGATTTAACTCTATCTTATGAAGGTAGAAATATTAATTCTTATGATATATCAAAATGCTTTCTTTTAGATCAGGAATATGAATTTGGTGAAGAATATGCAAACAAAATAAATGATCTTCAAATCATGAATAAAGGCTTTCATTCAGGATGTATTGATTGTGTTTTCCCTGTAGGTAATAAATTAGAAGATAGTAAATGGTGGGTAATTGATTGGAAAAGTAATTTTATTTCTGGAATTGATAATAGTGATTGTTTACCAAGAAACTATAACTATGAAAATATGAGAAATGAAATGATTAAACATCATTATCCATTGCAATCTCACCTTTATTTATTAGCATTGCATAGATTATTAAAGTGGCGACTTAAAAATTATCAACCACATATACATCTAGGAGGATATATTTATTTGTTTTTAAAGGGATTGCCAGATTTTGAATTATTTGAAAAATCTAAGTCGAAAGATATATCGCCAGGTATTTTTATTGGCAAAGCACCTTTAAAGAGAATTAATTATTTAGATAACCTTTTTTAGAATGACTAAAACTACTACGGATATTGAAAAGTTCGAATATTATCATATATTTAATTTAATCTTAGGTATTTTCAAATTCAATGAAAAAAAATATGGAAATTTCGTAAAAGATGCAATAAGAATTTTATTAGAGGTTGAAAAAAATGGTGAAACTATTATTGATGTAGATAATAGTTTAATAATCTTTGAATTTTTTGAAGATGGCTGGCCTAATAAACATATAGATGTTCTAAAAAATATAGGCTTGATAGGTTCCCTTAATTCTCCATTCGTATTAGTAAATAGAAAATTATCCCTATCAAAATGGTCAAAAAAGATAGAAAGAGTTATGAATTTATTTTTAAAAAAAATAGATACCGATAATTTAATGAACCCGATAATTTATAAAGATGATAATAAAATTGATCAAATTAAAAATATATTTAAATATTCAAACTTAGTTTTCCTTCAAGGAGGACCAGGTACGGGTAAAACCACTTTAATAATAAACTTAATACTAGAACTCCTTCGAATGGATAACTTTTTAAATATTGGTTTGTCTGCTCCAACAGGTAAAGCTACAGCTCGTCTAAAAGAAGCTCTTAATGATAAAAATATTTCCTTTAGCAAATTTCTAGACCAAATAGAATTTCAAACTTTACATAGATGGATTTTAAATTCTCAAAATAAATCTCTTAAGTTGAAATTTAAACTAAAAGAACTTGATATTTTTATAATTGATGAAATGTCAATGGTTAATATTGATTTGATTGAATCAGTTTTAAGTTTGCTAGCAAAGGACTGTAAAATTATTTTAGTTGGAGATAAAAATCAATTGTCTCCAGTAAATAACTGTTCTATCTGGAATTATTTGTTTGAATATGGTGAAAATAGTTCAATTAAATCATCTGTAGTAAATTTAGAAAAAACTTATAGAAATATTGGAGATATAGCATTAATTAGTAGTTTAATATTTAATAATGATTGTTCCTTACTTAATCAAAAGATAAAAGAATTAGAAAAAGATAACAATTCAAAAGAAGTTACTATTTCAAAAAGTACAGAAAAAGATATTCCAAAAGATCTATTTTTTTCTATTACAAGTCATCTAAATAAGTTAAATCTTTCAACTTCAAATTTAAGTAAAAAAAAATATATATTTGATGAGGGTATTGATAATTTATTGCTTAATGAAAAAGATTTAGTAGATAAGATATTTCTGGATTTACAAAGTTACTTGATTTTATGTGAAAAAAATTCTGGAATATGGAGTGTTGAATATTTGAATGAAATTGTTTTTGGTCAAAAAAAACCATATGACCTTAAAACTCTTAACGAGGGTGTTCCGATAATGTGTACAAAAAATAATATTGAACTTGGATTGTCAAATGGTGATATCGGAGTAATTATAGGTTTAAAAAATAAAAGAAAATATCTTTTTAGAAAATTTAATGATAATAACGAAGAAATTGTCGCATTAATTGATCCATCTAATTTAGAAAATGTTGTGCCAGCAATAGCCATTACTATTCATAAATCTCAAGGAAGTGAATCTGAGAAAGTAAGCATTTTGTGGTCACAAAAATATAGAAGAAATCAATATGCTGTAAAAGAAAAGAAAGATAATGAAAATATCTTTTGCAGAGATAATTTTGAAAGAAGGTTACTTTATACTGCTGTTACAAGAGCGAAAAAGTTTCTAAATATATATTATTTAAATTAAATCTTATTTTTGAGAAATTAGTAAGATTTTAACCTCAAGATGTTAGATTAATGACTCGGCTCTGCAAGGCTAGTCAACAATTTAAGTAAATTTAGATATTTGTTGAGTGCCTAATCAGAAGATCATTGGGCATTTAAAATGGCTTTAAAAAAAGATGGCAACTCAGTTGATAATGGGCAGGAAAAATCTCAGCATGATGACGCGTCCCTTCTCGAGATAAAGAACTTAGAAAACAAAACAGATATTAAATCTCAACCATTGGAAATATCAATAGGAAATGATAATGAGAATGGGTTTCTCGATTTTGGGTTTAATCAATCGATCTTAAATTCGTTAAGCAATAAAGGATATAAAAATCCAACTCCTATCCAAAAAGCTGCAATTCCGGAACTAATGTTAGGCAGAGATTTATTAGGCCAAGCTCAAACTGGAACAGGAAAGACTGCAGCTTTCGCATTACCATTAATAGAAAAACTTGCAGATAATAAAGAATTAA
Organism: Prochlorococcus marinus str. MIT 9312; assembly: GCF_000012645.1. Lineage (NCBI taxonomy): Bacteria > Bacillati > Cyanobacteriota > Cyanophyceae > Synechococcales > Prochlorococcaceae > Prochlorococcus > Prochlorococcus marinus. The sequence continues at coordinate 1,025,784 of NC_007577.1, read as the reverse complement.
ATGCCAAGGTTTTAGTTATGACCCCTACTAGAGAGTTGGCAACTCAAGTTGCAGAATCTTTTAAAAGTTATAGTTCTGAATCTACTAATTTTAAGACAATTGCAATATATGGAGGCACCGACTATCGAAATCAAATTTATGCGTTAAAAAGAAAAGTTGACGTAGTAGTTGGAACCCCTGGCCGAATAATGGATCATATAAGGCAGGGAACCTTTAAAGTTAATAGCATAAATTGTCTTGTTTTAGATGAGGCCGATGAAAT